>JBILYO010000046.1:0-12789 GCA_044377685.1 Polynucleobacter sp. | reverse complement strand
CCTGTAATGACTTCATCAAAAATCAAGAGAATGCCGTGTTTGTCACAGATCTCACGAATTTTTTGCAAGTAGCCAACCGGTGGAACAATCACACCAGTAGAGCCTTGAACGGGTTCGAGAATGACAGCAGCAATATTACTAGCGTCATGCAGCATGACGATGCGTTCTAAGTCATCAGCCAAGTGAGCCCCCCAAGTGGGCATCCCTTTTGAAAACGCCATCTGAGAAAGATTCAGTGTGTGGGGGAGGTGATCAACACCAGGTACCATCATTGAGCCAAACGATTTTCTATTGGTCGGAATCCCGCCAACTGAGATACCACCAATACAGCCACCATGATATGCACGTTCGCGTCCTATGAAGCGAACGCGACTCGCATCACCCTTAGCGCGATGGTAGGCAATAGCAATTTTCAGTGAGGTATCTACAGCTTCTGAACCAGAGTTCACAAAAAACACTTTATTTAAACCTGGAGGTGCGTACTGAGTGATTCTTTCAGCCAGGCGAAATGTTTCTGGTCCAGCCATTTGAAAGGCGGGTACGTAATCCATTTTTTGATATTGCTTTTGAATAGCTTCAATGATGCGTGGGTCACCATGCCCGAGGGGCGAGGTCCAAAGACCAGAGGCGCCATCAAATAATTTGCGGCCATGATCATCTGTGTAATAAACACCTTTAGCAGCCACCATAATCTTTGGTTTACTTTTAAAGTAACGATTCGGTGTATAGGGCATCCAATAGGCATCCATCTTGATGGTATTGGCAGATGATTCTGTTTCTTTAAATTGTGATGTCTCAATTTTCATTTTGTACTTACCCCTAGGTGATCAATGTTGCTGCCAATCTATGATAAGCCTTTCAAAGAGGGCTGTAGATTGGGTTATTTTCTCGGTATAGCAAAACTCGTTGGTTTGATGTGCCATTTCTGGTTGCCCTGGGCCTAAGATCACCGTTGGAGGATCGCCAATCAGTCCTTTTAGGGCTGATGCATCAGTAAAGTAAGAGATCGACTTAGGTGTGGCTTCTACGCCATTGATTGCCTGGCATTGAGCAAAGACGGTTTTGATCCAGGGGTGGTCTGGCGGGGTATATATTCCTTCGACATCCATGATGGTTTCTAGCTTGATATTGGGCCCTAGCACTTTGCATAAACAGCCGTAGATGTGTTTATGACTTTGTCCGGGTACGGTGCGAATATCTAAAGTCATTTCTGCTGCATCGGGAACCGAGTTGATATTCAGACCAGCTTTAGCAGTACCGACATTCAATGTCCCTTGGCCCATTAAATCGTGAGGTGGGGTATCAAATTGAAACTGTTCCATCAGGAGTGCACCCTTAGCCAGTTTGTAAAATGCGTTATCTCCTCTTTCGGGCATCGATCCATGAGCTGTAATACCTTCTGCTTTTGCTCTTAACCAATAAGCCCCTTTATGGCCAATGATGGGTTCATTTGCAGTAGGCTCAGCAACAATAAAGCAGCCTACATGACCAATGAAATCGATCACCTGTTTTTGGGCTGCTATATAAAAAGCCCCCTCACAGCCTGTCTCTTCACCTGCAGTAATAATCAGACTGATCCCATTTCCATTTTTGGATTGTTCGGCTGTGCGCATGGCGGCCACCACAAATGCTGCAATGCCACTTTTCATATCACTTGAACCGCGTCCATAAAGCTTGCCATCATGAATTTCACCACCAAAGGGGTCATGGTCCCACTGACGATCTCCTAGGGGAACGACATCAACGTGACCTGTAAAGCAGATATTGGGTTTACCGGGGGCGCCTGAAATGCGCGCCACGATACTCCGCCTTCTTGGTGCAAAGTCGACGTTTATGCATTCAAAATGAGCGGACTTTAATAATTGCGTTAAATAATCACACAGCTCATCCTCATTGCCCGGCGGGTTAATTGTATTAAAGCGAATGAGATCTTGGGTTAACTTGATTGGGTCTGGAATATTCATTGAATGATTAGGCTTTATCTTGTTTCTGCTGATGACTCAGTATAGTAAGTCACTTGTTAAAAAGGTGATAAATCACTGGGACAGCTACTGCGCTAATCACGCCATTTAAACCCATTGCTAAGCTAGCATAGGTACCCGCCTCAGGGTGAATACTAAAGGCACGGGAAGTGCCTATGCCATGGGCACCAACCCCAATCGCAAAGCCCCTTTGCCACCAAGCTTTTATTCCAAGGGCATTGAGAACAAAGGGCGCCAAGATAGCCCCCAGAATTCCGGTGCTGACCGCAAAAATGGCCGTAAGGGTGGGTGAAACGCCAATGCGCTCTGCAATACCCATCGCAATGGGCGCTGTCACTGATTTTGGGTACATTGCACCAGTGATGCTGGAATCCGCCCCAAGTAGGGTTGCTATGCCTACTGCACTAGCAATGGAAATGAGCCCGCCAGCGGCCAAGGAAAAAACCAGTGGAATAGATCGGTCCTTAAGGCTATGTAAGCCTCGGTAAATAGGAATGGCCAAAGAGACGGTTGCAGAACCGAGCAAGAAGTGAATAAATTGAGCGCCTTCAAAGTAGGTTGAATAGGGCATTTCTATGACTTGAATAGTGCAGGCCACCAGAAGAATAGCGATCGCTACAGGATTGGCCAAGGGATTTTGTTTGCTCGTCTTATAAATAGTAAGGCCGACCTGATAAGCAGCCAAAGTAATAAATAGGGCGAATAGAGGGCTTCCCGAAAGGTAGACCCAAATTTCAACAATGGAATGCTGTTTACTCATGAACAGTTTTTTTGCTAAGTAAGCGAGCCACCAGGGCACTTGCTGCAATTGTCAAGACCACGCTGCCAACTAATGCACTAATAATGGCTACAGCATTGGCTTTCAGTTGAGGTAAAAACAGCACGACGCCAACAGCAGCCGGTATGAATAGAAGCCCCAAATGTTGACTAAAGCCATCTGCCACCATCGCTAGTTCTGCATTGACTCCCTTACGAATGACTAGCCATAAAACCAAGAGAACGAGGCCAATGACAGGACCTGGAAGAGTCGGCAATAAGAGTTGAGATATTAATTCGCCAAGACTTTGGAAAAGTAGGATTTGGACAAGACCGAAAATCATTCTTTGATCTTACTGCGCCCCATTTATGTTGCGAAGCAATAATTTAATTCTTCGTTAAGATGAGTACAACATCAGTAGGGTATAAAAGACGAAATTCAGTCTCAGCCGAAGAATATCTAGATTATAAAAATCATTAGGAGAGAATTTATGGCCGATTTAAACATCAACGGCAAAAAGTACAAGTTCGACGTAGAGCCCGATACACCATTACTGTGGGTCATTCGTGAACAGGTTGGGCTTACTGGCACTAAATATGGTTGCGGAATCGGTGTTTGTGGTTCTTGTACAGTGCTGTTTGATGGCCAGGCAGTTCGTAGTTGTACGATCCCAGTCTCGGCTGCAAAAGGCAAGAAAATAGAAACGATTGAAAGCCTAGAAAAAAATGGTCAACTTTCAAAAGTCCAAAAAGCTTGGGTTGATAATCAAGTCCCACAGTGTGGCTACTGCCAATCTGGCATGGTGATGGCAACTACAGCGCTTTTACGCAATAGTCCAAAACCGACTGACGCACAAATTGACGCAGCGATTACCAATATCTGTCGTTGTGGAACTTTCCAAGAAGTACGCGCAGCCATACATGCCGTCAGCAAAGCCTAAGGGAATCGAAATGACTACTAATACAAATACTTCCCGTCGTCACTTTATTGTTGGTTCTAGTGCTGTTGCTACTGGTCTTGCAATTGGTTTTGATCTTTCTTTTATTTCTGGGGCTAACGCTGCAATTGGAACTGGCACGACTGCCATGACTCCACTAATCACACCAGAAATTGGCGTGTGGGTAGTGGTAAAGCCAAACGATGATGTGATGGTTTGGCACAAATGGTTGCTGAAGAGCTAGAGTGTGATTGGAAAAAGGTTTCTTATGACTATCCATCGCCTGCGGAAAATCTCAAGCGCAATAAAGTATGGGGTAGCTACTCTACTGGGGGCAGTCGAGGCATTCGAACATCTGAGCAATATGTTCGCAAAGGTGGTGCAGCTGCGCGAATCATGCTAGTTCAAGCGGCAGCCAATCAATGGAATGTGCCTGCTTCTGAGTGCGTTGCTTTAAATAGCGTCATTACTCATACCCCTTCTGGACGTAAAACCACGTTTGGTAAGGTAGCGGTTGCGGCATCTCAGTTAGAAGTGCCAAAAGAAGTTCCTTTGAAGGATCCAAAAGAGTGGAAGCTGATTGGTAAATCAGTCAATCGAATTGACGGAGTGGCAGATAAGGTCACTGGTCGTCAGGTTTATGCAATTGACTTAAAGCTACCTGGTATGTTGGTGGCCACCATTAAAGAGTCACCAGTATTTGGTGGCAAGGTCAAGAGCTACGATGCTAGTAAAGCTTTGAGCATGAAGGGCGTTAAGAAAGTAGTGCAAGTGGGTGATACTGCAGTAGCAGTGGTTGCCGATACTTTCTGGCAAGCTAAAACTGCTTTAGATCAAGTGAATATTGTTTATGATAACGGCGCGAATGGTAATGTATCCAGTGCTTCGATAAAGAAGATGCTTGAAGATGGCCTAAATGCAGAAGATACTTTTGTTCATAATACCAATGGTGATGTCAAAGCAGCTATCACTGGGGCTTCCAAGACTATCGAGGCAACGTACTTTTATCCATTTTTAAATCATGCGACTCTCGAACCACAAACTGCTACGGCAAAGTGGACGGCAGATTCCTGTGAAGCATGGGTACCAACCCAAGACGGTGAAGCCTCATTGGCAGCAGTGATTGCTGCTTCTGGATTACCTGCTGAAAAATGTAATGCTTATAAAGTCAATTTGGGTGGCGGCTTTGGTCGTCGCGGTGCATTTCAAGATTACACCACTCAAGCAGTCAATATTGCCAAGCAAATGCCTGGTACGCCAATCAAATTGATCTGGACTCGTGAAGAGGATATGACTCAGGGCCGTTATCACCCTGTGACGATGTGTAAGATGACAGCTGCTATTGATGATCAGAAAAACGTTACTGCCTTAAATATACGTTTATCCGGTCAATCTATTTTGGCTGCGGTGAGACCTGCAGTAGTGGCAGCAAACAAGGGTAAAGACCCAGTGACATTCCAAGGGCTAGAGCCTCTGGGTGAGCATGCTATTACGTATAGTTTCCCCAATTTGAGGGTTGATCATGCAATGCGCAATACGCATGTGCCTCCTGGTTTTTGGAGAGGCGTGAACGTTAATCAAAATGCAATCTTTATTGAAACCTTTATGGATGAAATGGCTGAAGCTACTGGCATGGATGCGATCGAGTTTCGTCGCAAACACATGAAAGAGTTCCCGCGAGCAGTTACAGTATTAAATGCAGTAGCCGATGGGATTGGCTGGACTAAGCCAGCTGCACCTGGTGTTTATCGTGGCGTTGCCCAAATGCGTTCCTTTGGTAGTTATGTAGCTGCAGCCTGCGAGCTATCTGTGACTAATGGTACCGATGTGAAGATTCATCGTTTTGTTGCCGCAACTGATCCAGGTTATGTTGTTAATCCTGCTCAGGTTGCACGTCAGGTTTCTGGTTCATTTATGTATGGCTTATCAGCATTATTTGAAGAAGAAATCACGATTGAACAAGGTGCTGTAGTGCAGAAGAACTTTGACACTTTTAACTCCATTCGTCTCTACCAAATGCCTAAAGTTGAAACCATCACTATTCAGGGTGGTGGCAAGGACTGGGGTGGTGTGGGTGAGCCAACGATTGCAGTAGCCGCACCAGCAGTGCTCAATGCTTTTTATCGTGCAACAGGTAAACGCTTGCGGACCGTGCCTTTGAAAAACAGCGGCATCAAACTGGTCTAAGAGTAGGACTGTGAAACGGCTTCGATGAGAATGAGGTATGTACTAGTATCACTGTCACTAGTCATCCTCAGTCTTGGCTCTGTGCACGCGCAAACCACGGGAGGGGATTTACAGATTGAATCCCTTACAGCATCGCCAGGCGATCCAGTCAGAGGGCGAGCAATCGTTGCCAGCCGTCAAACAGGACTTTGCCTGTTGTGTCATAGCGGCCCTTTTCCTGAAGAACGTTTTCAAGGTAATTTAGCCCCCGATTTAACCATTAGCGCAGGACGACTAAGCATTCCCCAGTTAAGGGCGCGCATCATCGATACTAGTCGATTTAATTCTGGTACGATCATGCCAACCTATTACAAAGCGCAGAATCTTCAACGTGTAGCACCCAAGTTTATTGGCCAATCCATATTGAATGAGCAAGAGATTGAAGATGTGGTAGCTTTCTTAGCGAGTCTCAATAAGCAGAGCATGTGATGAGAATGAAATTCAATCTTCCTTTCACGATCAAAAGGCGTCAGTGGTTAAGACGCATCCAAGACCTTGGATTCATCGCAGTTGGCGTGTGGTTTAGTCCCGGCACAGTATTAGCAAAGCCTGAAGATGCACATGCGGCAATCAAAGCGATTACTGGTGGAGCAGCAATCAAGGAGGGTCGAGTGAAATTGATCATCCCACCATTAGTTGAAAACGGCAATTTAGTCGTCCTAAAGGTTAGCGTTGAAAGCCCGATGACGATAAATAATTACGTCAAGGCTATTCATATAGTGGCCGAAGGTAATCCTGTACCTAATATTTTTACTGCATACCTCACGTCGCGCTCTGGTACGGCTAGCCTCACTACTCGCGTGCGTCTTGCTGATAGTCAGCTGGTTTGGGCTATAGCTCAAATGAATGATGGTAGTTTTTGGCAGGGCTCAGCTGAAACCTTAGTCACCCTTTCTGCATGTACGGAGATGGTATGAGTAAAACATCACGGACTTCTATTACGGTGCCTGCCCAAGCGAAGAGGGGCTCCATCATTGAGATTCGAGCAATTGCACAACATGATATGGAGTCTGGTTTTCGATATACCGAGAGTGGAAAACTCATACCCCGCGATATCATCCGTGTATTTACTTGCACCTATAACAATGTAGAAGTGTTTAAGGCAGATTTCTATGCAGGCATTGGCGCTAATCCATTAATCATTTTCACGACGCTTGCAGTAGAAAGTGGTGAGCTAGAGTTTAAGTGGGTAGGCGATGATGGTTATGAGGCAGTGAATCGGGCGCGAATTACGGTTTCGTGAAACAGCCACTAGCCCATTGCCTCTTGGGTGCCTTTTGCGCTCTGTTATCTACCTCACCAGCAGTATTTGCAGCAACAGACACCTATTCAAAAAAGCAACAATCAAGCTATGAACTCATGTCGGCCGAGAATAAGGCTATGCAAGATGACCCCACTTTAAATCCTGCATTATTTTGGGTGGGAGACGGTGAAAGCTTATGGAATACACAGCTGGGCACAAAGAACAAGAGTTGTCAAAGCTGTCATGGTGATGTCAAAAAGTCGATGCGAGGTGTTGCGACCAAATTTCCCAAAATAATCAATGGGAAATTACAAACCCTTGAAGGTCAAATCAACCAATGTAGAGAGAATCGACAGGGCGCAGCAAAGCTTAGCTATGAAAGTAAAGATCTTTTAGCCTTGACTGCCGTGATTGCTATCCAATCAAAAGGCATGCCGATTGCAGTAAAAGAAACACCAGCCAATCAAGAGTCTTTACAAAAAGGACGTGATTGGTTTAACCAAAGAATGGGGCAACTCAATTTATCTTGTGCTCAATGCCATGAGGACAGAGCAGGGCTTAAGTTGGGGGGAAGTTTGATTCCCCAAGGTCACCCCAATGCCTATCCTATTTATCGCCTAGAATGGCAAACCTTGGGATCTTTGCAGCGACGTTTACGTAACTGCATGAGTGGCGTGCGAGCACAGCAATTTGAGTATGGATCTACAGAGATGGCACAACTTGAATTATTTTTAATGTGGCGTGCACGGGGTATGCCGCTGGAATCTCCTGGGGTAAGACCCTAATTAGTGAGCTGCTATCACTTAGCCAGACAAGACTTCTCAACATTCTGATCGCTACTTTGGATTCAGTGGCGCAAGATCTGCTGGACCCCAGTAGAGTTCGCTTTTATCAGTAATGCCAGGCATCGCAATATCTACACAAATCGCTTTCCCACCAACTAGATTAAACAAACTACAGTCCTTCTTGGTTGCGGCAGAAGTGGCATGTTCTAGCGGAGATTTACCAGTAGTTACAGTAGAAGCCACACTTGCAGCTGTAGCAGGATTAGCAACGGCTGCTGTGGTAGCTGCAGTACCAGCTGTGCTGGCCGACGCAGTGCCCATGCTACCTAAAGCTGCTAAAGGTGCAGCACAGGCGTTGAGTAGTAGGGTAAAAATGAGTAGTGCCCCCAATTGGAGGGCGGATAGTGAAGAATGATTAAATTTACTTACTACGACACGCAACATTAAATACTCCTGCAGCCCATGAACCATTTTCAACAGGTTCAAATGCACTATCAGGTGTTTTTACAGATTCAAAGATATAAGGTTTTTTAACGACAGTAGGGGGAACTTTAAGATCTTTACCATCCCTACTTGGATACATTTTGACTTCTAATGGGCGATATTGAATGGTACTGCAGTCATATTCGTTTAATCCCACAATCGAGTTTACAAATTCACCGGTTTTTGGATCTTTGCCGGTTTTCTTAAAGCTCAGCATCGACATGATTTGAGCTTTATCGCCTTCGAGCTTTAAGGTAGTGACGTCTACTAGGACAACGGCTTGTTCATTTTGACCAATTTCTTGCCAGGCCGCCAAAGCATTCCCTGTTAATAAAAGAGAGAGTGCGGCAATAGAGAGGTGGGTGATACTTTTATTCATGGATCTGATTTCCTATAGGGAGATATTCTATATGCTTCATTCTAAACGCCCCATACTGATATTGCCTTATTTAGCCTTGAGTTCAAGCTGCCGAGTAATGTTTTCTGGTTTCATTTTCAGCGGTAAATACTCATTTTTTGCCCAAAGAGGGTTCATATTGCGGTACATGGAGCTTTGCACCCAGCCAGATTGTCCAGTTTGATAAATAAATATCGATTTCTCTAAATCAGATAAGTCATAGACGGCACGTAGACTCGCGGCTTGCAAAGTCTCATAAGGATTATTCGATCTCAATAACTGTAATCGCCCCACATTAATTGAAAAGCTATCTCCAGCAAATGGAGTTTTGAGGTTATAGAGCGAACCTAAAAAAGGTACTTTGGTTAAGGGACGATGTTCAGAAATTGCGGTATGGGCATTGCCCCAAGACCATTTACTTGGATCTTTACCGTATTCACTACTCAAATAGTCAAGCGCTTTATCAAATGCCTTATTAGAGGAGTCTTGACATGTTTCGACAGGAGCTGATTTGGGGTCATCGCACCAGGGGCTATTGGGGTTTTGTAATTGAGTGATGAGTGGAAGTCTAAAATGACGAGCACCATAATTTTCAGTGAATAAATAACTCAATCTAGAAAAGAGATTGCGTGTGAGTTGATCAGCCCAGGCATTAAAAATGAGTGCGGCAGCACTATCGACTTTCATATCACCATTAAAATTTTTGCTGATCTCTAAAGCTTGTATGCCTAAGGGGTGGTTAGGCTTGCTTGATTTAAATAATTCTAATAAAGGAGTTGCACCTAATGAAAGCGTATCTGCTTGCATGGCTTTCATTGACTCTAGATTATGGCTATTCTTTGATTTAATCAGATCAACTATACGGTCATAGCGGGTAGGCAAATCCCAGTCCCCTGTCAGTGGATTAGGATTATTACTAGCAATGATCTTTTGATTGGCCGATGCCAGCCAACCCTGTTCAGGATTGGAGCTAGAGGGTAATTGATCAAACGGTATGTAAGCGGTCCAGTCATACTGTCGCTCCCACCCAATGGCAGGCGCTACGCCATAAAGACCCTGATTTAAAGTTCTTTTTGGAGCTACGCCTGCGGTTTGAAAAGAAATATTTCCTTCGGTATCAGCCATGATGACGTTTTGCATCGGCGCATAATTTTTTGGCAAGGATTTTTTGAAAGCATCTAGGGTGCTTGCTTGATTTAAATCTAAGAGGCCAGCGACAGATTGATTCTCAATATCAAGTGCGGTCCAGCGTAGAGCCAGGGCGAAGTGATTTGTATCGATTGTTCGTTTAGCTCGCGCATAGGAGTCAGAGATAACAGGGCCATGCCTGGTTTCTTTGACAAGAAAAGTAAGAGAGGGCGCGCCTTTGATATCAATGATTTCTTGTCGAACTTTGAAAGCTAAGGGCCCATCTGGGCCGCGATACATCCCTGGATTTTTGGGATCAATTTGTTCTATATACAGGTCTTGAACATCCGGTCCGGTATTCGTGAAACTCCAAGCATATTGATCGGTTCTGCCTAAAACAATTCCAGGAATACCAGGAAGAGTTGCACCAATGACATTCATGCCAGGGGCATCAATGCGTGCGAAGTACCAAATGGCAGGCGCAGAAAGACCGAGATGTGGATCATTTGCTAGCAGTGGTTTTCCACTAGCAGTCAGTTTGCCGCCAAGGGCCCAATTATTTGAGCCTAGGCCATCCTTACCGCCTGGTAATTCATGCATTGCCAGTTCGGTTTCAGGTAAATCTTTGGGCTTACCTTCAGCCGGGCCAGTTTTGGGATTAAAGACCTTTAAATCTCGATACATTTTTGCAAAATCAAGATTGGTCAGTATTTCGTTTTGATTATGAAGTGGAATCACCTCCCAAACTTGCTTGGTGCTTAAAAATTGTGATAGCTCAAGACGTTGCAATTCCTTTTGCCAATTTCCGCCCAGATCGTAGGCCATCATGAGCATCCAGGCAACGCTATCAGTAGGAGACCAATGCCCTGGCTTTGAACCACTCAAAAAATATTCAATCGGAAGAGCCCATCCTAGCTGTGCATTACCGGCATTTACGCCATCTGCATATGATTGCAGTAGGTGCTTTGCAGCAGCGGGGTAGCGATCGTATTGACGTTCGGCAGCACGTTTGATACCAAGGGTACGAATGAAACGATCAATTGCTACGGCATCTTTACCCAAAATTTCAGAGAGGCGTCCACTACCAATACGCCGGTTCATTTCCAACTGCCATGAACGTTCTGTAGCATGCAGATAACCCAAGGCAAAGAGGGCATCAGCTGGACTATTGGCTTTGATATGAGGAATAGCGCTCTGATCAAAAGTAATTGTTACCGAATCACCTAGATTCTTGATTTGACGCTTACCGGAAATTGCTGTTTGGGCAGAAAAGTAATACGTGATGACAAGCACTGTTATAGCTAGCAAAACGGCGAAAGTGAGCCACAAAAGAAGCCGTAAGGACTTCGCCAGCCTACTTGTTTTGCCTTGAGATTTCATGTGCTTAGTTTAGTGGTTTTAAGCTTGGCTGGGCTTCATAGGGCTTGATGCGCTTGCATGCTAAAATTCGGTTTGTCTTGATTTATATAGCGCGGCAGTTCCTGCTAGTGCGAGCCCGAGTGGTGAAATCGGTAGACACAGCAGATTTAAAATCTGCCGACTCAAAAAAGTCGTGCCGGTTCGATTCCGGCCTCGGGCACCAATCGAATACCAGTATTTAACGCAAAGATGATGAGCCTTCTGGCCTATTGACTTCAAAAATATCGTGACTGCGCAAGTAAAACGACTTGCCATGCATTCTGGCGACTAAGCCTAATTTTTCTACTAAGACATAACCGTTTTTCGCATCATAAAATTGATCATCAATATGGTAGTGAATCACATTGCCAATCACAATATTTCTGTCGTGACCAATATCAAGAATTTCGACAATGCGGCATTCCATATTAATAGGAGATTCTGCAATTCTTGGCGGCTTGACCTGAATCGAGGGCGCAGCAGATAGACCTGAATACTGCAATTCATCCTCTCCTGCTGGCAGAGGGCTCGAGCATAAGCTCATTTTTTCAACAATCTCCTCTGACACCATGTTGATGACAAACTCTTTGGTGAGTTGCATATTCCGCACAGTATCTTTGGGGACACCTGGACTTTTAGAGTCAATTCCTAAAACCACAATGGCAGGTGTGCTTGCCATGATATTAAAAAAACTAAATGGCGCAGCATTGACTCTTCCTTGGTCGTCTTGAGTGGTTACTAAGGCAATTGGTCGAGGAAGAATGCTGCTCATTAGCAGCTTATAGCGATCTTTTTTATCGGCTGCGCTTAGATCAAGATTCATGTTGAATAATATTGAAGATATTTAGTCAAGGCTAATACCTGCTTTATTAATGACTATCTTCCACTCCTGAATTTCTGACTGTATTTGCTTATTCATTTGTGCTGGCGTAGTGTGAACCGTGGTCCAGCCCTGCTCCAGTAGTTTGGCCTTGATATCTGGCATAGCAATAATTTTCCCAAGCTCAAGGTTGAGCTTATTAATGATTCCAGGCGGGGTACCGCTAGGCGCTAAGATGCCGTACCAAGAACTCACTTTAAAGCCTGGTACACCTTGATCTTTGATCGGTTTAATACCTGGTAATGCATCAAGTGGTTTGTCACCAGTAACTGCAATTGCGCGTAGCTTTCCTGCCTTGATGTACTGAATAGCTGCGGGGACTGTAGAAAAGCTCATTTCAATATCGCCCGCTAGTAAGGCAGTAGTAACAGGCGCGCCACCCCGATAGGGGACATGCACAATATCTACCCCAGTGAGCTGGTTAAAGACTTCCAAAGAGAGGTGACCTGTTGTAGCAATCCCTGATGATCCAGAATGCAGTTTCCCGGGATTGGCTTTGGCATAAGCAATCAGTTCGGGGATATTTTTGACAGGAACTTGGGGGTTTACAACGACTACATTCTCTACGTTTAC
>JBILYO010000178.1:0-4367 GCA_044377685.1 Polynucleobacter sp. | reverse complement strand
CTAAGCTGATTGAGCGTACCAAAACCTTGAAAGTTAAAAATGGTATGGAGCTAGATGCTGAGATGGGGCCGATTGTGACAAAGGCTGCATTAGAGCGCATTACTGGATACATTGAGAGTGGCATAGCTTCTGGAGCAAAACTTTTGGTAGATGGGCGAGGCCTGAAGGTTGCGGGTCATGAGAATGGCTTTTACATTGGTGGCACCCTATTTGACAATGTCACCCCTGATATGAAAATCTACTTAGAAGAAATTTTTGGCCCTGTTCTTTCATGTGTTCGTGTAGCAAACTTCACCGATGCTCTCAATTTAGTGAACTCTTGTGAGTTTGGTAACGGGGTTGCTTGCTTTACAAGCGATGGCAATATCGCCCGTGAATTTGCTCGAAGAGTTCAAGTGGGTATGGTTGGAATCAATGTGCCTATTCCAGTGCCAATGGCTTGGCATGGTTTTGGTGGTTGGAAAAAATCAATCTTTGGTGATATGCATGCTTATGGCAAAGAAGGTGTGCGCTTTTATACCAAGCAAAAAAGTGTCATGCAGCGCTGGCCGGAGAGCATTGCTAAGGGTGCTGAATTTGTTATGCCAACATCCAAATAAACTCTTCTTACTCAAACTCAAAAGTGGCCTCAGGGTCACTTTTTTTATTCTTAAAACTTCAGATTAGTGGGTTGGAAATACGACTCTTCTCTCAATTGCCCTTGCAAACAAAACAATCACAGAAACCATTGCCAGGTAAACAATTGCAGTGAGTAAGTAAGCTTTAAAGAATTGAAAGTTACTTGCAGCTAATTCTTGCATTCGTGCAAAAAACTCGGTGTATTGAATCAGAAAGGCTACAGAGCTATCTTTTAGGTTAGCAATGACTTGATTGGTTAATGCTGGGACTGATAACCTCAGCACCTGAGGCAAAGTAATGAGTTGAAAGATTTGAAAAGGACTAAAGCCCTGCGCTGCAGCAGCCTCTAGTTGAATAAAATTCAATCCGTTATAAGCTGTTTTCATATAGGCAGCGTTATATGCAGCCACATTTAATGTAAATCCAATGGCGGCAACATTAAAAGGGTCCATCCGAAGGCCCCATTGCGGCAGTCCGTAGTACATTAAGAATAATAAAACAATCAGGGGCATGCCAATAAAAAATGATATGTAAGAATTCGTTGCTGTACGAATGAAGAAATTTTTATTAATCGAAAGATAAAACACCACGATCCCAAGTAACAAACCAGTAATACTGACTAGGCCTGCCAGCTTTAATGTATTGACCAGGCCCATCAATATCAAGGGCATCTGAGTGATAAGGTCTGCTTCAAAGATCTTCCATGTATTCATTTCATAGCGTCCTTATTGCCAAAAAATGCATGGATATCAGGATCTGATGTATCACTCATCAGGATTGAAATCTTTTCATCCGCACGAATGACGCCCTTGTCTAAGAACATCACCGTATCAGAAATATTTTGCGCGAGTGCTAAATCATGAGTCACACAGAGCATCGTAATACCAGCCTCATGCAAGCGATTGATTAAATCGGCGACATCACGTGACATGATTGGATCAAGGGCTGAGGTCGGTTCATCCAACACCAATACCGCTGGATCCATCGCCAAGGCACGGGCAATCGCTACTCGTTGCTGTTGGCCACCCGAAAGCTGGGCTGGATATTTGTGTTGATGAATCGACATGTCAAATTTTGACAAGGTTTCTAAGGCCTTCTCATTTGCCTCTGATTTTTTCATACCTTCTAATACTTTTAAGGCCAATGTCACATTTTCTAAAACGGTCAGGTGACTATACAAGGCAAATTGTTGGAATACAAAGCCGATTTGCTTCCGTAATGCCCTTACATCAACGTCGGGACCAGCCACTTCTTTGCCACGAAACAAAATAGATCCTGAGGTGGGATCTTCAAGGCGATTAAGACAATGCAATATCGTAGACTTACCTGAGCCAGAGGAACCCATCAAGACGCGAACTGCCCCATCCTCTACATCAAAGTTGATGTCCGATAGTACGACTTGCTCGCCGTACACTTTTTTGAGATCACGAACCTGAATTAATGGCACGAAGAATCCCCTCTGAATGTAATCCTGGAGTTCATCATGCTTTACCCAGTCCTGGAATTTGATAATGACGATTAATTAACTGTATACCGAACAATAAAATACGATAAATAGCAAAATAGAGTATGCCAACAGCAAAATAAATCTCAACACCGCGCAAAGTTGTAGAAGTTAAGGCAATTGCCTGCTTAGTAATCTCAGGAATACCCACGGTATAAGCAAATGGAGAATACTTTAAGACAGATGTAAATTCATTAATCATGCCTGGCACTGAAAAACGAAACATCTGCGGTAAATCAATATACCAAAGCACCTGTAATTTACTCATTCCCATTGCCTGACCTGCCAAAATTTCATCGGCATTCACTGAATTGAAGGCGCCACGAAATACTTCAGCAAGATAAGCAGAGGTCACTAAGCCAAGACTAAGCGCCATCGCCATCAAGGGTGGCACTTTAATGCCCACGCTAGGCAAACCAAAATACACCATGAAAAGGAGGACTAAGACTGGAACACCCCTAAAGATATAGGTATAGATATCAATCAATGGGTTTACACCAGAAATGTTTAGTCGACGTAAGCTGGCTAAGGTAAGGCCAATTACCAAGCCTGTTGCACTACAGACTAATGTAACAATGATAGTGTAAGAAATGCCTTGCGCTAATTGTGCAAGGATGTCATAAAAATTCACAAAAAAGCCCTATAAAACTAAAAACTAATTCATCCACTTATCTAGGATAGCCTTCACTTTATCTGGGCCAAGTTCTTTTAAGTAGGCATTGAAATCATCGCGTAACTTCGAGCCCTTGGCAAAAGCAAAACCAAGCTTGTCATGGCCGCTAAAAACATAATCACTTTCAATGGGTAACTTCATTTTATTAATGAAATTAGCCAGAACCGGTTCTTCAATGAAAGCTAGATCAATATTGCCATTTTGTAGATCAGTAATGACCTCAGTATAAGAAGGATAGAGCTGTACCATGCTTAAAGAGTAATAGCCCTTTGGTTCTAACTCATTGCGAATCAAATCGTCATAAGCCATCCCGCGGGGATAGCCGATCTTATATTTTTTAAGCTCATTTAAGTCTTTGATTTGAATATTACGATTTTTCATACTCACTAAATGCCAAGCATTATCGTAATATGGCTGTGAAAAATCCATCACTTCTTTGCGTTTATCTGTAATGGATATTCCTGAAAAAGCGACATCAGCTTGACCACTAGAAACTGCGCCCAACATTCCCTGCCAATCATATGGCGTCACTTTAAGGGTGCAAGAGCGGGCCTTACAGTATCCATTAAAAATATCCATATCGACACCAACAATCTTGCCGTTTTGTTCAAACACCATGGGGGGCGAAGCTGGAGATACTGCCACCTTAATTTCTTTTGAATTCGATTTAGAGCACGCAGTGATACCTAAGGCCATCAGGCAGACTATTAGAGCCAGAAAAATGCGTTTCATTCACGTATTCCCATTAATCAATTTAGGTCTCAATGGACATCCTAGCAAGTATATGGGATTTGCTAAAGCACTTACTGGAGAGTATTTTTGAATGCGGGAATCATAGGTACCGCCAAGACTTCGATTCCCTCATCCCTGAGAGACTCTGCTTCATCTATAGTTGTTTGACCCCGAATACTCCGTTCAGGCGCTTCTTTGTAATGAATTTTTCGGGCCTCTTCTGCAAAAGCCTGACCAACATCCTCGGATCGACCCATTAAATCACGCATACCTTTTAAGAAGGCTGCTTGAACTTGGGATTCAAGTTGGGAGTGATCCTGGCCTGTAAGAGCAACAACATCACCACTTAAATGAGCGCTCTCGGGCTGCGCAATAGAAAGTTCTGTTGAGGATGATTTAGCGATATGTGGCGCTGAGGGCATCCGCGTAATGACAGTGCTGTCACAAATTGGGCATGCCAAGATCCCCTTATCTTGCTGAGCAAGACAATCAGCTTCAGAGGCAAACCAACCTTCAAAGCGGTGATCTGATGGACAGGCGAGGTTATAAACTTTCATAAGACCTATATCGGGGCAAAAGTACCAAATTCAATACCCTCCATTTTAATGGGTTTTGAAAGTTCTTATCCGATAGGATGAGGTTTCACAAGCCCCTTGCGATAACGGTCAAGCCAATAAGCTGATATGGTAGTTTTCACATCCGTAATTTCACCACCCTCTACCCAAGCAATTAATTGCTCAAGGGGAGCAGCAAACACATCTAAAAACTCTTCATCATCTAGCTTACTTTTGCCAGACACTAAATCTTCAGCTAAATAGATATCAATTAATTCTGTAGAGT
>JBILYO010000235.1:0-2648 GCA_044377685.1 Polynucleobacter sp. | reverse complement strand
TTAATACCTTACGTCGAGCTCCACGTCCATCGGCTTGTATACGCTTGGCTAATTCTGCTTCTAGAGAGTTTAGTTGTGGTGCAATTTTTTGCTCGTCACCACTCTTACGCCCCCCAGACCGCGCCCGTTGCTCCTCTAACTTTGCCAACATTTGTTTTTGCTGTTTCTCTAACACTTCAAGACGCGCTTCTGTTCCTAGTCGTGCACGATGGATCGCTGTAGCATCTTGATTTTCTGTTTTTCCGCCACCCTGAAGGTCGGCCTGAGCTAATTTATTAGCCTGCGTTGGCGGTGTTTTGCTACTAGCGTTCACTAGTACTACGCTCAGCGGGGCATTAAGTCGACGGCTTTGAATTTCTCCGGCGCCCCAGCGAATAGACAAAAAAAGAAGGTGAATAAGCAGTGAAACGCAGAGCGCAAACCAAAATGGGTGGCGACGCCAAGCACTTTTAAGCGATTGCATCACAGCAGTTGGGTGAGATGTCATTGGCTAAATCAAACTACTCTGGAGTGCCGTCTTCAGAAGGATTTTCGACGACCTCTGGTGCAATCTTTGCTGGCGATTCAATTTCTAAAACGCGCACGCCCGCACTTAATTGCAATAAATCCACATTATCAACTTGTACTTGAGCACGTGTCATGCGGGGATGAGCTGCTAATTCTGGAATGGGTAAATGCAAGGGTATAGGCTCAAGACGTGACATGCCTTCCTTGAGATGTCGTACAAAAACTGTTTTTGCGCCACCCTCTTGCACAATCCAGCGCAAGCACCAATACTTTTCCAGCCGATCTTGATATTCTCCATAAGCCTGATAGCAAGACTCAAAATCGGCGGCAATACCCATCAAAACAGCATCGTTTGGCGGGAAAGGAGCAACCATCTTGGCTGTGACACCATGTTTGGCTAGGGCGAGGAGTTGCCATTGATTCACTAAATCTGAATAGCGTCGTAATGGTGATGTGCACCATGCGTAATAGTCCAAACCTAAGCCTTCATGTGGTCCTGGGCTTGTCTGCATTCGTGTCCGCAATGGGCCCCACCCTTTTTGAGTTCTAAAGAGGCCCGGTAAGCCATGATCAGCAAGTAATTGGCCTGAAGCGCTATTACAAAAAATCATCCATTCAGCAACAATCGTGTCTAAGACTGAACCACGTTGACGTGGAATAATTTCTATACGCTCTTCACCATTAACTGGGGCTACCTCAAAGTAAAAATCTCTTGCTAAGGCATTAGGGTCCACCACCCCTAACTGCTCTGAGCGCAGGCCATTTGCTACACGCTTTTCTTGACGACTTGCATGTAAGTGCTTAGCCGCACGCCATAAGACGGATAACTCTTTGCGAAAAGGATAAGTTGCAGCTTCATCCAACAAACTGTCCTCACTAACCAAATGCTCCAAGTCTTCCAAACGCAAATTGGCTGCCATTGGCACCATCTCTGCGCGCATTTGAATAGAATCACGATCTACGTGGCCCTGAGCATCGATGTCTACATAGATCGATAGTGCCGGACGAGGAGCGCCTTCATCTAATGAAAATTGCTCAATCACCGACTCAGGCAGCATCGTTATTTTGTCGCCCGGAAAATACACTGTCGACATACGATCCCGCGCAACTCGGTCAAGGGGATCATCTTTGGCAATAGCCAAACCAGGCGCAGCAATATGAATTCCGACGCGATGGCCGCCTGCTTCTAAATCACTCACTGACAGCGCATCATCAATTTCCGTAGTGCCTGCATCATCAATAGAAAAAGCTCTCACTGGGGCAAGTGGTAATTGAGCAATTGCTGCATCGTAAGCAGCTTGATCAACCCCAATATTCTGATTGTGGGCACTACCATTTGGGAAATGGGCTTTTAAAAACAATCCTTGGTGGTAAGCCAAGGGTGACTCAATTGCAGCACATCGAATCATTAATTGCGCCGGCGATTCACCTGTTTCAGAGCAAGCTGCAATCAAAGCCTTATAAGCAGTAGTGTTCTTGTCCGGCGAAAACAATAGCTGACTTGAGGAAGACCTCAAGACCTCCGGAAAATTGCCCGAGACTAGCTCTTGTTGCCACAGGGTCTGCAGCTCTAATTCTTTTTGTTTACGCTCGATAGCAGCTAATCCTGCCTGTAGCTGCTCGAGAGGCGCTCTTTGAAAGCGTCCACGACCCTTGCGCCGAAAGAAGACTGGTGCGCCTTGCAAAGCAATCGCTAAAGCAACTTGCTGAGAGATATTGGCTTGGGATCCAAAGTACTCGAGAGCAACATTGGCCAAACTAAATTCTTCTTCAGGTGCGCAATCCCAAAGGAACTGCAAGTCGATTTCTTTGGATAAAAGCTGTGCTTGGTCCATCAGCACTTGCGCCTCAGGTTTATCAAAACGTAGCCAAACCTCTTTAGCCTTCAGTTTGATTTTTTTACCTGAGAGGCTAGTTGCCTGCCATGATTCTGCATCTCCAGTGCCTGATGCAGACTGGACAGTAGCCACTTTAATATCGCCGCCCTCTTCATAGACAAGATTCATGCTTAAAGGGAGATCCCACCACTAGCTTCCAAGGCCACGCCGTTCACATAGCTAGCCTCATCACTAGCTAAAAATAAATACACATTCGCCATTTCTTCTGGGGTGCCAAGACGTCCAAGCCAACTACGCCTCTCA
>JBILYO010000045.1:0-12887 GCA_044377685.1 Polynucleobacter sp. | reverse complement strand
GGTCGTGCAAAAATTACAGGCCGCCCTCAAGAAAACCTTAGCTAATCCTGATGTCCGCGAGCGCCTAGAAAAAGCTGGCACTCCGATTACAGAACGCTCTTCTGCAGAATTTGCAGCATTTATAAAAGCTGAAAATGATCGCTGGGCATCTGTTATCAAAGCATCTGGCGCATCAATCGAATAAATCATCTTTGGTTTGTTCAATGCTACAAAATACCTTAGACAATTAACCAATTAACCAATTAACAAACATACATTAATGACAAGCACGAAGCGTAAAAAACCTGAAGAACTCCGAAGCCATCGTTGGTATGGCGTAAAAGACATGCGTAGCTTTGGACATCGTTCACGCACTGCGCAAATGGGATATAGCCGCAGTGACTATGCAGGTAAACCAGTGATTGCCATCATTAATACTTGGAGTGATATTAACCCCTGTCACAGCCATTTTCGTCAACGTGCTGAAGAAGTCAAAAGAGGTATTTGGCAGGCCGGTGGCTTCCCGGTGGAAATGCCTGCAATCAGCTTATCCGAGCCATTTCAAAAACCGACGACGATGTTGTATCGCAATCTACTAGCAATGGAGACAGAAGAATTATTGCGCTCCTACCCTGCTGATGCGTGCGTTTTAATGGGTGGCTGTGATAAGACTACACCCGCGCTGTTGATGGGTGCCATCAGCATGAACCTACCCACCATATTTATGCCTGCAGGTCCAATGTTGCGCGGCGACTATCGTGGTCAGTTTTTAGGCAGCGGTAGTGATGTCTGGAAATATTGGGCTGAGCTCCGCGCTGGAAATATCACTGAGGACGATTGGGCTGAAATTGAGAATGGTATTGCACGCTCGCCAGGTCACTGCATGACGATGGGCACAGCCTCAACAATGACAAGCACAGTAGAAGCGCTGGGCTTATCTTTATCTGGATATGCCTCCATACCAGCACCAGACTCTAGGCATGCGCAGATGGCCACTCAAACTGGCCGTCGCATCGTTGAAATGGCATGGGAAGATCTCAAACCTTCTGATATTTTGACTGCCGCCTCTTTTGATAATGCTGTGATGACTACCTTAGCTTTATCAGGATCTACTAATGCTGCCGTTCATTTGATTGCTTTATCAAAACGCGCTGGCTTTAACCTCACCTTAGAGCGCTTTGATGAATTGGCTCGTAAGATACCCGTTCTTGCCAATATACGACCATCTGGTAAATATCTCATGGAAGATTTTTTCTATGCAGGCGGTCTTCGCGCCCTATTAAAGCAACTCAGTAGTTTTCTGAATCTCGAGGAAAAAACGGTTGATGGAAAAACCATCGGAGAACTCATCGCTAATGCAGAAGTATTTAATGCTGATGTGATTCGCTCTGTAGAGAATGCCATGGTTAAAAGTGATGGCTTAGCGATTCTTAAAGGTAATCTTGCCCCAGATGGCGCAGTCATTAAGCCGCCTGCTGCTGAAAGTCATCTCCTAAAGCACACCGGTAAAGCCGTGGTCTTTAAGAATTATGAAGACTTATCAGCTCGGATCGATTTGCCTGATTTAGAAATTGATGCCAACTCAGTGATCGTGCTTCAAAATGCAGGCCCCCAGGGCGCCCCTGGGATGCCCGAGTGGGGACAATTACCAATTCCTAAAAAGCTGTTAGAGCAAGGCGTGCGAGACATGGTCCGGATTTCTGATGCCCGCATGAGCGGCACGAGTTACGGTGCATGTGTATTACATGTCACCCCTGAATCGTATATTGGTGGCCCATTAGCTTTTGTTCAAGATGGCGACCTGATCGAGTTAGACGTACCTGCTCGTAAATTAAATGTCTTAATTTCTGATGCAGAAATGTCTAAACGTAAGGCGGCATGGGTAGCCCCGCCACCAAAATTTGAGCGTGGCTTCGGCAAACTCTATCTACAGCACATACAACAAGCTGATAAAGGCTGTGACTTTGACTTTTTGGAAACCCAAGTGAGTTCTACCCCTTCAGGAAGCTCAAAAGGAAGTGGTAAAACTGGAGAACCAGAGATTCATTAAATCCTGCAAAGAAGACTGCTGAGATATAAAATGATCTTTTGTTCCTTCTAATTTGTACTTATTTAAAGTTCACTATGCAAACAATTGATATTCGCAAGCTCCTCAAAGATCCTAGTCTATTTAAAGAAGAATCTTTCATTAACGGTCAATGGGTTAAGTCTGGGTCTGGTGCGACTTTCCCAATTAACAACCCCGCTAATAACGACATCATTGCGCAGGTTGCCAATCTTGATGCAGCTGATGCAGAAAAAGCAATTGCTGCTGCAAATGCAGCCTTTCCTAAATGGAAAGGAATTACTGGTAAAGAACGTGCTGGTTTTATGCGCAAATGGTTTGATCTCATTTTGCAAAATAAAGACGACCTCGCTATTTTGATGACATTAGAGCAAGGTAAACCCCTTGCTGAATCTTCTGGTGAAGTGGTTTATGGTGCCTCGTTTATTGAATGGTACGCAGAAGAAGCGAAACGAGTCTCAGGAACCATCCCCACCACTATCTGGGGCGATAAACGCTTTATGGTTCTCAAGCAACCGGTTGGTGTTTGTGTAGCCATTACACCCTGGAATTTCCCCAATGCCATGATCACCCGCAAAATTGCTCCAGCAATGGCAGCTGGTTGTACGATTGTGATCAAGCCTGCAGAGCAAACACCATTATCTGCTTTAGCTCTTGCAGAACTTGCCATTCGTGCTGGTATTCCAGAGGGTGTTGTGAATATCATCACTGCCGATGCTGATCGTTCTGTAGCCATTGGTAAGACGCTGTGCGCCTCTCCGATTGTGCGACACCTCTCCTTTACAGGATCCACAGAAGTTGGTCGCATTTTGATGGCTCAATGTGCGCCTACCGTGAAGAAGCTTGGCCTTGAGCTCGGTGGTCATGCTCCTTTCATCGTCTTTGAAGATGCTGATATTGATGCGGCTGTTACAGGGGCAATCGCCTCTAAATACCGTAACTCAGGTCAAACCTGTGTTTGCGCCAATCGCATTTACGTTCACAAAAAAGTCCATGATGTCTTCGTTGAGAAATTTGCCAAAGCAGTTCAAACCATCAAAGTGGGTAATGGCATGGATGCTGGTGTTTCCCAAGGTCCTTTGATTGATCAATCTGCTCTTGAAAAAGTGGAACGCCATATTGCCGATGCCCTTAGCAAGGGAGCCAAGCTGATTACTGGTGGCAAGCCTTCCCCTTTGGGTGGCACTTTTTATGAACCTACGATTTTGTCAAACGTCTCTAGCAATATGCTCATCACTTATGAGGAAACTTTCGGTCCAGTTGCGCCGATTATTCCTTTTGAAAGTGATGATGAAGTTGTAGAGCTAGCGAATAACAGCCAATATGGTCTAGCCTCTTACTTCTATAGCCGCGATATCGGTCGCATCTGGAAGGTAGCTGAGGCCTTGGAATACGGTATGGTCGGCGTGAATAGCGGCATCCTCGCGAATGAAGTCGTACCTTTTGGCGGAGTCAAGCAATCCGGCTTAGGCAGAGAAGGTAGCGTCTTTGGTATGGATGAGTACTTAGAGTTGAAATACGTTTGTATTACGCTCTAAAGATTTTTCCTTCATTTTTTTCTATAGACTAAATCCCAAACACCGTGGCCTAGCTTGATGCCACGGTTCTCAAACTTAGTAGTAGGTCTATAGGCTGGTCTTTCAACATACCCTGCATGCATTACCTTGAGTTGCTCAAGCGTAGGCTTAAATTCATTTGCAGACTGATCAAATTGGGCGATATCCGTCTCAATGAATGTCTCAATCTTGATCTGCTGACTAGAGGTATTTTGCAAACTGGCTTCTGCATTGAGAACGAGTAGCATTTGCTCTGCATAGTTATGCCAGTCGGTTGCTAAATGGATGTAGCCCCCTGGCTTTAAGCGAGAAACCAACAGCTTTACAAAGCCGGCTTGTATCAGCCGGCGCTTGTGATGACGCCTTTTATGCCAAGGATCTGCAAAGTAAATATGGATACCATCCAAAGCGTTTTCTAAAAGCATTTTCTCGAGCACTTCGACTGCATCATGTTGAATTAATCTGAGATTGCTATGTTGGCCTTCACCGATGAGTTTTAGAAGAGCGCCTACCCCAGGCGTATGTACTTCAATCGCTAAAAAATCATCAGCGGTTCGAAGTGCAGCTATTTTGGCAGTAGTCTCGCCCATGCCAAAACCAATTTCTAGAATCTTCGGTTTTATTGATCCTGCAAAAATCGCTGGAAGATCAATTGGCTCTTCTTGAAAAGGAATTAAAAATTGCGGACCAAGTTGATCTAGTGCGCGTTGTTGACCTGCAGTAGTTCTGCCCGCCCTTAAGACAAATGAGCGAATACGCTCAACTGGATGCGACAAGCTAAGCTAATACCTTCCTAAAGTAGGCAATAGTTTCTTTGAGGCCGTCTTCAAGATTCACTTTTGGCTCCCAACCCAGCTTGGCTTTCGCTAATTCAATATTAGGTTGACGCTGCTTAGGATCATCTGCAGGTAGTGGCTCAAAAACCAATTTTGATTTACTGCCAGAGATCTTCAAAATGGTTTCCGCTAACTGCAACATCGTAAATTCACCTGGGTTACCAGTGTTGACTGGACCTGTGAAGCCCTTTTCAGAATTCATCATGCGAACAAAGGCTTCAATTAAATCATCCACGTAACAAAAGCTACGCGTTTGTTGACCATCGCCATAAATAGTGATGTCTTTACCTTGAAGTGCCTGAACAATAAAATTACTGACTACTCTACCGTCTTGGGGATTCATGCGTGGACCATAAGTATTAAAGATACGCATTACTTTGATATCAAGACTATGTTGGCGGTAATAGTCAAAGAATAGTGTTTCTGCGCAGCGCTTGCCTTCGTCATAGCAAGAGCGAATACCAATGGGATTGACTCTACCCCAATATTCTTCTGGCTGAGGATGCACCTCTGGATCGCCATACACCTCACTCGTCGAGGCTTGCAAAATACGCGCGCGAGTCCGCTTGGCTAAACCCAGCATATTGATCGCACCATGCACACTCGTCTTGGTAGTTTGTACTGGATCGTATTGATAATGCACTGGGGATGCTGGACACGCTAAGTTATAAATCTGATCAGTTTCTACATACAGAGGAAAGGTAACATCGTGGCGCATCACTTCTAAATTGGTATTTGACAGTAAGTGCGTTAAATTTTGCTTAGTGCCAGTAAAGAAATTGTCGACTACTAAAACCTCGTTCCCATCCTTGAGGAGTCTTTCAGTGAGATGTGAGCCTAAAAAACCTGCGCCACCAGTAATGAGAATTTTCTTCATTTTGCTTGTCTTTAATTAAAGTTCTACTAATTTTAACGGTTTGAGGGGGTTAGCTGTGAGGGGAGTCCCAACTAGCTGACCGATAGGCATAAATGATTTCAGCCAAAACAAGGCCTAAAGAGGTCATAAAAGCGACTAATCCCAGAACAAATGTCCAAATGACATAAGGTGCATGCAAAGAACGCACCGCCCCCGCTTGGAAGAAAAAGAGCTCTAAAACTGTCAGCGAGATAAATAGGCCGCTTAAAACATCAAAAAAAATTGCTACGGTGCATAAACGACCTCGCATCTTTGCTTCACTCGCCTCCAGTAGCATTTGTTGACGGGCAGAATCTGAAAAATGGTGATCGCTATGCATTAATTTATTAATCGCGCGCATGCGATCAACTGATCTTGCCAAGCGCGCTGAAATCGCATTAATCAAAGTGACGACAGCAGTTAACAAAAAAACGGGTGCTAATGCCAGCTGAATATTATTGGTAATCGCGTCAATCGAGACATCCATATTAATTTCCTAAGAGGCTAGCAGTTGATTAATGAGACCAAGCTATTAAGCCTGTATATGCTGTAATGAGTACCAACAAGCCAAATACAATTCGGTACCAAGCAAATGGCACAAAGTTATGGTGTCCAACATAGCGTATTAACCAGCGCACACAAATAAACGCAGAGATGAAGGCCGAAACAAAGCCTACTGCGATCGCCAAGCTATAAGCGCCAGTAAAAGTGACCGGTGAGTTCCAAAGCTTTAGTAACTCATAAGCCGTTGCACCACCAATTACTGGGATAGCTAAGAAAAAAGAGAATTCCGTAGCAACTACTCTGGGAAT
Source organism: Polynucleobacter sp. (assembly GCA_044377685.1). Taxonomy (GTDB): domain Bacteria; phylum Pseudomonadota; class Gammaproteobacteria; order Burkholderiales; family Burkholderiaceae; genus Polynucleobacter. The sequence continues at coordinate 6,744 of JBILYO010000045.1, read as the reverse complement.
ACCAAACAGCATGCCACCAATAATCGTAGCGCCAGACCGAGAGGTACCCGGAATCAAGGCAGCACATTGAGCTAAGCCTACCTTTAGCGCATCTAATGGAGTGAGGTCATCAACCGTATGAATGGCTCTTTCTGAAGGGCTTAGATGAAGCTGACGACGTTCTGCCCAGAAAATCACAAGAGCCCCCACAATAAAAGCCGTCGCTACTGGAATAGGGGCAAATAAAACTTCTTTAATATATTTGCCAAATAAGAAAGCTAAACCCATGGCCGGAACAGAGGCAATCACTAGATTCAAAACAAATCGCCTAGCTAGTGGGCTAGTCTTTAGTGAAGAAATAACACTGATGAGTTTGTGTCGAAATTCCCAACACACTGCCAAGATCGCACCGAACTGAATAATGACTTCAAACGCCTTGCCTTGATCGTCATTAAAGTCCAATAAATCCCCGACCAAAATCAAGTGCCCTGTACTAGAGATGGGCAAAAACTCTGTTAAGCCCTCTACTATCCCCAGAATTAACGCTTTAGCTAACAAAATTAGATCCATGGGCTAAATTTTATAGGTATCCAGGCAAGATTTAGAGTATTTGGCAAAATAGCTCATAAATGAGCAATTTGGATAAATTAGCCTTAAACTGCATGGCACATAAAAAGCATTTGAATTACATGAACAGAAGCCGCCCTCTACCCTCTCAGATAACAGTAATCAGCTTAATCCTGGGTCAAGCGCTGTGCTTTGGATGGGTTTCTAGCAATGCTTGGGCACAAACTGCCAATGGAGCACCGCCCTCCTTACCCTCCAGAGTAAGTGTTCAGTCACTGACTGGTATCGATCAACCGCCACAGTTCATTGCAAAACCTAAGACTGCTTTACCAGACCAAGCTACCCCATCTTATGTCAATGCGAATAGCTCAGGATCTATAGACAAAAATCGATTAACTGATTTGATCACTCTTTACCAAGAGGCTGCCTTTAGCGATCCCGTTTTAAATGCCGCTCGTTCTAATTACCAGGCGAGTAAAGAGCTGTATTGGCAAGGCCTGTCGCTCTTGCTTCCACAAGCTAGTGCAACACCAGGCGGCACACGCTACTTCCAACATGGTCAAGGAAATACCGTCGTTTCACCAGGCATTGGAAACTCTCGTGTGTTTGATCAAAAGAACTACACTGTCACACTGACACAGCCCGTATTCAATCTCACAGCCCTTGAAGCATTTAAACAAGGTGATTTAAATACTAAGCTTGCCGACATGCGCTTTTATTCGGCTCAGCAAGATTTAATTATTCGGGTATCACAAGCTTATTTTGATGCTCTAACAAGTCAAGATAATGTTGAACTCTATCGCCATAAAAATTGGGGTGTCAAACAACAACTTGAAATTGCACAAGCTAAATTTGATGCTGGTCTTGCAACGATAGTGGATGTCAATACGGCCCAGGCTGCCTTGGATTTATCCAATTCTCAATTAATTACAGCCCAAGCGAGTTTAGTAGTGACGCGGGGTGTTTTGGAGCAATTGGTTGGCCACCCAGTTGGTGCTTTGAGACCCCTCAGTAAAGAGGTGAAGATCGATGGCGTCCTTAAGGATCCTCGCTCGAAGAATAAAGATGCTAAAGATATTCCCATTACTGATAGCGTCAATCCACAACTACCTCCGGGCCAAACCTTGGATGATTGGATTAAACAAGCAGAGGCAGCAAACTTTAATGTCTTGGCTAGCCAGCTAACAGTCAATCTTGCCGAGAGCACTTATCGTGGCTCACAAGCCTTGAACTACCCCTCAATTAACTTTATAGGGACTAGTGGCTATAACACTTCTAATGGCACTCCAAATAGTTATCAACCTAATAATACAAACGTCTATAACAACACGATTGCGTTACAGATGAACATTCCTTTGGTATCTGGTGGCTATGCCAGCTCTCTCATTCGTCAAAATGCAGCCTTAGTCGATACCGCTAAGGCCAACTTTGATAATGCACGGAGAACAGCAGCGCAAAATACACGCGCTGCGTTTACTGGATTTTATGGTGGGCTGGCGACTGTAAAAGCGTTTGAAGCTGCTGAGCGCTCAACGAGCTCAGCCTTTGAGTCCAGCAAACTTGGATTCCAAGTAGGCACCTTAATTAATATTGATGTGTTGATTGCTTTAGATACTGTCATCAACACTCGATCACAGTTGCAACAGGCACGCTATAACACTATTCTCAATGCGATTAAATTAAAGGCGCATGCTGCTGCCCTTACCGATCAAGATCTCATCGCGATCAATACTTTGCTGCGTTAATTCCTAGGTAGATTGCGTTAGGAGCTCTACAGATGCCTTGATCAGCTCAGCGGGATCTGGAGGTAGTCCAATGTCTCCCACATTACGAATGTGATCAGCCCAATAACCCTCAGTCTTCCATCGCGGAGAATCACAATAGATTTCTACTGTAGGTAAGCCCAAGACAGCCGCTAAATGTGTAAGACCGGTATCAACTCCAACGGTCAGCGCAGCGCCTGCAATCACGGCAAAGGCATCTTCAATCGAAAATGCTGGGGGCACTAAGGCATTCGGAATCTGCTTTGCCAGCTCAGCACTAATCAACTTCTCAGCGGCATTACCCCAAGGTAAAACCACTTGATACCCACGATTGCTAAGATCAATACCTAAAGCAATCCAGGCTTCATTAGGCCAACGCTTCGCCTCTCTTGCCGTGGAATGAAAAAATAATACGTATGGTGTCTTTAATTGAGAGATGGAAGGTTTAAGTAAATCCACTTTAATTCGTGATACATAGAACTGGGGGGTATCCGAACGCTTGATTGCCGGCCAATCAAATGCTGAGCACATCACTAAGCGTGAACGATCAACTGCATGGGTCTGCACAGGAACTTGCACTGGATGGTTGTAGAACCATCTAGCAATCGGCTCATATCCTGAGAATTGAGTAGCATTGGCCAAGCCAGCAACTACTGTATTAGGTGATTTTTTAGCCAATGCGCAGACCAAAGCTGATTTGAGTAAGCCCTGGGTTTCAATCACGACGTCATAAGAGATTTCTTGCAAATGCCTTCTAAAGGAAAAAAATTGCTTCCAAGTAGAAAGCTCAAAAAGATGTTTTTTCCAACGACGTAAGCCAAAAGGAATAATTCGGTCAATTCCCTTAAAGCCCTCTCTTGTCCGCAAAGGTTCAAGTAGGTGAACATAAGCCTCCTCAACTACCCAATCAATTTGCGCATTGGGTAAGCGAGCTCGTAAATCCCAAACCAGCGGTACATTGTGAAGTACGTCACCTAAAGAGGAGAGCTTTACTAATAAAATTTTGGGCGATGAAGTGCTCATGTGAGCATTATCTTATCTTTTGCTAGCAAGGCGATTTAAAACTTCGGAGCAGTATCCCAAGCTAAGCCATTTTGATCTTTGGCATTCATATTAGGAGTCACGCCTTCTGGGAAGGGCCATTGCACTCCTACGGTAGGATCATTCCAAGCTAAGCAGGCTTCGCTTTGAGGGTGATAGTAATCGGTCGTTTTATACAAGAACTCCGCAGCCTCAGATAGCACCAAAAAGCCATGGGCTAAGCCCGCCGGAATCCACATCTGTTTATGATTCTGAACACTAAGTTCAACGCCAACCCATTTGCCATAAGTGGGTGATGACTTACGAATATCTACCGCGACATCAAAGACACTGCCCGCCACAACACGCACCAATTTACCTTGAGCTTGTTCTAATTGATAGTGCAAACCACGCAAAGTCCATTGCTTAGAAAAGGAATGGTTATCTTGCACAAAGTTCACTGTTAGTCCTGTAGCCAGCGCAAAATCCTGCGCATTAAAAGACTCAGTAAACCAGCCACGCTCATCACCAAATACCTTAGGCTCAATAATCAAGACATCATGTATTGCTGTGGGAGTAACTTGAAGCTTGGGATGAGGAGCAGACACCACTATGTTTCCTTTATTTCTTAGAAGACAAAGAGATGGGTTGAGCTGAAGTATTCATCTCGTGCAATATCTTATTGAGGTATTGGCCGTAAGTATTTTTACTCAGCAGACTGGCAACCTTTTGAACCGCCTCAGCACTAATCCATCCTTGGCGATAGGCGATCTCTTCAGGACAAGCAACCATTAAGCCTTGGCGCTTCTGCAGGGTTGCAATAAAACCTGCAGCATCTAATAAAGAATCATGGGTACCTGTATCTAGCCACGCAAAACCACGCCCCATGATTTCGACATTAAGCTCATTTTTGTCTAAATAAAAACGATTCACGTCGGTGATTTCATATTCACCGCGGGCACTCGGCTGAATTGAAGCGGCTACATCGCACACTTGATTGTCATAGAAGTACAGACCTGTAACAGCGTAGTTACTTCTTGGTTTAGCAGGCTTCTCTTCGATCGACAGCGCTTTGTAGTTCTGATCAAACTCCACTACACCATAACGCTCTGGATCAGTGACGTGATAAGCAAAAACGGTAGCGCCACTCGTTCTATGGTTCGCACTATCGAGCTGAGCTACGAGCTCATGCCCATAAAAAATATTATCCCCAAGCACTAAAGCGCTTGGATCATTACCAAGAAAATGCTTACCCAAGGTAAAAGCCTGTGCCAAACCATCGGGTGAAGGCTGTACACAGTATTGAATATTGAGGCCCCACTGCGCACCATCCCCTAGAAGCTCAGAAAATCTCGGGGTGTCATGCGGGGTGGAAATTAACAAAATATCTCGTATGCCAGCTAACATGAGAGTAGTCAGGGGGTAATACACCATCGGCTTGTCATAGACCGGCATCAATTGTTTTGAGACGGCTTGAGTCACCGGATACAAACGTGTTCCAGACCCGCCAGCCAAAATAATGCCTTTACGATTCATTGCCATTTTTTATCTACTTTTTATATCAGGCCATCTTTAGCCAATTGCTGCACATAGGCCCGCACATCATCAGACCAAGGTTTATTCCATCGCTGCAATTTTGACACATCCCCAGTTGCCGCAATAGCTTGCCTGAGCTTATCAGTGGCCATACGAGAATTCATGGGCCTAGGAGCTGGTAATGGGTATTCCACAGCCTTAATGGGCTTGATGGAGCCTGGTGAAGACTTTAAAGAAACGCCTGCCTCAATTGCCGACTCCACAACTAAACACGCTAAGCCATGCCAATTGCTCTCACCAGGGGGCACTGCATGGTATGTCCCTGAGTCAAATTTTCTAAGCTGACCCTTGGAATCAAGCGCTAAATCTACGCTCAAACTTGCCAACCAGTCAGCTGAAGTGGGAACACCTAGTTGATCTTCAATCACCTTGAGCTCTTCACGCTCTTTAGCTAAACGCAAAATGGTTCTAATAAAGTTACCACCTGCTCCATACACCCAGCTTGTGCGGAAAATAGCGTACTGCCCTTGAGTCGAATTTAAAAAGGCTTTTTCAATAGCAACTTCTCCAGCAGCCTTACTCTTGCCATATTCCCCTAATGGATTGCGTACATCATTCTCAATATAAAACCCCGCCTTACTGCCATCAAAAACATAATCAGTGGAGTAGTGCAATACAGTAGCTCCATGAGCAGCGGCATATTGCGCCATTACCTCAGGAGCTCTGGCATTAATCGTATTGGCTAATTCAACTTCTGTTTGGGCCTGATCGACTGCGGTATAGGCTGCCGCATTGATGATGAGATCTGGTTTTGAATGGATCAAGCATTGCTTTACCGCATCTACCTGAGACAAATCGCAATCACTTCGACCCACATACTGGATATGCACATCACTAGCTTGGGTTGAGCTTTCGAAAAGAGATCGAAACGCTTTACCTAATTGACCGTCTTTACCAAAGATGAGGATATTCATGCGAGGGATTTACGGTCTAAAGATTTCAGTTGTACTGCTTTTGCAACCAATCGCGATAAGAGCCACTGACAACGCCCTCAATCCAGACTGGATTTTGTAAGTACCACTGAATCGTCTTGCGAATCCCGGTATCAAAGGTTTCAGCAGGCCTCCACCCCAAATCTCGCTCTACCTTACTCGCATCAATGGCATAGCGTCGATCATGTCCTGGGCGATCTTTAACGAATGTAATTTGCTCTGCATAAGACTTGCCATCTGCTCTTGGCTTGAGTTCATCCAAAATTTGGCAGATGGTTTTGACCACATCGAGATTAGCTTTTTCATTCCAACCGCCGATGTTATAGGTTTCACCTAATTTTCCTTTAGCCAAAACTTCTCGAATCGCTGAGCAATGATCGCCTACATAGAGCCAATCACGAATTTGCTGACCATCACCATAAATTGGTAGCGGCTTACTATTGAGTGCATTGAGTATCACCAAGGGAATGAGCTTCTCTGGGAAGTGATACGGTCCATAGTTATTAGAGCAATTCGTAGTCACTACTGGGAACCCGTAAGTATGAAACCAGGCCCTTACTAAATGATCTGATGCAGCCTTCGATGCTGAGTAGGGACTGTTTGGTTCATAAGAATTAGTTTCAGTAAATGCCGGATCCGTCAAAGATAAAGAACCATACACTTCATCAGTAGAAACATGATGAAAACGAAAGTGTTCTTTTGCGGCGCCTTCAAGCTTATTCCAATGCTCGCGCGCGCACTCCAGTAAGTTAAATGTTCCAACAATATTGGTTTGTACAAATTCCGCAGGCCCATGAATGGAGCGATCCACATGGCTCTCTGCTGCAAAATTCACAATGGCGCGTGGCTGGTGCTCTTTTAATAATTTACCGACAAGTTCCTTATCG
>JBILYO010000177.1:0-4408 GCA_044377685.1 Polynucleobacter sp. | reverse complement strand
GCATCGCCATAATGCTCCCAGTCAATTAATAATTCATGATGATCTGCGTGCATTTCAGAGATAAAAAATTGATTGAAATCTTTTGCCCAAAAAAATGGCTCCGCATTATCATGCCAGTCAATGGTCCGCAAGTTATGCACGACATTGCCACTCGATAGTATTAAAATATTTTCATCCCGTAAGGGGCGAAGTTTCTTGGCTAATTCATAATGCCCGCGCGCCGACATCGAGCCATCTAGGCTGAGTTGAACTATCGGCACATCAGCATTGGGATACATATACTTCAGAACAGACCAAGCCCCATGATCAATACCCCACTCATTTTCCTCAAGCACTACTGGAACATTTAACAATTCTTTTACTCGGTCAGCGAGTGCAGGAGATCCAGGGGCTGGATACTCAATATCAAATAGCGCTTGTGGAAACCCACCAAAATCATGAATTGTTTTAGGCTTTGGCATCGCGGTAACCCAAACTCCTCGGGTTACCCAATGCGCCGAAATCACTAAAACAGCATCTGGGCGTTTTAGTGATTTGCCTAGTGAAGCCCAAGCCTGTGTATATCGATTCGGCTTTAGAGCAAACATTGGGCTACCATGGCCAGCAAATACAGCAGGTTGGCGATGGCTAGTCATTCAAAAGAATTAGCCGAATACGTAACCAGTATGAGCTGCAACCAATGCGAACAAAATTGCCAAGCTTGTCGCTACGGCTAACATGACGATCAAAGTAATGATCTTTTTGTTAACTTCTTCTTTAGGCTCGTTGTGCCATTCGTTCATGCTAAATCCTCTGTATACACATTAATCAATAGCGCGATTATCCACTATCGACCTCGCCCAGCTTTACGCATCATGCCTTTTCCACCACCAAAACCTGCCTGAGGCCTTCCTGCTGGGCCTGATGGTCCCTTGGGGGCGGGTGGACGTGGCGCTGGCTTAGCGATTACAGGCTTAACCGGGTTCTTGGGATCGGGTTTTTTATCGTCAGTCACTTTTAACTCCTATAGATATCATATTGCCATGATTACTGACTATTCTATCCAAGCCATTGCAATTAATGCGATTCCCTTAATTTTCGCCATTACTATCCATGAGGCAGCCCATGGCTATGCGGCACGAAGATTTGGCGACAATACCGCCTATCTGCTTGGTCGAGTGACCTTAAACCCTGTCAAGCATATTGATCTCGTAGGCACCATTCTGATCCCTTTAGGGCTCATACTGACCGGATCACCATTCTTGGTGGGGTATGCCAAACCAGTACCAGTCAACTTTGGGCGCCTCAGAAACCCCAGAATTGATTCAATCTGGGTTGCATTAGCGGGCCCAGGCTCCAATTTCTTCCAGGCCATTATTTGGGCAATATTGCTGATCTTTCTTCTAGGATTTGGGATCAATGAAAAGTTCTTTATGGAGATGGCACAAGCTGGTATGAGATGGAATCTGGTTTTGCTCGTATTTAACTTATTTCCTTTACCGCCGCTAGATGGCGGTCGAATACTATCTAGCCTGCTGCCAGCCCGACAGTCTATCGCCCTAGGAAAACTAGAGCCTTGGGGCTTTTTTATCGTTCTTGCCCTGGTATTTACCGGGATTATCGGCAGTTTATGGATGGAGCCACTCATTGCATTTTTTAAGTGGCTTCTTTATCTCATTACGCTACCCCTGCAAATGATTCTGTAGACCGCTGATGCGGCAAAAACCGCCATTCTGGGGTATGCTCATTTCACAGCCAGATTCATCCCCTTTCAACCCCTAATCAATAGAGGCCTCTTATGAAACTACAAAAAATTATTCTTGCTGCTAGCGCTACTATCCTCACAATGAGTTCAGGCTTTGCTTTTGCTCAATTCCAGAAGCCTGAAGATGCGATTAAATATCGTCAAAGCGTCTATACCGTCTTGGGAAATTCTTTTGGAAAAATTAGTGCTGTTGTTAAAGGTGAAGTCCCATACAACAAAGATGATGTTGCCAAGAACGCGGCCATTATTGCGATGATGTCTACTTTGCCATGGCAGGCATTTGGCCCAGGCACGGAGGGTGGTAAAGCACAACCCGCCATTTGGTCTGATAACGCTAAATTCAAAGCAGCTTCTGAAAAAATGCAGTTAGCAGTAGTTGATCTGAATAAAGCTGCTCAGTCTGGTGATTTAGAAAATATTAAGAAAGCGTTTGGCGCCACAGGACAAACCTGCAAAGGTTGTCACGACGATTTTAGGAAGAAGTAATCAAATAACCCACCGCTACAGCGATCACGCTCAATAGAATCAAGGCGAGCGTCCGCTGTATAAAACCATCTTTGGATGGTCGACCCAAGTCAGCTGGCAAATAATTTGCCTCCTCGCTTGGGTCAATTTCTTTATCGCCGCTGAACATTGGCCCAATCAAATCTTCACCCTTAATTTTGCGATAGTAAACAATAGCTGCAATATGAATGGCAATGAAGGTGTAGATCAGAAACTGATTGCCTTCGTGAATCTGCGAGAAAATAGAGACCATTGAGTTGGAAACATATTTAGACAAGGGGCCCTGGAAAGCAATTTCATCATCTACAAATAAGCCCGTAAATACTTGCACACTCAATACAAAGAGCAGCGCAAAAACAGAAATAGCTCCTAGAGGGTTGTGACCTAAAACACGGGGTGACTTACCACTGAGATAGTTCAATAGGTTTTCCTTCGACGGAAAGAAGGAAGCAAATCGAGCATGGGTTGAGCCAATGAAACCCCAGACAATCCTAAAGAGTAATAAGACCAAAATGCTGTAGCCAAAATAAGCATGCCACTCCATAGCATTACCACCTATATTGACGCTGACTACGCTACCGACAATGCACAAGACCAATAGCCAATGAAATAGCCGAATTGGTAAGTCCCAAACACGAATGATTTTCTTCATTCCTAAAGAATAAAGCAGGATTTGACTTAAACTAAGCAAAATTCATGAACCCTAGCAAAGCCTTTAGAACCCTACTGATCTACCGCATTGGCGCGACCTTAAGTTATCAGATCACGATGGTGGCGGTAGGTTGGCATATTTACGAAATTACGAACAGCGTGGTTTCACTAGGACTGATCGGCCTAGCTGAGTTAATTCCTTATTTTGCCCTCGCCTTGTATTCAGGTCATGCGGTAGATCACTACTCCAGAAAACTGATTGCAGCATTAGCCTGTGTAATACATATGGCAGTAGCTTTATTTCTGACGGCGATTGCCCTTGGGTGGTTAACGCCACCTGTTCCTCTGATTTATTGCGCAGTCGCCTTTATTGGTGTTGGGCGTGCCCTATTGCGCCCATCCTACCAAGCCCTCTTTGGACAAATCATTCCAAGAGACCAACTTACCCGCTATACCGCCTATGCTTCTTCTGCATTTCAAATTTGTGTAGTAGCGGGTCCAGGGCTTGGTGGCCTGATGATTGGTTTCGCTGGCTTAGAGTGGACCTATTTATTAGCAGCCTTTTGTGCTGTCTTTGGTTTATATGGCATCACCTTCATTAAAGTCATTCAAGAAAAGAGGGGTGAACTCTCTAATCATTTTTTGAAAAGCTTTTTACAAGGATTTCATTACGTCAGAAAACATGAACTGATATTGAGTGTGATGGCACTCGATATGTTTGCTGTACTTTTTGGAGGTGCAGTCTCGATTCTGCCGGCTTTTGTAAAAGAAGTTCTCAATGCGGGGCCTGAGACTCTTGGCATATTACGAGCAGCACCGGCAGCTGGCGCTGTCATTACAGGAATTTACCTCGCAAGGCGCCCCATACTCACTGAGTCAGGAAAATATCTTCTGCTCTCAGTAGCAGGATTTGGTATTGCCATTATTGCTTTTGCCATCTCAAGCAATCTCTGGCTCTGCGCATTTTTCTTATTCATCTCCGGATGTTGTGATTCTGTTTCAGTAGTGATTCGTGGCAGCATTATGCAACTCACAACACCAGATCACATGCGCGGTAGGATTAGTGCCATTAATGGCATCTTCATCGGCTCATCAAATGAACTAGGCGCCCTCGAGTCAGGTATTGCGGCAAGTCTCATGGGCTTAGTGCCCTCGATCATATTTGGTGGAGCCGCGACGATCTTGGTTGTTTTACTGACTTATCGACTCGCGCCCAACTTGCGCAAACTCAATATCAAAGATATTGCCTAGCCGGCCCTCATCATTACTTAATTTCCGGCAGGTCTTTCTGAATAATTTTTAAGCCCTCACGCAACGCTTTTTGATAACGCTTACGCTCTGCTTGAATTGTTTCTGCAGTCCAAGAGAAAAATCCTTCCCCAGTTTTCATGCCAAATTTTCCGCTATCCACGCGCTCACTTAAGCACTTTGCAATCGTAGGTGAGTTATTTAAGGAAGGATAAATCGTCGCTCCTCCAGCAGCATGGATTTCTAACCCTGCATGATCTC
>JBILYO010000175.1:0-4451 GCA_044377685.1 Polynucleobacter sp. | reverse complement strand
TATTGATGAGATTTTGCAAATCAATGAATGATTTTGGGCTAACCAGAATACGAAGGGATTTTTTAGATATTTGGGAAGTCATACAGTCGTGCAGGATTAGCAACCAAGAAAATAGACTTGCTTGGATAAGTTTGTGCTCTTACCCATGCTGAGTAAGAGAAGCACAAAGACTCATCTCTGAAAAAATATTCCGCATTGATGTCTCCAATGTTTAGCGATAACGCTTTTGTATTTTTATTTTTTACTTACTGACTGCTATCTTCTAAGGGCCACATACTTAACCCCCAGCAAACCATGCTACTTAAAATTCACAATTCTCAACTTAGTCTTTAAAACTCGGATCCATACGCTCTACAAACCTTAATAAGCCTGGCCACTCCATCAAACCATATGGACGACGAGTTTGAGGTTGATAGTTCATATAGGTCTCTTCCAATACCGCGGCTGGGACTTCTTGTAGGGGTGTATTACAAGCCATCGCTGCTAACTGAGCTCGGCAAGACATTTCAAGACGATGCATCCAATTAAATGCTTCACCGACCGTCCTACCAACAGTTAGTAAACCGTGATTTCGTAAAATCATTGCTTCAGCATTTCCTAAATCACGCAATAACACTTCTGGCTCTGTCATATCTAGCACTACTCCCATATAGTCGTGATAGCTAATCTTTAAAAAGCGCATGGATGTTTGATTAATCGGTAGCAAACCACACTTTAGGGATGAAATAGCCATGCCAGCAGGTGTGTGAGTATGAATAACACAATCTACTTCAGGACGTGCCTTATGAACAGCGCTATGCAGTATGTATCCCGGCTTATTGAAGCCATAATTTAAGTCTCCAAAATCTGGCTTAAACAATACTTCACCATCATGACTAATCTTCAGAAAGCAAGAAGCCGTCATTTCTTCATACATCATTCCGTAGGGATTCGTTAGAAATGCGTCCTCTTCACCTGGGACACGAATCGTAATGTGATTTGCCATCATGTCAGACATTCCATAATGGGCTATCAAGCGATAACATGCAGCTAAATCGACGCGAGCCCGCCACTCTTCTGGAGTGACTTGATTCTGTAGAGAGGGCAGTTGCAAACGACCTAAATTCATGATTTCTACCTAATGATGTACTGAGGATATTTTAATGATTGAAAGGCTCAATAACTCATTTTTGACCATAATTTAGCCAAATCTCGAACCGATAAACCTTGCCCCCCTAATACGCCACCTGAGAGGGTCTGAGCGATCTGAAGGCCGACCCTTGGTTCTGCTAACTCATGAAATTTATCCACTAATTCTTGATCGCTTAATGGCTCATCTGGATCACCATGACGAGTTAGTTGATGATGCTGATAAATTGTGCCGTCATTCATCTCTATCTCCACCTTGGCTGATCTATGTAATGGAAATTTAGCGGCACATTCTGGATCAACAGCTAACTCAATCTTTTCTTCCATAGAGTAAATCTGAGGATTGGCCAAGGCCTTCTCCAGAAATGCTCGTTCTCTTACCCGCCCCAGGATCATTCTGGCAGACACGGTATAAGTCAAACTGAACTTTGCTTCAAACGGCGTCTGAGGGTGCACATAGTGGCATACCTCAGAGGTTGCCTTATAGCTACCGACACGAATCTTTTTAATTTGTTCTAGATCAATCGAGTGCTCATTGAGTAAATAAGATACTGCATCAATTGCAGGGAAGTTATGTCCACAGCAACCATGATTCTTAAATGTCACGTGCTCGATATTCCAACTTGTGCCTAAACCATCGAGCAACTCATTCCATCGAGGATTTTCACAAAGGGCCGCACCAAATCCAGCATCTCCCTCTAATAAATCAGGAGTACCCGTCATACCAGCATGCGCTGTCAGTGCGGCATTTATACCAACCTCTGCGGCATGCCCTGGATGCATCGGCTTAGTCATGGAATCAGATCGAAATGCCTGCTGCAGTCCGCTAGCAAAAGTACCTGCGGTAGCCAATGCATTGCAAGCTTGGGAAGCATTCAGTCTCAAAAGATAGGCGCAGGCAGCAGCTGCACCAAATACCCCCGCAGTTCCCGTTGTATGAAAGTAGCGATAATGGCTTGGCTGTATGACCTTACTAATACGAGTAGATACCTCATAGCCAATAATGATGGCACGCAGTAAATTATCTACAGAATCATTACGAGACTCTGCTAGCGCAAACGCAGCAGAAATGGTGGGGCAAGCAGGATGGTAAGCGCCATCCCTAAAGATGTCATCAAACTCAGCAATGTGCGAGATGGTGCCATTCATAAAAGCGGCAGCTCTTGCAAAGACCTTCTTCTGACTTCCGGCAACTGAACATTGCCCTACACCAAACTCCTCGCTGTAAGCATCTCTTAATCGTGATGCCGCATCAGTATCTGCACCAGCAATTAATGCACCATGCCAATCCAATAAAGCACGGCGAGCACTGTGAAGCGTTGCCTGAGAGAAGGTAGTTTGATAACTACCTTCTATAAACTGCCCAAATTCTTCCAAGAGGGTCATGATTTACTCAGGTTTTGCCCCGGATGCTTTGACAATTGGTGCCCATAATGCAAAATCGCCTCGGACAAACTTCGTAAATTCCTGAACGTTCATCAGAACTGGGTCAGCGCCCAAGCTTAATAACTTGGCACGAATAGCAGGCTCTTCCAAAATACTAACGACAGTCTCATTTAACTTTTTGACAATCGCTGGATTAGTGCCTGCTGGTGCAAATAAACCAAACCATGCACCAGTAGCAATATCAACACCCAATTCATTCAATGTGGCCAAGTCAGGCATCGCAGTGATACGCTTTTTCGACGACACTGCGATTGCATTGAGTTGCCCAGCCTTAATGAGCGGAATAACCGACGGTGCCGTGGCAAACATAAATTGCAAACGTCCCGCGATTAAATCTCGAGTTGCCTCGGCTCCTTTGTAGGGAATATGAGTTGCCTCAATACCAGTCTTTTGTGAAAGGAGGAAACTAATTAAATGTGAGGTGGTACCAATTCCAGTTGAGCCATAATTTAAGTTACCAGAATTCGTTTTGGCAAAAGCCTGAAACTCCTTCCAGGTCTTAATCCCTGAACTAGCAGGCACCACTAATATATTAGGTACATCTCCCAACATGGCGATAGGATCTAAGGCCTTTTGTGGGTTCACCGCCAAATTTCCAAAGAGTGTTGGGTTAATGGAGATTGGGCCAATCGAATTAGCTAACAATAAATAACCATCTGGCGCAGCTCTACCAACAATTTCTGTACCTAAATTACCAGCTGCACCAGGTTTGTTTTCGACAACTACTGGGACTTTCCAACGAATGCTCATCTGGTTTGCAACTTCACGCGCCAAAATATCAGTTGTTCCCCCAGCTGTAAAGGAAACAATAATTTTGATAGGCTTGTCCGGATAATTATCTGCACCCTGAGCAAAAGCATGGGAAACGAAAATCACAGTACAACCTAAAAGTATTGCTAATTGCTTAATATATTTCATGTGTCTGCCTCTTTATTTTTTATATTGAATCAATCACTTCTTCTTACGATGCCCGCTGATTAAAGCGTCTGTCAAATACCTCTTCTGCAATTCTATTCTTCAAAATCTCAATCGAGCCCCCAGCGATCATCCAGCCACGCGTCCGCCTCACACAGTACTCAACCAAGGTCTCTTGGCTATACCCAGTGGCGCCCATAATTTGCATGGCCTCATTAGCCACTTCAAACCCTGTATTGTTACAAATGAGCTTGGCAGCAGTGGTTTCATAAGCAGATGGTAACCCAGCTTCGGCATTCACTGCAGCGCGATATAACATCAACTGGGCTGCATCAAGTTTGACAGCCATATCTGCAAATTTCCATTGAATTCCCTGAAATTCACATATTTGTTTGCCAAACTGCTCTCGAACTAAAGCATATTCCTTGGCCTTATTAAATGCATAGCGCCCCAAGGCAAGTGCTCGTGATGAATTACCAATTCGCTCTACATTAAATCCACTAATTTGCTTTTTAAATCCGCCCGGTCCAAGTAACAGTCCACCATCAGAAATAAAGCAATCCTCAAAATACAACTGGGACCACTCTTCACCACTCATAAAACTATTAGGCTGTCCAACTGTTAGGCCAGGCGCATCACGATCCACTAAAACAGAGCCAATACCTTCTAGTCCTGGACCAAAACGAACATACACCAAAAAAACACCGGCCTCTGGGCTATGAGTTGAAAACACTTTTGAACCATTAATTAAATAACCACCATCCACTTTTTTTGCGGAAGTCGCTAACTCCGTAACAGCAGATCCAGCACCGGGCTCGCTCATACCCAAACCCAGTATCTTCTTACCCGCCAATAAATCTGGTAGATATTGTTCTTTTTGTGCCTCGTTGGCATATTCAACAAAGGTTCTAATGGCTCCAAAGTTTCCAGCCTGAACCACATCAGCTGATTTTGGGCAGTGC
>JBILYO010000173.1:0-4492 GCA_044377685.1 Polynucleobacter sp. | reverse complement strand
GCGCAATTTCTTCAGGTCCAATGTAGTCATAGTCAGCAAGAACGTTGCTAGCTGCAGTTGGGGATCTATTGGCGGTCACAATTACTGGATTCATTGCGCTAGATGCCACTGAAACTGAGCTACTAGAATTGTTTTGTGCCTGTGAGGTAGTGCTGAATATTACTGTGGTGATGAGAGTAAAAAAAAGAGTACTGCGTTGGTTAATGTGTGAATGCTTCACGATTGCCTTCTGTTATCGATTGCCTAGCTAACCTCCCCGTTAGCTGGGTCGAACAGAATTTCACAAGCAGGAGCGCAGGCGTCAATTGGGCGACAAATCATCAGATAGGGCGCTGTCATCGGCGCGCGAAGGTCCCCGTCCGCAAAATTCCACCTGTCTTGGCCGGTATCCGGGCTAGTAAATCTCAGAATCTGGCCTTCCCATGCAATTGACGCACACAGTGGCTTTTTCAGACTCCTGACATCCTTACCCTAAGGTGAGGATGCATTTACTTACCGTTGCGGGGGCAGCACACGTTTAGTGTTTCCCGTTTAACTTTATTGCATTGCAATAAGGCACCACGACACCGCAATTCTATCCTAAGCTGGGGGTTATTACTCACTTTTAATCCCAGAAAAGCCTACAATGATGGGTCTAGGATGAAGGATTCATGACCGTATTAGATAGGCACCCAGAAAAAAACCTGATTCGCTTGCAGCTGAGCCAAAATTCAGTGCTGAAAAGCTTGGATCAGGCTGTTATGGCTGATTTAGAGCGCCATCTTGAGATATCAGATCTCAAAAAATCCGAAATTTTGCTCCATCAAGGAGATCATCAGATGGAGCAGTACTTTGTCCTTGACGGCATTCTCAAGCGTATTGTTTCTAGTCCAGACGCTAAAGAGATGATTTTGCGTTTTGCTATCGAAAAAGATATCGAAACGAGCTATGCGGCTTGGCGCCTTAAAACAGCTGCCCCCTACAGTATTGCTTGCGTTACCAAGACCCGTGTGGCTCGCATGCCTATGAAAAAATGGGCTGAATTTCTTGAGGAACATAAGCTTCTCAAGGAGACTTTTGAGTTTGAGGTCATGCGCCTGATGAGTGAGATCATGGCCCACACCATTACCTTGCATATGCTGGACGCCCCAGGTCGGGTAGAGCGGTTCTTGCGAAAATACGAGAACTTATTTGAGCTCCTCCCTAAAAAGGAGCTGGCAGCCTACCTCAACCTCTCCCCTGAGACTTTGAGCCGCCTTAAAACAAAGCATAAAGAGCTTTTTATCTAAACAATTTCCCTTTGGGGCGCTGGATTTGGGGGAAATTGACCGAAGTCAATGATCATCCTCTTCCTCAAGCCTAATATTCATCTCTGCCTAAGCTGGGTTGAACTCAGCATGCATTAAATAACTTAATGGGAGACCAATAGCGAAAGCGACATTACAGGGATTTAGTCTCTGTTAAAGCCTTTGTAATTTATAAAAAATTCTATGACAACCGAAACTCAAAACACACAATTAACTGATGGCTTTCATCTGGTCATCGATGCCTTGAAAGCGAATGATCTCAACACTATTTTTGGTCTGGTTGGCATCCCAATCACTGACTTGTGTCGTTTAGCTCAAGCTGAGGGAATGCGCTTTATTGGTTTCCGTCATGAGCAACATGCAGGTAATGCCGCAGCAATTGCAGGTTTCATGACTCAAAAGCCTGGTATTTGTATGACTGTTTCTGCACCAGGATTCTTAAATGGTTTAACAGCACTTGCCAATGCAACGGTGAATTGTTTCCCGATGATTTTGATTAGCGGCTCAAGTGAGCGTGAAATTGTTGACTTACAACAGGGCGATTATGAAGAAATGGATCAGCTCAATGCTGCTAAGCCATATTGCAAAGCAGCTTATCGTATTAATCACATTGAAGATATCGGTATTGGTTTTGCACGTGCCATCCGTGCTGCGGTTTCAGGTCGTCCAGGCGGAGTGTATTTAGACCTGCCTGCGCAGTTATTAGCCCAAACTATGCCAGCCGAAGAGGCAAAGAAGTCTATCTTCAAAGTGATCGATCCCGTTCCGCGCCAGATTCCAGCAGCTGATGCTGTGGCGCGTGCATTAGATGTACTCAAAGGCGCTAAACGTCCATTGATTCTCTTGGGCAAAGGCGCTGCTTATGCGCAGGCTGATAAAGAGATCCGTGACTTGATCGAGAAGTCTGGTATTCCTTACTTACCAATGTCGATGGCAAAAGGTTTATTGCCAGATGATCATCCTCAAACTGCATCCCCAGCCCGCTCGTTTGTTTTGGCAGAGGCTGACACAGTCTTATTAATTGGTGCGCGCTTGAACTGGTTATTGGCTCATGGAAAGGGCAAGACCTGGGGTAAGGAGCCTAAGAAATTTATTCAGATCGATATTCAGGCAAACGAAGTTGATAGCAACGTACAAATTGCTGCACCATTGATTGGTGACATTGGTTCATGCGTTGGTGAATTGTTAAAAGGTATTGCTTCTGTTCCCAAGCCAAGCGCTGAATGGATTTCAGCAATCAATGAGAAAAAAGACAAGAACATGGCGAAGATGGCAGAAACACTTGCCAAAGACGTAAGTCCAATGAACTTCCATGGGGCATTACGTGCGATTCGTGATGTGATTAAGAAGAACCCTGATGTGAACTTAGTAAACGAGGGTGCAAACACGCTGGACTTCTGCCGTGCGATTGTGAATATGTATAAGCCGCGTAAGCGTTTTGACTCCGGTACCTGGGGCATCATGGGTATTGGTATGGGCTATGCGATTGGCGCTTCAGTGATCAGTGACTTGCCAACCGTTGCAGTCGAGGGCGATAGCGCATTTGGCTTTAGCGGCATGGAGTTAGAAACTATTTGCCGTTACAACTTGCCAATTACTACAGTTGTTTTCAATAACAACGGCGTATACCGTGGTACCGACGTAAACCCAACCGGCGGCGCTGATGTTGCTCCGACCGTATTCGTAAAAAATGCTCGTTACGACAAGATGATCGAAGCATTTGGTGGGGTAGGTTATTACGTGACTACTCCAGCAGAATTAGAGGCAGCGTTAACAGAAGCGATTGCTGCCCGTAAACCAGCCCTTATCAATGCTGTTATTGATGAAGCCGCAGGTACTGAAAGTGGACGTTTGACCAACTTAAACCCATCCACAGCAGCTGGAAAGAAATAAGCAGCGATTAGAAATCAAAAGTAAAAGTGAATATTTTTTTAGACTGAATTAAGTAGTAAATAAGAAACACTAAAGGAGAAACAAACATGACTAAACCATTAGACGGTATTCGTATCATCGACTTCACCCATGTTCAAGCGGGTCCTGCATGTACTCAGTTATTGGGTTTTTATGGAGCTGACGTGATTAAGGTTGAGCGTCCAGGTTCTGGCGACGTTACTCGTAGCCAATTACGAGACATCCCAGGCGCAGATGCTTTGTACTTCACTATGCTAAACGGTAATAAGCGTTCTTTGACTTTGGATACCAAAACTCCAGAGGGTAAGGAAGTATTAGAAAAGATGATCAAAGTTTCTGATGTCATGGTTGAGAACTTTGGTCCTGGTGCTTTGGATCGCATGGGATTCTCATGGAAACGTATTCAAGAACTCAATCCAAAAATGATTTTGGCATCAGTAAAAGGTTTTAGCGATGGCCACTCATATGAAGACTTAAAAGTGTATGAGAACGTTGCTCAGTGTGCCGGTGGTGCTGCTTCAACAACTGGTTTCTGGGATGGCCCTCCGACTGTTTCTGCTGCAGCTTTGGGTGATTCAAATACTGGTATGCATTTAGCAATTGGTATTTTGACTGCGTTGATGCAGCGTCAAAAAACAGGAAAAGGTCAAAAGGTTTCTTGCTCAATGCAAGATGCAGTATTGAACTTATGCCGCGTGAAATTGCGTGATCAACAGCGTTTGGACAAAGTGGGTTACTTGGAAGAGTATCCACAATATCCACATGGCACATTCTCCGATGTAGTACCACGCGGCGGTAATGCTGGCGGCGGTGGTCAGCCAGGTTGGGTATTGAAGTGCAAAGGATGGGAAACTGATCCAAACGCATATATCTATTTCACCATTCAAGGCCATGCTTGGGAGCCAATCACTACAGCTTTAGGTAAGCCAGAATGGGCAACTGATCCTGCATATATGACTGCTGAAGCTCGTCAAGATAAGATTTTCGACATCTTTGCAACGATTGAAGATTGGCTCAAAGATAAGACTAAGTATGAGGCTGTAGATATCCTTCGTAAGTTTGATATCCCATGCGCTCCAGTGTTATCAATGAAGGAATTAGCTGCATCTCCAGACTTGCGTAAGAGTGGTTCAATTGTTGAAGTTGATCATAAAGTACGCGGTAAGTATTTAACTATTGGCAGCCCAATCAAGTTCTCTGATTTAGAGGTTGAAGTGAAGCCTTCACCAGTTTTAGGTGAGCATACTGATGAAGTATTGGCTGATCTTGGCTACAGCGCTGATGACATTGCTAAG
>JBILYO010000172.1:0-4497 GCA_044377685.1 Polynucleobacter sp. | reverse complement strand
ATCTAATCTCTCATCTTTACTCCAGGCATGTCTCGCCAGAATATTCAACTTCTCCAGCTTTAATTCCGACTCTAAAGTGGTCCCAGCTTTTTCAAAGAGAGCATCAAAGACCCAGCGCATCGTAAAGACTGTGGGGCCAGAATCCATTGGAGAAGGTTTTAGCGGATCATTTGAACAGTTAATTTGTCGAATCTTGCCGCCAACTTGAGCTTCTTTTTCAACTAGGATCACCTCAACTCCAGAGGAGGCGAGATCAAGGGCGCATGTAAGCCCACCAATGCCGCCACCAATAATAATGACAGGAGCTTTAGCCAAGAGTGCGACCTTTCCAGCTGCCTTGGGCATCAAAGGGTAGGTAGCGAGAGAACATCGATTCAGAAAAGTAGTTGCCGTTCATCGATGCACGAATGGCGGCTTGATGAGCACCTTGTCTGGCATAGTGATCCATCGCAGCTTGAGACTCCCATATGGTAAAGGTAGCCTGGCGAAAAAATGGAGCCTCACCAATACCGGCAGCAATAATGCAGCCAGCTGATTTCTCAAGAGAGATTTCTGCCGCAGGCTCTTTACTCCAGAATTCCAGACAATTGAGCGGTTTAATAGACGCTCTAGTGATTGAAACGATCGGGCCTGATATGGGTGTATCAACAGTGATTTGCGGAACAAAGCCTGACCACTGACCTTTGATTGAATAGGTTTTGAGTTTTACTGAAAAAAATTCATTGGCATGCGCTTTGTACCACTGAATGAGCTTTGAAGACGCATAAAATTTTTCAGCACTAGAAATATCTTTAAAGATACAAAAAAGTGCTTGATGGGTGCCACTTGGGCGGAATGAGAAGCCACCATTTTTCCCCGATCCCATATGTTTGTAGAACTCAAGACCTGGAGTCGACCAAAGCCAGAGCCTTGTAAACATGAGTCTTAAAATACCGCTAATTTTTGCTGATGACTGGATATCTACAAGAACCATCAGTGCAACTTGACTGCTCATCACTGACTTTCTAATTAATATCCTTGCTGGAGTCTACTAGGCCATATTTTCTGAGTTTGATGTATAGACTTTGCCTGGATAAGCCCAAGATTTCAGAGGCGGAAACACGATTATCTTGAGTTAAATTTAATGCGGCCTTGATGCAGAGCTGCTCAATTAAGTCGGTTGTTTCAGCTAGGATATCTTTCAGGGGGACTTTTCCAACAAGCATTGATAGCTCTTGGGAGCTGCGTACGAGTTTTTTGTCGATACGTGCACCTTTATTTTGTCTCGAATCTACTTGGCGAAAGATCATGCCAATACAGGCGCGTGGTTGCGCTACTGATACTGCTGAAATATCGACCAACTTAATGCTACTAGTAGCGTTAGTGATCGAAGAGACGCACGATTGTGAGCTAGCCTTACCTTGTAAGGATTGCATCATGAGATCAAAATCTACTGTTTCTGGCCCTAGATAATTTCGGATATTCGTGCCAATCAAGTCTTGCTCACCCTTAGTGCTGCTTAATTTATTAAAGGCTTTGTTCGCTTTCAGAATAAGACCCTCTGGTGTGCAAACGACAAAACCATAAGGGTTATTTTCAATGGCCTCAACAGTTAAAGAGTCGGCATCTATTAGGCTGGATACTTTCGCCAAATCCAGCGGCTTCAGATTCAGCAGTAAGTAAGGAATCCCGCTGTTTATAAATGAGGTTGCGCTGATTTGAGTTGCTTCGCCATTACTCAATAATGTTTTTAGGATACTAGGCTCATCTGTATCTTGAACACCTTTCAGAAAATTGATGACCTTAATTATTTCTTTAGCAGGTATAAGTGATAGAAGCGATTTTCCAATGCAATTATTTTTAGCAAGAAGCAGTTGCTTTATGGCATTTCTGTTCATCTCGACTATTGGGTATTCATCATCTGCTTGAACGATGACGATAGACTCTGTACCAATTTCAAAGATAGATCGAAACCGTTCTTCTAACTGACTTATTTGCAGATAATTTTGACTAATCTCTTTTTGGGCCGACACTAAATTTTGCTGCAAGCGAGAGACCTCTGTGATGTCTCTACCAATAACGATAATCTTTTTACTCGATGATGTTTTGATAGAAGCACACATCATTGGCAACGCTATATTTCTCTCATTGCCAATCATATTAATTTGTCTAAACTTAGAGATGGTGTCTGGGTTAGCATCGTCTAGCAAGCGTTGAACTTTTGTTCTGCTATCGGGCTCCACTACTTCTAACCATTTTTTCCCAATCAGATCATCTGAAATTTGTTTGGCTAAATATTTATTATCAGAGTAAATGTTTTGTATCGATCCTGAGTCATCCAAAACAATGGAGATATCTGCCGATGCTCGCGCTATCTGACTGAGCTCTTTCCCGCTTAATTCTGCAAAGAGTTTGTCTGGATGATATGAGATGGACATATTAATTTAAGGCGGCTTTTTGCGCTATTAAGTATGAAACTTTTTTAATCGCCTCTTCGGCTGTGAGCTCGCATACATCTGCAGAACAATCTTGAATCAGTTCCGGTTTGAAATCGAATAACGGGCCACCTGCCATGGTCAGTATCCCCTTGTTTTTTGAGGCCTTTTTTACTTCATTGAGCAATGTTTCCATGGTACCCCATTGATCCTCACATGAGATGGAAATTGCTAATAAATCATAGCTTTGTAAACGAATTCGATCCTTGAGATCGGCACTGGTCATTTCAATTTCGACCGTAGTATTCCAACCGTTCAATTTGAAAAATTCACCCATAATCAGGATGCCTAAGGTGTGTTGTGATCCTGGTGCATTAATTAGCAGAGCATTTCCCTGGAACTCAGAGAGTTTGCCTTGGCTCATAAAGGCAGGGCTTAGCTGATGAATTAGGTTCTGGGCTCGACCTAGGGCCAAAGTCACCTCAGTAAAGCTATTTTCATCGGTTTCCCAGAGCAGTTGCAAGCGTCTCGTCGATGCTGGAATTAGATTCATATAGAGCGATACAAGACTGTGGCCCGATTTTTGCATTCTGTCTATAAAAGTGAAGCAGTCCGCTATTGGGCCATCTAGCAAAGTCTGGCAAAAATCGACAATTTCAGTCTGCTTTACCTCGATGTTTCTACTTTGGTCGTCAGCTAGGCGATTGGCTGTTTCAAGTTTATGACCCATCAGTAAGCGAGGGATGATTTCCGACTCAATGGTTTTGTTGAGCCACAGCATCATGTCAGCATTATCTAATTCGCCTAAGCTAGATTGGAATGTTTCCTTCAGCGAGTCCGACAAAGCCAATCTCCTAATGATGCGGTAATCGAGACAAATGACGGGCACTTAATACGGCTATCAAAATGCTGCACCGCATAATTAAATCACCTTTTCCCCCCAAAAGAGGGCTATTTGCTAACAACCCTATTTGGCATTCTTTTTAATTAAATAGCCATAGGGAAACTACTAATAATAGGGTTACCCCGAGGGGTATATTTTGCCAAATACCGTAAACTTTGGTTGACACTTTTAGACTTTAAAAGTGGGCTCTTCATTGTTTTAGAGGTGTTTTAGAAAATTTAGCATACTGCGCATGGAAAATACTTATAGACCACTTTATACCCCAGAAGAAAGGGTAAGAAGAGATGAGACCAAATGGACTCTTGTTCAAGGAATTTTGGCGCCCATTCAGTTTGTTGTTTTCTTAGTAAGTCTATACCTGGTATTGCATTTTTTATTCACTGGAGAGGGTCAGAACGCAGCCAATATTTCGGTAGTAGTTAAAACACTCACACTCTACACCATCATGATCACTGGATGTATTTGGGAAAAAGTCGTTTTCAATTGCTATTTATTTGCCCCAGCATTTTTCTGGGAAGACGTATTCAGCATGTTGGTATTGCTATTGCATACCTTGTATCTGGTAGCCCTAGGAACCGGATATTTAGATCAAACCGAACTCATGTTGCTCGCTTTAGCTGCCTATGCGACGTATGTTGTGAATGCAGGCCAATTTATTTGGAAGTTGCGGATGGCCCGTTTGGATGAGGCAAAAAAAAAGTTGGCAGCTACCACCCTCAATCCTGCAATGGCAAGCGTTCAAGCAGTAATGACTCGAGCTTCAGCCGCGACCTTGACAGGTTTGACTTCGGCAGAAGCAGAAGAGTTGCATCGCAACCTGCTGCAAGGGACACAATTTTTTGGCTTCGTAGCGGCAATGGCCCATCTATTGGCCTATATCTATTCCCCGTGGTTGAAATAATTGATAGGCGATGATTTGATGCTTGAAAATTCTTACACTCAAAAGCGGACTCAGCTCCAAGAGTATTTCGATCGCACAGCAGTGGATGCTTGGGCGAAGTTAACATCGACAGCCAAAGTAAGCGGTATACGAGCTAAGGTTCGTGCTGGGCGCGAAGAGATGCGCCATGTGTTACTCAGTTATCTGCCGAGTGATTTGACTGGTCAGCGAGTTTTGGATGCTGGCTGTGGAACTGGAGTTTTGGCGGCGGATTTAGCAAGGCGGGGTGCTCATGTCGT
>JBILYO010000044.1:0-13194 GCA_044377685.1 Polynucleobacter sp. | reverse complement strand
GGCACATGTCGAACATCTAAACCCGTCACCGTTTTAAATTGAGCTCCTGCTAAATGCTGGGATGCGCCAATACCTGCTGAACCATAGGTAAACTTTCCGGGATTTTGCTTTGCGTCAGCCATCAAATCTTTCATGCTATTCCATGGGGAAGAGGCGGGCACTACCATAACATTCGGAATCGTACAAACCAGCACTACGGGCGTAAAATCTTTAATAACATCAAACCCTTGATTGGAAAATAGATGAGGGCCAGCCGCATTCGTTGAGCTGGTAGCCATCAAAATGGAATAACCATCGGGCTTATCCTGGACAAATGCCTGCGTACCAATATTGCCGCCTGCCCCACCCTTATTTTCAACAAATACTGAAACGCCAAGCTCTTTCGTCAGTGGCTGCACCAGAATGCGAGCCACTTGATCTGTTGCACCGCCAGGAGGCCAAGGCACAAGAAACTTAATTGATTTATCTGGATATGCAGCAAAGCCATTGATAGCAAATGTGGCAAGCAGGGTAATGAAGACAGACTTAAGTTTCATAGAGCACGTTCTTTCTAAAATAGGCAAAAAAACAATTTCGGGTACAGTTTGATGGATATATCGTATCTCATTAATTAATCAGGAAATGCTTAAAGAGTTAAACCGCAGTGAATTGCTTGAAATAGCCAATTCCACTCCCTCCAAAAAGAATTGCCCATCCTGCTCACCACTAGTTTGCAATGGCTGGGAAACTGTCCCAGGCACATTTAATCTCAATTCCCTGAAGGCTATTGGCACTCTCAGAATAGATGGTGCAGGAGAATGTTGGGATGAAGACCATCCTGATGGTACTAATCTATGGTCAGAAGATGCTCCGATATCGATCGAATATCACCCATATAACCGCTCTGATGTCTGTGAATGCCGGGAATGTGGGCGCAACTATTTGCGCTATACCGAATACGGTGGATACTACATTGACGAACGAATTAGAGCGCTCAACCCAAAACTCATTACCTAAAGCACTAGGATAGGTGATTGTGCAAGATCTACTAAAAATGACTCTCTTGAACTTCCTGATTAGATCAAGCCTATTGGTCTTGCCTTTACTCAGCCTCTCAGCCCAGGCTGCCCAAATTTACATTACAGACTATGCTTCAGATGCCGATGCCAAGGTCTATGTCACCCAATATCAATCAGACGCTAATTGCATTGTTTATGAAACAGCCTATAAATCAGATAATGCCCCCGGCGTATGGTATTTCACAAAATACAAAAGCGATGCCAGAGCAAGCATCTTCTATACAAAATATAAGTCTGATGCGAGTCTCATTGTATATTTCACTAAATATAAAAGTGATGCGCGCTGCCGGTACTGACCTTTCTTCAATCGATTTTTAGAATATTGGCTTTTACAAAAAATTCATGATCAAGCTCTATCAACCCTATCTAGGTGAGGACGAAAAAAATAACCTTTCTCCTAGCGTCATTCCATGGGATGCTGGCAGCAATACTGATAACAGTACGCGTGAATATGAGTTATTCAAGCAAATTGCCAAGGCGAATCCTCAAGAAACTGAGCCTTGGGGTTTAGTCTCCAGAAAATTTACACATAAATCGCTATTAGCAATAGCTGAATTTCATCATTTTGCAGAACAAAAATTTTCAGAGGGTTATGACTGTGTTTTTATTAATCCCATGATTGGGATTGAGGCTCTACACTTAAATGTCTGGCAGCAAGGAGTTCAGTGTGGGCATGCAGGCCTAGATCAGATTATTGGGTTTTTAGAAACCTCTTTAGCATTACCTTTAAATACTCCCATGGATAAAAATACCTTTGCATTCTGCAACTACTTTGTTGCAAAGCCAAGTTTTTGGAACAGCTACTTTGCCTTTGTTGACAAAGTAATCACCCTGCTAGATCAAGAAGTGGCTAAAGGAACCGAAGTTGGGGTAATTTATGCGGGCACTGGATCCTATCATCGAGATGGGAACATCACCATGAAGCCTTTTGTGATTGAAAGATTATTTTCAACTTTTATTCAACATCATCAATTTAAGGTTGCCTCTTTCAATTATGAAAAAAACTTTTACGAAGTTAAATTTGGGGGGAAGTTTGGTGAATTTTTATTTCAGCTATCTGCGCTTAAAAATACTGCCCTCCAACTAAAGGAAGAGAATTTATTAAGGGCATATGATCAAATTCGCTTTTTCATCTACTCCAATCCGACCTTCATCGCATCACTGTCGCTATTAGACGATCCTCCTGACTTTTTTCTCACCAAGGAATACACAGAGCTCATGTCACATCAGTTTGTGATCTAAACAGTTTGAATGGGTTATAGTTAAACTAACAATATATCAATAGCCATGATTATTTAGCGGGGGCTATCGTTTTTTAGTCCATTACTAATATCAAAGGAGACCTTTTGTGAAAATGATTCATTACCTATTTATTGCTGCTACCCTATTGCCAACGATTGGCTATTCTCAGACTGCTACTCCCAGAATTGCATCGCTCACTACACTGGATGCGAATAATGACCAAAAAATTACTAGGGAGGAGGCTCTTAAAGCTGGAATGCCAGATGCAACCTTTAAGCGGATAGATAAAGATAATAATGGCTTCATTAGCATTGCTGAATTAAACGCCTACAAAGCACAAAATAATTCAATTGCCCCTATAGATAACGATAAAGATAATAAAATTAGCAAAGCAGAAGCAATCAAAGCAGGCATGACAGAAAGAGAATTTAGAATTCTAGATAAAGACAATAGTGGCTACATCACCCAACAAGAATGGGATATTGGTAATTGGATTATCTGGTAAATATTGCATTGAGGTCATTGAAAAAATGATTGCTCAAAGTGATTTATTTATATCCCACTTGATCTAAAAGCTTTTGAGCGGTAATTTGGTTCTTACCGATGGCTGCCACAGAAACCTTTTCTGCCTGAAAAGTACCTAAAGCTTTCAGAGCCGGATTCTCTACTTTGACCGAAGGGACAACTGGCCACTCATTATTGCCATTCGCTAAATATTCTTGCGCTGAATCACTGGCTAAGTATTCCAAAAATAGCAATGCCTCTTTAGGGTGTGGCGCATTTCGGGCCATGCCGCCGCCTGAAATATTAATATGTACACCACCTGACCCCTGGTTAGGCCAGACAAATCCAATCTTTGAGATGGTATTGATGTCGTCTGGCTTATTTGATTGCATCATCCGTGCAAAATAATAGGTATTCGTCAAGGCGACGCCGCACTCACCTGATGCTACTGCCTTAATTTGGTCTGTATCACCGCCCCTAGGGCTACGAGCCATATTGGCAACCATGGCTTTTGCCCAACTCTCAGTTGCAAGCAATCCATCTCTTTCAATGAGTGCGCCAACCAAAGAGAGCATGTATGGATGCGAACCGGATCGAGTACAGACTTTCCCTTTATTTTCAGGATTTGCTAATTTTTCATAAGTGTCTACATCTGATTTCTTCACTGTAGATTTGTTATAAACAATGACCCTAGCACGTGTGGAATATCCAAACCAAGGAACGCCTTCAGCCTCATCAGCAGCCCTTAGATTTTTTGGAATTCGCTGCTCTAAATATTTTGATTTAACTGCTGCGAACAGATTGAGTGTCTGAGCACGCCAGAGACGTGCAGCATCGACCAACAAAATCACATCGGCTTGACTTTTTTCACCCTCACTTTTAATTCTTTCAAGTATCCCGTTGTCATCCGCTTCAATTCGATTGATCCTAATCCCAGTCTTTTTGGTGAAATCGCTATATAAAGCTTCATCAGTTTGATAATGACGGGCTGAATATAGATTGAGCTCTTTTGCAGGCTCTGCTGCATGCCCAACTCCAACCATTCCCCCCATGAAAATCATCGTGCTGACGAATACTGTTTTGATACCCATTTCTAAATCCCTCAATCTATTTTGTGGCTTGTAATTGCTCGTTTTCAATGATTTTACATCATAATGAGAATCATTATCAATAAAAACTGAGTAAAAGACCGCCTTCTAAAACAACATTGACCTTTATATCGGGATTGAGCGGGGAAAATCTATTGGTTTCGAGAAATCATTCTTGATAGCACTAGAACAGGAATAAGCCCTGCTAAGACAATTGTTAATGCAGGTAGCCCAAGTTCAGAGAGACGCTCATCTGCTGCAAGCTGGTAGGTGGCAACTGCTAGAGTGTCAAAATTAAATGGGCGTAGCAATAATGTTGCGGGCAATTCCTTCATGACATCCACAAAAACAAATAAGCCTGCAGTCACCAAGCTTCGTCTAATCAATGGAATATGAACTTTTTTGAGTATCTCCCATTGATTAAATCCTAGTAATGCGGCGGATTGATCCATTGATGGGGTGATTCTATTGAGGCCCTCTTCAACACTTTGTAAACTTGAAGATAAAAAACGTACTAAATATGCGTATACCAAAATCATCATGCTGACCGATATCCACCATGCCAATTGCATGATCTCTAGAATTGAAAGAATGCCGATTGCTAGTACTGCGCCAGGCAGTGCGTAACCAAATCCTAGCAAGCGATTAACCCATGACAAACTAGGTTGCAAGCGGACTGCATAGGCAAAAAATAAGGCTAACAAAACAGAGATTGAGGCCGTCACCAGAGCAACAGAAACCGAATTACCCAGCCAACTGAGATAACGAATATCCATGCTAAGGCCCTGCTTCAGTAATAACTGTATGAGTGCAGAGGCCGGTAACAAAAAGCCGCAGAGTAAAGTCATGCCGCAAAATGCAAAGGCAAAAAAGGCCTTTTTACCGCGTAAATATTTAGGCAATGATTTTGTTTGTGACGCTGATGCATAGCGTAATTTGGAGCGACTACTTTGCTCAATAAAGAATATGAGTAAAACTATACCTAGTAGACTGAGCGCCAATTGCACTGCGGCTAAGCGGTCACCAAAAGAAAGCCAAGCTTTAAAAATTCCGGTGGTAAAGGTCTGAACACCAAAATAAGAGACTGCACCAAAATCGGCGAGTACCTCCATCAGAGCCAAAGCCATTCCAGCAAAGATGGCTGGCCTGGCCATTGGTAGAACTAATTTCCAGAAGCCTTGAAAAGGGCTATAGCCTAAGGTTTCAGAAACCTCCATTAATCGACTACTTCGCTCCATAAATGCCGTACGAGTAATAAGATACACATAAGGAAAAAGGCAGAATGAAAAGGACCAGATAGCGCCAAATAAAGATCTTGGATCAGGAAAAAACCAGAGAGAGCTCATTTCTAGCCAACTGCGAAGCGCCGTCTGAATCGGTCCAGAAAATTGTAATTGATCGACAAAGAGGTAGGCCATCACATAGGTGGGTACTGCTAGCGGAAGGATTAAAGCCCACTCAAATACTTTTTTGCCAGGAAAATCATAGCTAGCAATAATCCAAGCATTGCCAACCCCTAGAATAAAAATTCCTATACCAACACCCAATACCAGCAATAAGGTGGAGCTGATATAAGCTCCCAGCACATAATTCCACAAATGACTCAAGGTGCCTATAGCCTGGAGATCAGGACTTCCGCCATTGCCGGAAGTAAAGAATGGCGCGGCCAAGCCAAATATTGGCAATAATATCAATAGGGCAATTGGAACCACGATACGCTTCATCAACTCGGCAATCCGTTTAGACTCTTACTATGCATTAAACCATCAGTACTCATGAGAAAATTATAGAGATGAACCCCTCTCAAACTCTGCTTTCTATCAAACAGCTTGAAATTCTCTATCCAAGCCTAGATGGTCATGGCTATACCAATGCTGTTAAAGGGCTTAATTTAGATTTACAACAAGGTGAGATTGGCTGCCTACTGGGCTCGTCTGGTTGCGGAAAGTCTACAGTTTTAAGAGCAATTTGTGGATTTGAGCCAGCAAAGTCTGGTGAGATTCACTTACGCAACAAGGTAGTGAGCTCACCATCAAGCCATATTCCACCTAATCAAAGACGCGTAGGCATGGTTTTTCAGGACTTTGCACTCTTTCCACATCTTAATGTTTTGGAAAATATTGCATTTGGTTTGCAGCATTTATCAAAGCAAGAGGGGGTAGTCCTGGCAAAGGAATGGCTAAAAAGAGTTTCACTCGCAGACAAGGCTAGCGCTTATCCGCACGAACTCAGTGGTGGCCAACAACAACGTGTTGCTCTTGCAAGAGCAATGGCTCCTGAGCCTGATTTAATTTTGCTCGATGAGCCTTTTTCAGGTTTAGATATTGATTTAAGAGAGCGCCTTGCAATTGAAATGCGTGAGATTTTGAAGGCTCATAATATTACTGCCTTACTAGTAACCCATGATCAACTGGAGGCCTTTGCGATCGCTGACAAAGTTGGGGTTATGGCTGATGGCAAAGTCATCCAATGGGATACGCCATACGAGCTTTACCACAAACCTGTGAATCGCTATATCGCTGACTTTATTGGGCATGGTGTATTCGTAAAAGGTCTCATTCAATCTGGAAACAAGGTTCAAATTGAACTTGGCAATCTTGAGTTAGAGGAACATCATGACGGTAAAGCTGGAGAAGAAGTGAATGTTCTACTTCGCGAAGATGATATCCAACATGATGACGATAGTCCTATCCAAGCTAAAGTACTCAGCAAAACATTTAGAGGTGCTGATTTCCTCTACACTCTTAAACTCAACTCTGGTGATGAGGTGTTGGCATTAGTGCCAAGCCATCATGACCATGCTATTGGAGAGAAGATTGGAATCTGCCTAGCAGCTGACCATGTGGTAACTTTTAAAGAATAAGCTTTTCAGTCAATAAACCTAGGGTATTACTTTTCAACGACACCAATGTATTAGTGCTAATTCAGGCTCATATAAAAATTTGCTTTACCGAACCCCGAAGATCCATCTCAAAATCAAGCCCTGCAACTGGTGGCCTAGCAAAATACCAATTAATGCCACAGTGCATTCGCTTTTGCTTAGCAAAGACCTCTTCTACTAAGCCGCCTATATTGTGAACTGAGTATGCTTGTGCGCTCGTAACATCATTCCAATGAAAACCAAGACTTATCAAGCGCTGTTGCATTTCATTAGCTACAAATTCCATTTTTAATTTCAGGCCTGCTTCTGAGGTATCGCCATAGGCAATAATTCTCTCGCGATATGGCTCCGGTCCAGATCTTGCATCTCCTCCACCAGATATAACAAAGCTTGGGAGAGAGCCTATATTTGCGGGAACAGTATAGGTAAAGGAATACATGCTAACTTCTGTCGGCCCAAAATATTCAGGACAAACATTGGTACGTGCAACGGGATTAATGAATGAGGCGCCTTGAGATTCAGCCTGATAAATTCCCCACTCCTCAAGAGTGCTGACATACTTTCTATTAAAAGCAATAAACCCTTGGTCATCAAATTGCATTGGGGAGCGGAGTTCACAATGCGCAAAAGACGTTAGTGGACGACCAATCTTATTCAAGTGTTTTTCAATGTAATGAAAAGCATCTCCAATCGGAAGTAAGGATTTAAACCTCACCTGCTCTAATTGAAATCCAGGCTCGGCAGCTACACCTCCAGAATATTGAAATACACTGGGAATATAGCGATAGCCGCCTTCTTTAAATACAGCAGTAGGATACATCAATGGCACCGGTCAATCAGCTTGCATATTGGCAGACTTCACAATACGCTCATACTTCAGTATTTCAGATTGAATGTGTTCTTGGAACTTGGCAGGAGTGCCTCCAATAATTTCAATGCCCCTATCGCCCAAATTCTTTTTCACTGCTGGATCCTGTAATGCTCTATTAATTACTTGGTTCATTCTATCTACAGCATCTTTAGTCATGCTGCTTGGGGCCACAATGCCATACCAAGAGTCGGTCTCAAAGGTAGGAAATCCTTGCTCAGCAATAGTAGGGATTTCAGGGGCTAAGGGGGCCCGAGTTAAATAGGTAGTGCCAATTGCCTTAATTTTTCCAGACTTAATATAGGGCAAGAAATCAGGCAGATTACCAAACATAAAATCGACATTTCCAGCGAGGAGGTCTGTTAAAGCCGGCCCTTGACCGCGATAAGGAATATGGACAGCAAAAATGCCCGCCATTGATTTAAGCATTTCTCCTGCAAAATGCGCAGTCGTTCCATTACCAAAAGAGGCATAAGAAAGTTTTCCTGGATTCTTCTTGGCGTATTCAATGAGCTCTTTTAAGTTATTGACAGGTAATGAAGCTTTCACCGCTAATACGTTCGCTGTTCTGGCCATTAAAACAACTGGCTGAAGATCTTTGCTGGCGTTATAGGGCAAATTTTTAATCAGGGATTGATTTACAGTAAAACTATTGGCAACGGCACCCACCGTCAAATTATCTGTTGCCTTAGCAGTGGCATCAACACCAATGACAGTTCCTGCACCTGGCTTGTTATCAACGATGACTGGTGAACCTAAGGATTTAGATATATCTGGTGTCAATGTTCGCACCACTGAATCTAAAGTGCTTGCACCCCCTGGAAAGGGCACAATAATTCGAACTGTTTGACCATTAGGCCAATTAGCCTGTGCCAGGACATTAAAAGAAATTGCTGAAAATAACACTGCAGCAATATGAGTAACAATAGCTCGCCCAATCGTTGACATAAGAAGCCCCATTAAATAACGTTGCGAAAATAAAACTCAGTCTAAATAATCAGTCAAAAATACTTTCTACATCTTTAAACATGACCATACTTTTTTAAAGCATCAGCAAGACTTAAGCCATTCGCAATATCAATGCGAATATTCTTTTCAATTGCTGTTAAACGCTCGGATTCAATTAATACAGTCTCGACATGTTCTACTGGAATCACAATAGCACCATCGTCATCGCACAGAATAAAATCACCTGGTCTGACAATCACATTACCACCATCATGGCCTCGCAGATACACTGGCACCTGAGAAGCCGTCACTTTCCAGCGGCCAATTGATTGCACTGGGGTGCGATAACATGCAAATACAGGAAACTGATGCTCCCCAATCCACCTGACATCTCGTATACCACCGTCTAATAATGCTCCAACAGAGCCCCGCTCCTTCATGCCCAGGGCTATTAATTCACCAAAGTAGCAAATACCATTGCCATCACCACTCCAGACGCTGATCTCCCCAGAAGAAATGCCCTGACAAGCAGCCATCTTATCGGCATCACCACCCTGTGGATAAGGCGTCATTTGCCCACGAATCGTATATGCCCAGCCAGCCATTCTCTTGGTAGTATCGGGATAAGGTGCAAATTCGGATGAAAGACCCTGCTGCAGAAGATTCATATTGTCTAAAACATCTGCCACATTAGAGCTATCCACCTCTAAATAACGAAGGCGAATTTCTTCTTTTTTAGCTGCCGTAAAAGTCATTGATTTGCCTATACCCTCTTTTAGGTTCCAACTTGAAATGTAGCCATCATCTTACGCAACATAGCAACGACACTTTGCGCAACAATACGACCTGTTTTTGGATTTTCTGAGGGAATATTTTCCATCTTCATTGAAAATTTGGCAGAGTCTGAATCTACGGTAATCGTGTGAGTATTTCTCACCACAGTTGGATCAGCCCAAATTTCTAAATGGGTTTTTTCAGGACCAACACCTGCTAATGCTAGCGCTACAACCACATTGAGGTTTGCAGGAAAACCTTTAGCCGCCTCTCTTGCATTACCTGAAAAGACTTTTAGCGGTTCAGTCAAGCCCTCTACTGAAATATTGTTTTCTATTAAATGAGGTGCGCCTTTTAATCCTAATGGTGGTTTATTGGTTACCATCTTGACTGAAAATATTTCACCTTCTGCAGCAGCTACCATCGCGTCTAGACCTATCAATGCCCCTGTCGGAACCATGATGGTTCCGCCGGTTGTTTTGGCAAGCTCAATTAATTCAGGCTTAAATAAAATAGCGCCTACTGATAAAACAATCGCTTTTTTCTTGGCACGTAAAAATGGCGCAATGATGTCACCCAATAATTCAGCAGGCGCACACTCAACAACAACATCTGCCTCTGGTTCTAATTCAGTAATTGGAAGAAGCTTCACAGGATATGCCAAGGTTTTTATAAAATCATTTGCTTTATCTTGGTTTTTAGCCGAAACGGCGGTCAATACCACCCCGGGAATATCACCGTTGGTTATATGGGTTGCTAAAGATTTGCCAATGGCACCCAATCCGGCGATGGCAACGCGTAGGGGCTTAGATGTAGTTTGCATAGGAGTTCAGTAATAAGCTTGAATAAGGTAATTTCAACTACATAATATATAAAAATAACTTGCAGAACCAAGCTCCCTCAAGAATCACTAGGCTATTCACGTAATTTAGGCTTAAAGCAGCCAAATCTAGGCCAAGTTCTGAGCTAAAGCCATGCAAACAAAAAACATTACATTTATGATTACCCCATCCTTTGAGGGCTAATAAACCTTATCAATCTCGACAAGCACTATAAGAAAGTTTGGTTTGTTGATTTTTTGGCCAACTTATACCGAACCACTAAGCTCACCTTTCCTAACGAAAAAGCATTTAATTCATGATCTTATCTTTTATTGACCCATCGGAACTGACTCTTTTAATTATCCTGCTATGCATTCATATCGGATCTAGTTTAGTAATTTTATTTTTTGTCCAGAAATATTGCAGCTGGTTAAATCTGAGAGACGGCGGAATCTTCGGAACCATTTTTGGCAATACGATGCCTACCTTAGTAGGATTTATTTTTGCCTTTGTAACTGTTGCTGCATGGCAAAACCATAATAATGTTGGAGATACTGTTTCTAAAGAGGCCCATACACTTTTTAATCTATACCAAATCTTAGACGCATACCCCAAGGATTTAAAGATTGCGGGACAAACACAATTGATCGCCTATACCCAAGATGTTATTAATCAAGAGTGGCCAAAATTAAATGAGCAACAATTTAATTTAGACACATCTAAAAAACTAGATCAAATTAATTTTTTATTTGTTAACCACAAGCCAGGTAGCTTCGGAGAGCTTGCACTGCATAATGAAGGTTTGCGCTTACTATCTACGTATAGAGACTTACGACGAGATCGGATTGAAAGTGCCAAATCATTCATTGAAAAACCATTGTGGGGAGCGCTAGTTCTTTCTGCGTATCTCTTACTTCTTTATTCAGCTTTCTTTAAAACCCGCAATATCCGCATTCATGCAATCATGATGGCACTAGTAGGAGCTTCGTTAGGAGTGATGTTTTTTCTTTTGACAATTTACGACAACCCATTCAGAGGCCCTAGTGCAATCGAACCAATTCCCTTTCAGGAGATGCTTCATTCAATATCCATACTTCAGAAGCAATGATCTGCATCGCCCCTCAAACGAAGCTGCAAGTACCTTAAATGAATATTTCTGAGAGCCCAGCCAAAGCCTAATTTATGTCCGATTAGTAATAAAGGATTAAGGCTGCAAGCCTCAATCTTTGTTAAGATTACTTATCAATCCATAAGGTATCGACATGCTGAATGAAGAAAGAAAATCGATTATTGAGGCTGAAGAGCGCTATCGCCACGAGATTGCAAAGAAGCTTCATGCCGATCTAGGTACGGTAGAAGAGGATGCCAAAAAACTGGGGGAAAGTTTTTGGGATAAAGCGATGGAAGTACTCAACAGCAATTTCGGCTTATGGTTCTTATCCTCAGTATTTATCACTGGAGGTGCTGCTGTATACCAAATTACCCAGCATCACTACGATTACAAGCTCATGAGAGATAAAGCAATTATCACCTGTGAATTTGAAATTGCCAATCGACTCAATGGTATGAAGTTTTTATTGCTCAGGGCTAAAACTGTTGGCCAAGCCCAATTTGCCTTAACCCCTATCTCTAAAAGCTTAGGGGCTGTGAGCTCAGAATATGAGAATGTGAACATTGCAGTCCTCTATTTCAAAATATTCCAACTGACTGGACAACGGGATGTTCAAATAGGAGACCTTGTTCGAGAACTTGAAGAAAAGAATCTACTTATACAATCAGAGAACCCTAAGCTTCCCGTAGATGAAGCAGACCGCAAAAGATTGATAGAGATTATTGATGCCCTTCACCAGTATGAAATAGAGAAAATTAATAAGCGCAATAAGTCTTAATTGATCTTCAGCGCTGCCTTTAAAAATCTAGCCAAGGATTCTTCGAAAGAACCACTAAATCCACTAGAGTCATTTACTAAAACTGACCTAGGATAAAAATGTGATGCATTCTGAATTTCACATGCAATGTGTTCTATACCCAGTTGCTTAAAGTGATCTTGAAAGATGGGGCCCTGACTTAAAACATAATCGAGATCATTCGTTCCCCAGGAAATAAACACCGGCGGAGTGCCAGCGTCAGCAAGCATGTATTGCTTCATATCGACTGGATGCATATATCCCGATATAGAAATTACAGCAGCAACCTCCTCTTTTTCAGCAAAAGCAGCGTGCAAAGCAATACGTCCGCCCGCGGACCATCCACCGATAGCGATCTTTTGGGAATCTATCTGAAATCGATCGCAATTCTTTTTAACCCATTGAATTGCTGAAACACCATCATCTATCGCCCCCTCTATACCCCTCCATAGAGTTGGGTTATCTGCGGGCGGCAAATTCATGATTTTTCGAACCTCATCAACGCGTGAACGAGGTACAAAATCATGACTGGAAATAGAAATGGTTTTCCCAGGATCGGGATCTTCTTGAATCAAGCGATAGTCTATTGAAAAACAGACGTAGCCGCGTTTAGCAAATTCAAGGCAATATTCGGCAATCGCAGTATTGCTTGAGCCCTTTACCTCAAAGGCATCATCATCTTTAGTTCCACGATGAAATGCCCCACCAAATGCCATAATTAAGGCTGGCGATCTGGTTCCCGGTGGAAGGCCAATAGGTTGATATATGTCAATCAGTAAATTACGTTGGGTAGGCTGCGTTGAAAAATGAATGCCTGCAGTCGCATAGACCTCATTAGAGGTAATTTGTACCTCAAATTGCTTGTCTATATAGTTGATTGTGTTTTGGTTCATAATGATTTCACATCCCTCATTGAATAGGAAATTGGTATGTCAGACTCAAATGAAAATCAAAAATTAGTAGCACTATTAGGCGTATTTTGCGAAGCTTTTAATCAACATGACCCTGAAGCCATTGTATCGATGATTACAGATGATTGTGAGTTCAGACCAGCCATGGGAGATAACAGCTTTGGTGCCTCTATTAAAGGAAAGCAAGCTATT
>JBILYO010000043.1:0-13208 GCA_044377685.1 Polynucleobacter sp. | reverse complement strand
TACTCGCACTGTGCGCCCAATTGAAATTCGTAATGGTGTATTGCCACGCACGCATGGTTCAGCATTGTTTACCCGTGGTGAGACACAAGCTCTCGTTGTTGCTACCTTAGGTACTGCACGTGATGAGCAAATTATTGATGCGCTTGAAGGCGAATACCGCGATCGTTTTATGTTCCACTACAACATGCCTCCATTTGCCACTGGCGAAACTGGTCGTGTAGGTAGTCCAAAGCGTCGTGAAATTGGTCATGGTCGTTTAGCTAAACGCGCCTTAATTCCAGTATTACCTAGCCCAGAAGATTTCGCATACAGTATTCGTGTTGTTTCTGAAATTACTGAGTCTAATGGCTCATCTTCAATGGCTTCCGTTTGCGGTGGCTGTCTTGCAATGATGGATGCTGGCGTTCCTGTTAAGGCGCACGTTGCTGGTGTTGCAATGGGCTTGATCCTTGACGGCAACCGTTTTGCCGTGTTGACTGACATTCTTGGTGATGAAGATCACTTAGGCGATATGGACTTCAAAGTAGCTGGAACAGCTAACGGTATTACTGCATTACAGATGGATATTAAGGTTCAAGGTATTACTAAAGAAATCATGCAAGTTGCTTTGGCGCAAGCTAAAGAAGGTCGCTTGCATATCTTGAGCAAAATGCAAGAAGCTATGGGTTCAGTTCGAACAGAATTGTCAGCTCATGCCCCACGCATGGTGTCATTTAAGATTCATCCAGATAAGATTCGTGAAGTGATTGGTAAGGGCGGTGCAACGATTCAAGCTTTGACCAAAGAAACCGGTTGCAGCATCGATATCAAAGATGACGGAACTGTAACGATTGCTTCTACTAGTGCTGAGGGCATGGCTGAAGCAAAGGCACGTATTGAAGGTATTACTGCAGAAGCTGAGGTAGGCAAGATTTATGAAGGTCCAGTAGTGAAGTTGCTTGAGTTCGGCGCTTTGGTCAATATTCTTCCTGGCAAAGACGGTCTTTTGCATATCTCTGAAATTTCAAATGAGCGTGTGAAAGAAGTAAAAGACTATCTGCAAGAAGGTCAAGTTGTGCGCGTGAAGTTGCTCGCTGCTGATGAGCGTGGTCGTTTGCGTTTGTCTCTCAAAGCTGCGATGGCTGAAGAGGGCGGCACGATTTCTCCTTTAGCTGGTGCTAGTGAGTCTGTAGCTGAAGTGGTTCCTGCTTCCGACGAAACAGCTTAAGTTAATTACCTCTACTACTGCGAGAAGCTCTTATGCACGTAATGGAAATTAAAGAATTTGGCGGACCAGAAATGTTGGTGCTTGCCACTCGTCCAGACCCAGCCGTTCCTTCGGCTGGTTCAGGCGAGATTTTAATTAAGGTTCTTGCAGCAGGGATTAATCGTCCTGATGTTTTGCAACGTAAAGGCTTTTACCCAGTACCTGCTGGCGCATCTGATATTCCTGGTCTCGAGGTTGCCGGCGAAATCATTGGCGGTGATTTATCTCATACAGATAATCAATTCGGTTTAAAGGTTGGCGATAAGGTCTGTGCCTTAGTTCAGGGTGGAGGATATTCTGAGCTGTGTAGTGCGCCGATTGCGCAGTGCTTGCCTTACCCCAAAGGTTTTTCAGATCAAGAAGCAGCTGCATTGCCTGAAACTTTCTATACAGTGTGGAGCAATGTTTTCATGCGGGGTCAGCTCTCTGCTGGTGAGACTCTGTTAGTGCAAGGCGGCTCAAGTGGTATTGGTGTGACTGCTATTTTGATTGCCAAAGCCCTTGGATTTAAAGTATTTGTTACTGCAGGTACTGATGAGAAATGTGCTGCCTGCTTGAAGCTTGGTGCGGACTTAGCAGTGAATTACAAAACACAAGATTTTGTTGAAGAAGTCAAAAAAGCTACTAATGGCAAAGGTGTCAATGTTATTTTAGATATGGTTACAGGCGATTATGTTCAGCGTGAGATCGATTGCCTTGCAGACGATGGCCGCATTGTCATTATTGCTATTCAGGGCGGCTCAAAAGCGGAAGTCAGTACAAACCAAATCTTACGTCGCCGCCTTACCATTACTGGCTCTACTCTTCGTCCAAGACCAGTGTCATTTAAAAAACAAATTACTGAACAGCTCTATACCAATATCTGGCCATTGTTGGATAGCGGTCAATTGAAGCCCGTCATCTATAAAACATTTTCTCTTGATCAGGCTTCTGATGCACATCGCTTAATGGAGTCATCAGAACATGTTGGCAAGATTGTGTTGACGGTTTAATCTTTTCAAGAAATACTATGCGCCCACTGATCGTTATTGGCAACTGGAAAATGAACGGTAGTCTTGCAAGTAATCAAGACTGGATCAAGACCGTTGCTC
The DNA here is from genome assembly GCA_044377685.1 of Polynucleobacter sp. Classification (GTDB taxonomy): domain Bacteria; phylum Pseudomonadota; class Gammaproteobacteria; order Burkholderiales; family Burkholderiaceae; genus Polynucleobacter. Next base: position 10,871 of record JBILYO010000043.1, on the reverse strand, counting down.
GCGGCATGGAAAGAGGCATGCCTGCTGGACGCCAATTCGTTGTATGTCCACCGTTTCCCTACCTAGCTCAATGTGACGCTTTAATTAAAGAACATTCTTTGGCTTTCTTAAGTCTTGGGGCGCAAGATGCTTCAGCATTTGCTTCGGGCGCCTATACGGGTGAAGTTGCTGCTTCCATGTTAAAAGAAATGGGTTGCAGCTATGTCATTGTTGGGCACTCAGAACGTCGGCAAATACATCATGAAGTAGACGAGGTTGTTGCATCTAAAGCCTTGCAGATATTAGACAACGGCATGACTCCTGTGATTTGTGTTGGTGAGACAGCCGATGAGCGTAATTCTGGTAGGGCTAGAGAGGTAGTCTGTTCGCAAGTAGCAAAGCAGGTCAATGTGCTCCAAGATCGTTTAGCAGATTGTTTAATTGCTTATGAGCCTGTTTGGGCAATTGGAACTGGAAAAGTGGCCAGTGCTCAAGTTGCACAAGATATGCATCGTGCTATTCGTCTGCAATTGGCAGAATTTAATGAAGATGTTGCATCACATGTGGGAATTTTGTATGGCGGCAGTGTCAAACCTGACAATGCTGTCGAATTGTTTGCTATGCCAGATATCGATGGTGGATTAGTGGGTGGAGCATCATCCAATCCTCAGGATTTTTTAGCTATTTGTCAGGCATAGTTTTTTATTTGGAGATACGCTGTGGAATTATTTAAGACATTGTTAATCGTATTGCAGGTAGTTTCAGCTTTGGCTGTGATTGTTTTGGTCTTATTGCAACAGGGCAAAGGGGCTGATATGGGTGCTGCTTTTGGATCTGGATCTTCAGGTAGCTTGTTTGGCGCTAGTGGTTCTGCTAACTTTTTATCTCACACCACCGCTATTTTTGCTGCCCTCTTCTTTATCAGTACTCTAGGAATTACTTGGATTGGTAATAAGAAAGAAGTTAGTCCGGGAGTTCTTTCTGGAACAGTAGCTCCAGCATCGGTACCTGCCGCTCCAGCTGCTCCGGTTCAAGACCCTACTAAACCTGCAGTTCCTAAGTAAAAAGTAGGCTTTTACAGATTTACCCGTCCCAAATATGGGGTTTTTAAGTGGTGCAATGCGGTAGAATTGAAAGGTTTTGCAAGATGCCGACGTGGTGAAATTGGTAGACACGCTATCTTGAGGGGGTAGTGGCTTAGGCTGTGCGAGTTCGAGTCTCGCCGTCGGCACCAAAACAAAGAATTTATATGTATTTTTGCTTTAAATCAATTTAACACGCAGTGGAAACATGAATAATTTGATGTTTTTTAGATTTACCAGACGATCGAATTAGGACCATTTTGAATCTCGCTAATTACTTTCCTGTTTTGTTATTTATCCTAGTGGGTATAGGTGTAGGACTAGTTCCTATGTTCCTTGGCAAAATTGTGGCCCCTTCAAAGCCCAACGACGAGAAGTTATCCCCGTATGAGTGCGGTTTTGAAGCATTCGAAGATGCACGTATGAAGTTTGACGTGCGTTATTACCTCATTGCCATTCTTTTTATCTTGTTTGATCTTGAAACTGCATTCCTGTTTCCATGGGGTGTGGCGCTTCGCGATATTGGTTGGTATGGCTACGCCTCCATGGTGATTTTCCTTTTGGTATTCATTGTGGGATTTGTTTATATCTGGAAAAAGGGCGCTCTCGACTGGGAGTGATTGATATGGCGTTAGAAGGCGTTCTTAAAGAAGGATTTGTTACTACAACTGCGGATCAGTTAATTAACTGGACTCGTAGCGGTTCTTTATGGCCCATGACTTTTGGCTTAGCCTGTTGTGCTGTTGAGATGATGCATGCTGGCGCATCACGTTATGATTTAGACCGTTTTGGCGTTGTATTCCGCCCATCACCACGTCAATCTGATTTGATGATTGTGGCTGGCACCTTATGCAACAAGATGGCTCCAGCATTACGCAAGGTTTACGATCAAATGCCAGAGCCTCGTTGGGTGATTTCAATGGGCTCTTGTGCCAATGGTGGTGGTTACTACCATAATTCTTATTCAGTAGTACGCGGTTGCGATCGTATCGTGCCAGTTGATATTTATGTTCCTGGCTGCCCTCCCACTGCAGAAGCATTGATTTATGGAATTATTCAATTGCAATCTAAGATTGCTCGCACCAGCACGATTGCACGGAAGACTTAATTATGTCAGATCGTTTAATTCAGCTCGTCGCGAATCTAGAAAAAGTACTTGGAGCTCGCGCGCAATCGATTCATACTGCCTTAGGTGAAGTTACAGTAGTGGTTAATGCTGAAACTTACTTTGAGACTGCGATGCTTTTACGTGATGATCCTACATTAGCTTTTGAGCAGCTCATCGATTTGTGTGGTGTTGACTATCAAGAATTCCGTGATGGTAGATGGAATGGTCAACGTTTTGCGGTGGTAAGTCACTTGCTTTCTATAGAGCACAACTGGCGTTTGCGTGTTCGTGTATTCGCACCAGATGAAAGCTATCCTTTGGTTTCCTCAATCACGCCTGTATGGAATTGTGCTAATTGGTTTGAGCGTGAAGCATTTGATCTCTATGGCATTATTTTTGATGGTCATGAGGACTTGCGTCGCATCTTGACCGATTACGGTTTTATTGGCCACCCATTTAGAAAAGATTTCCCAATCAGTGGTCATGTAGAAATGCGCTATGACCCAGAGTTAAAGCGCGTTGTCTATCAGCCTGTCACGATCGAAGCACGTGAGATTACGCCGCGTATTGTTCGTGAAGAGCAGTACGGAGGTCCGGTTTAAGTCATGGCTCAAATTAAGAACTACACCCTCAATTTTGGCCCTCAGCATCCCGCGGCTCATGGTGTATTACGTCTTGTACTTGAGCTTGATGGTGAAGTGATTCAACGCGCTGACCCACACATTGGTTTATTACATCGTGCTACCGAAAAATTAGCCGAAACACGTACCTGGATTCAAAATGTACCTTATATGGATCGCTTGGATTATGTATCCATGATGGCCAATGAGCATGCTTACGTATTGGCTATTGAAAAGTTATTACAGATAGACGTGCCATTACGCGCTCAATATATTCGTGTGATGTATGACGAGTTAACTCGTTTATTGAATCATTTGCTGTGGATTGGTTGTCATGGCCTTGACGTTGGTGCAATGGCTGTGTTCCTCTATGCGTTCCGTGATCGTGAAGATATCTTTGATATGTATGAAGCGGTGTCTGGGGCCCGAATGCATGCCGCTTACTATCGACCTGGCGGTGTATATCGTGATTTGCCAGATCAAATGGCTCAATTTAGTCAGTCTAAGGTACGCAGCACTTCTGCTGTAAAACGCTTAAATGAAAACCGCAGTGGTTCACTGCTTGATTTTATCGACCAATTTACGCACGGCTTTGATGCTAACGTTGATGAGTATTGCAATCTGCTAACAGATAACCGTATTTGGAAGCAACGCCTAGTCAATATTGGTATCGTGACCCCAGAGCGTGCCTTACAGCTTGGCTTTACTGGCCCGATGTTGCGAGGCTCTGGTATTGAATGGGATTTACGCAAAAAGCAACCATACGAAACTTACGATAAATTAGATTTTGATATTCCAGTTGGCGTCAATGGCGACTCTTATGATCGTTACTTGGTGCGCATGGAAGAAATGCGTCAATCCAATCGCATCATCAAACAATGTGTTGCTTGGTTGAAGTCCAATCCAGGTAATGTGATGAGTGATAACCATAAAGTTTCGCCACCAAAGCGTGTGGATATGAAAACTAATATGGAAGAGTTGATTCATCACTTTAAGCTGTTTACCGAAGGTATGCATGTACCCGATGGTGAGGCGTATTCAGCGGTTGAGCATCCAAAAGGTGAGTTTGGTATTTATTTAATTTCAGATGGGGCTAATAAGCCATATCGAATGAAAATTCGTGCACCAGGTTTTGTGCACCTTTCAGCAATGGATGAAATGTCACGGGGCCATATGTTGGCTGATGCGGTCACTATTATTGGTACCCAAGATATTGTGTTTGGGGAGATTGACCGCTAAGAGCGTTCTATAGATTATTTAATGTCAACAACTCTTCAACTATCCGATAAGACACTGGCAGATATTGCCCATAATGTCGCAAAATATCCCCCAGAGCACAAGCAGTCCGCTGTAATGGCTGCTTTGATCGCGATCCAAACCGAATTGGGTTGGGTTTCATCTGAGGCGATTGCAACCGTTGCGCAAATTCTTGAGATGCCCACGATAGCGGTTGAGGAAGTGGCTACTTTTTATAATATGTACAACACCAAACAGATTGGTACGTACAAATTAGTCATCTGCACAAACTTGCCTTGTCAGTTAACCCATGGTGAAACAGCTGCGAACTATTTAAAAGAGACATTAGGTATCACTTATAACGAAACTACGCCCTGTGGCACATTTACTCTAAAAGAGGGTGAGTGCATGGGTGCCTGCGGCGATTCACCGGTGATGTTGGTAAATGACAAACGAATGTGTAGCTTTATGAGTAAAGAAAAGATCGATACTCTATTAAATGAGCTTCGTGCAGAAGGGAAGTCGTCATGACCAGCCTACACGATCGCCACATTAAACCTCTGATTCTTGCTGGGTTGAATGGAAATAATTGGCGTTTAAAGGATTATGAAAGTCGTGGTGGATACCAGCAGTTACGTCGTCTGCTGAATGATAAAGTTGCCCCCGATGCCATCATTGCAGAATTAAAGGCTTCATCACTCCGTGGCCGCGGCGGTGCAGGTTTCCCAACAGGATTGAAGTGGAGCTTTATGCCCCGCCAATTCCCTGGACAAAAATATTTAGTTTGTAACAGCGACGAGGGTGAGCCTGGCACTTTTAAAGACCGTGACATCATGCGTTATAACCCTCATGCCTTGATCGAAGGCATGATTATTGGTGCTTACACTATGGGTATTAGCACTGGCTATAACTACATCCACGGTGAAATCTGGGAAGTGTATTCACGTTTTGAAGAGGCCTTGGAAGAGGCTCGTGCAGCTGGCTATTTAGGCGATAAGATTTTAGGTAGCGATTTTTCCTTTCAGCTACACGCCACTCCAGGATGGGGTGCTTATATTTGCGGCGAAGAAACGGCTTTATTGGAATCTCTGGAGGGTAAAAAAGGGCAGCCCCGCTTTAAGCCACCATTCCCAGCAAGCTTTGGTTTGTATGGCAAGCCAACCACGATTAACAATACTGAAACCTTTGCTGCTGTACCGTTCGTATTGGCGATCGGTGGTCAAGCATATTTAGATCTAGGTAAGCCTAATAATGGTGGGACAAAGATTTTCTCTATCTCTGGTGATGTAGTACATCCGGGTAATTATGAAATTCCATTAGGGACACCATTTGCTGAGTTATTAAAGTTAGCCGGTGGCATGCGTGATGGGATAGCTCTCAAAGCAGTTATTCCCGGTGGATCTTCTGCGCCGGTTGTACCGGGTGTGCAAATGATGGATATCACCATGGATTACGACGGTATTGCTAAAGCAGGATCAATGTTGGGATCTGGCGCTGTCATCGTGATGAATGAAACTCGTTGTATGGTGCGAGCTTTAGAGCGCTTATCGTATTTCTATCATGAAGAATCCTGTGGTCAATGCACGCCTTGCCGTGAAGGAACGGGATGGTTATGGCGCATAGTTCATCGTATTGAGCACGGCCAAGGTCGTCCAGAGGACATGGATTTACTCAATGATGTTGCGGCCAATATTCAGGGCCGAACAATTTGCGCTTTAGGTGACGCTGCAGCAATGCCAGTACGCGGAATGTTAAAGCATTACATGGATGAATTTGCGTATCACGTAGAACATAAGCGCTGCTTAGATTCTACGCAACCTTTATAAAGTTATAGAGCACGGGACATCTTCAAGTGAGCATGGTTGAAATTGAGCTAGATGGTAAAACAGTAGAAGTTCCGCAAGGTTCGATGGTGATGCACGCCGCGAATAAGTTGGGCACCTACGTACCTCATTTTTGCTATCACAAGAAATTATCCATAGCTGCTAACTGCCGCATGTGTTTAGTTGAAGTTGAAAAGGCACCGAAACCTTTGCCAGCTTGTGCTACTCCTGTTACTCAAGGCATGAAGGTATTTACCCATTCTGCTAAAGCAGTTGAAGCACAACGTTCCGTTATGGAATTTTTGCTGATTAACCATCCGCTCGATTGCCCGATTTGCGATCAAGGTGGCGAGTGTCAATTACAAGACTTAGCTGTTGGCTATGGTAAGTCTAATTCGCGCTATGACGAAGAAAAGCGCGTGGTATTTCATAAGAACGTAGGCCCATTAATTTCAATGCAAGAGATGAGCCGCTGTATTCATTGCACCCGATGTGTCCGTTTTGGCCAAGAAGTGGCTGGCGTGATGGAACTGGGAATGGTCAACCGCGGTGAACATTCTGAGATTACTACTTTTGTAGGTCAGACAGTTGACTCAGAACTTTCTGGAAATATGATTGACTTGTGCCCAGTGGGTGCATTAACCAGCAAGCCATTTCGCTACGGAGCACGTACTTGGGAATTAGGCCGTAAACGTTCAGTGAGTCCTCACGACAGCCTGGGTGCAAACACTACAGTGCAAACCAAATCCAATAAGGTAATGCGAGTCGTTGCTTTAGAGAATGAAGCTATTAATGAATGCTGGATTAGTGATCGTGATCGTTTCGCATACGAAGGACTCAATAGCGCTGATCGAGTGACTATGCCCATGGTAAAGCAGGGCGGTCAATGGCTTGAAACAGATTGGCAATCAGCCCTGGATTATGTTGCGCACTCATTGAAAACCATTGCTGCTGAAAGCGGACCAGAATCTATTGGCGCATTAGCTCATCCGATTTCAAGTACTGAAGAATTGCACCTTTTACAAAAGATCATTCGTGGTCTTGGATCCAATCAAATTGATACTCGTTTACGTCAAACTGATATCAAGGGCGCTGCTAGCGCCGCCTGGCTAGGAATGCCAATCAGTCAATTAAGCGAGTTAGACCGCGTATTAATCATTGGCAGCTTTTTGCGAAAAGATCAGCCGCTCGTTGCAGCGCGTTTTCGTACTGCTGCCAAGCGTGGCTCTCAAGTGCTCCGGATTGATGCAGGTGGTGACGACTGGCTTATTCCAAGCCTTGGAATCCCCGTAAGCCCGAGTGCGTGGGTCAATACTCTTGGTCAAGTAGCATTGGCGGTAGCAAAAGCTAAATCAGTTTTAGCGCCAGTAGGCATAGCCAATCTCTCAGTATCTGAATCAGCCCAAAAAATAGCTGATAGCATGCTTTCTGGTTCCTCTAAGGCTGTTTTACTCGGCTCTGCAGCAGTTTCTCATCCAGCATTATCAAATTTGCATGTATTGGCACAATTTATTGCCGATAACACTGGTGCTACTTTAGGTTTCTTGCCAGTAGGGGGTAATGCGGTTGGTGCAGCTCTCGTCAATGCGAATGGAGCTGGGATTGAGTCGGTACTTTCTGGCGATCGACGTGCAATGATTTTGATGAATATTGAACCAGATGCTGATCTACCTAATCCTGAGCAAGCTCGCGCTGCATTGGCACAAGCAAATACTGTTATTGCCTTAAGTGCTTATAAGAGCGCTGATCTGCTTGAAGTAGCAGATGTGATTCTACCTATCTCAACCTTTACAGAAACAATGTCTACGTTTGTTAATGCAGAAGGTCGTGTGCAAACCATTCAACCTTCTGTTAAGCCATTAGCTGACTCGCGTCCTGCTTGGAAGGTATTACGCGTGCTTGGTGGTCTTTTAGGTCTAGAGGGATTCTTGTTGAATATGCCTGAAGAAGTATTAGGCGAAGCACTTAGTGAAAACTATTGCTCGAAATTAGATAATCGCTCTCATCTGAGCGCGCTGAGTAATGACCATCAGTTACCTTTGACCAGTCTTGAGCGCCTGACCGATGTCAATATCTATGCTGGTGATCAAATTGTGCGCCGCTCATCTGCATTACAACTTACGAGAGATGCTAAGCGTGGCAATCAAGTTGGCTTAGACAAGAAATTGTTTTCACAATTGGGTCTGAATGAAGGGGATCTAGTGAGCGTGACCCAAGGTAATCAAACCGTCAATATGCCGGCAACACTAGAAGCGAATTTAGCGCTAGGCGCTGTCAGAATTTCTGCTGGTACAGGAATCAGTGCCAAATTAGGGCCAATGTTTGGCCCAGTAACTGTTAGTAAGGTGTAGGGTACAAGATGGATCATTTCTTGAACCTCATCACCACTCAAGGCGAATCTATCTTCGGCTCTCTTTGGCCGCTTGTTTGGGCGCTCATCCGAATTGTTGTCATCGTACTTCCAATGTTTGCATGCGTTGCTTATCTAACCCTTTGGGAGCGTAAGCTCATAGGTTGGATGCATATTCGCCTTGGACCAAATCGTGTCGGTCCATTAGGCTTACTCCAGCCTATCGCAGATGCCTTGAAGCTGTTGATGAAAGAAATTATTGCACCTACTAGGGCTAGCAAAGTTTTATATTTCATTGCCCCAATCATGGTGATCATGCCCGCATTTGCGGCATGGGCAGTGATTCCATTTCAGGCTAAGATGGTTTTAGCAGATGTCAATGCTGGGCTGCTTTACATCATGGCAATATCTTCAATTGGCGTATATGGCGTTATCTTGGCTGGATGGTCTTCTAACTCAAAATATCCATTCTTAGGCGCAATGCGGGCATCGGCGCAGATGATCTCTTATGAGATAGCAATGGGCTTTGCTCTAGTAACTGTTTTACTCACCTCTGGATCCTTAAACCTCAGTACGATCGTGACCTCACAAGGACAAGGCTATTTTGCTGATATGGGGCTAAATTTTCTGTCATGGAATTGGTTGCCATTGCTGCCAATGTTCTTGATCTACTTTATCTCTGGGGTTGCAGAAACAAACCGTCATCCATTTGATGTTGTAGAAGGTGAGTCTGAGATTGTTGCAGGACACATGGTGGAGTATTCAGGCATGTCCTTTGCTATGTTCTTCTTAGCTGAATATGCCAATATGATTTTGATTGCAGCCGTAGCTTCCATTATTTTTCTGGGGGGCTGGCTTCCAATTGTGGATTTGCCTATCTTGCGTGATATTCCTGGTTTTTTCTGGTTATTTGCTAAGACATTCTTTCTCTTATCATGCGTTATATGGTTACGCGCTACATTACCCCGTTATCGCTACGACCAAATTATGCGTTTGGGCTGGAAGATCTTTATTCCCATCTCGGTATTCTGGGTGGTTGTTATTGGCGCATGGGTTGTTTCACCATGGAATATTTGGAAATAAGTTGACCAATCATGTTTAAGAAAATTTCCCAATTCCTCGATAGTTTGATGCTAAAGGACATTCTTACTGGAATGTCTATTACTGGCCGCTATCTCTTTAAGCCAAAAATTACTATTCAATATCCAGAAGAAAAGACACCCTTATCTAGTCGTTTCCGAGGTTTGCATGCATTGCGCCGCTATGAAAATGGCGAGGAGCGCTGCATTGGTTGCAAGCTCTGTGAAGCAGTATGCCCAGCTTATGCAATCACTATTGAGACTGCTGAGCGTGATGATGGCACAAGACGTACTAGTCGCTATGACATTGATTTAACTAAATGTATCTTCTGTGGTTTTTGCGAAGAGGCTTGCCCAGTAGATGCAATTGTTGAAACAAATATTTTTGAATACTTTGGCGATAAACGTGGCGACTTATATTTTACAAAAGACATGCTCTTAGCGGTAGGCGATAAATATGAAAAAGAGATTGCTGCGAGCCGTGCTGCTGATGCACCTTATCGTTAGTGGAATAGTGCATACATAAAATGACATTCGATCCCTCTACATTATTTGCACTGTTTTTCTATGGCTTTGCGGGCCTTTTAGTGATATCCGCTTTGCGTGTGATTACTGCACGAAATCCTGTTCACGCCGCACTGTTTTTAGTTTTAGCTTTCTTCTGCGCTTCCGGTCTTTGGATGCTACTGAAAGCAGAGTTCTTGAGCTTGGCGCTGATTTTGGTTTACGTTGGTGCTGTAATGGTTTTATTTCTATTTGTGGTGATGATGCTAGACCTGGATTTAGAGCACTTACGCCGAGACTTCAAAAAATACTTACCGGTTGCCTTCTTGATGGGCGCCGTCATTGTTCTTGAGCTTTCTATTGTGATTATCCGCAGTTTTATTGGGACTAATGCACCTGTTCAGCCGATGCCTGAAGAGATGATGGCAAATAATACCCAGGCATTAGGCATTTTGATCTTTGTGGATTATGTATATGCTTTTGAAGTGGCCGGAGTCATTCTATTGGTTGCGATTATTGCTGCGGTTGCATTGACCTTGCGAAATCGTAAGGACTCTAAATCTCAAAATATTCATGAGCAAGTAAATGTTGTAGCTGCAGATCGGATGCGCATTGTCAAAATGGATACAGACATGGCAGCTAAGCAAGATAGTAGGGAGGAGAAAAAATGAATATCACTCTAGCCCACTATTTAGTTCTAGGCGCCATCTTATTTGCTGCAAGTGTTGTTGGTATTTTCTTAAATCGTAAGAATGTGATCGTATTGTTGATGGCAATTGAGCTGATGCTACTTGCGGTCAATATGAACTTTATCGCTTTCTCACATTATTTAGGTGATATGGCAGGTCAAGTTTTTGTATTCTTTATTTTGACTGTGGCCGCTGCTGAAGCAGCTATCGGTTTGGCAATTTTGGTTGTGCTCTTCCGTAAGGTAGACACCATTAATGCCGAAGATCTTGACCACCTAAAAGGCTAGTCATGCAATTGACCCTTAATATTCCTATTCTCTGTGCCATTCCATTGGCGCCATTAATTGGCTCAATGATTGCTGGTTTTTTTGGTACAAAATTAGGTGGCAATCTGATTGGTC
>JBILYO010000042.1:0-13220 GCA_044377685.1 Polynucleobacter sp. | reverse complement strand
CTGCGACCATGAATGCAATATTAGACTATCTTTGCGAGGCCTCTGAAAATCGCAGGGATGCAACCGAAGTGAAGAATTAGGTCTGCGTCGGGGTCTTTGTTATTCGGTAACCGCTTCCCCTTACGGTTTCAATGTACCGATCGCAATCTAAAGGGGCTAAAGCCGCTCTCAATCGCTTGATATGAACATCAACTGTCCGCTCTTCGATATAAACCTCATTACCCCACACATTATCCAATAAGCCAGTACGCGAATGGACTCTTTCTGGGTTAGCCATAAAATACTGAAGAAGTCGATATTCAGTAGGGCCTAAAGAAATCGGCTTAGGATCGATATTGGACCATATCGCAAATACTCGATGAGAACTAGGATCCAATTTAAGGGGGCCAACTGATAAGGGTCCAGTATCTTCAAGCGGGGTCTGTCTACGAAGCAATGCCTTTACTCTTGCAACAAGCTCCTTGGGTGAGAAAGGCTTGGTAACATAATCGTCTGCACCAGAATCTAAACCCAATACCTTATCGGATTCTTCGCTTTTAGCTGTCAACATCAATATAGGCAATCCCCTCGTTCGATCATTTGCACGCAATTCTTTGGCAAATTGAACGCCTGATTTTCCTGGTAGCATCCAGTCTAATATTAGTAGATTTGGAAGACGATCCTTCATCAAGGCAGATGCAATATCGGTTTGCATAGCTCTTTCTACTTCATAGCCTGCATGAGATAAATTAATAGCAATTAACTCTGCAATGGATGGCTCATCTTCAACAATCAGTATGTGGTGAGTCATTTGGGTCAATAAAGTTAAGGTTTATTAGCTTCGCGTACCAAATCTTCGTGAGGAATATGACGAACATCGGAACCCTTTGCTATATAAATAACAAATTCGGCAATATTCTTAGCGTGGTCACCAATACGTTCAATGGCCTTAGCAATTGTCAACATATCCAGCCCTGCACTGATCATATGGGGGTCCTCAGACATATAAGTCATGAGCTTTCTGACAAACCCTCTAAATTCTTCATCAATCTGACGGTCCTCAGCAACGACCTCAGCGGCTGCTATAGTATCGAGTCTTGCAAACGCATCTAAACTGCGTCTTAGTAAAGTAATCGCCATTTGACCTGATAAGCGTATCTCTGCGACGTTAATGTTGTAAGGCTCTCCAGATTCAATTAAACGTTTGGTTCTCTTGGCAACACGCTCCGCCTCATCACCTGCCCGCTCTAAATTGGTAATCGCCTTCGATACTGCCATCACCAGACGTAAATCTCGGGCAGTTGGTTGTCGACGAGCAATTAATTCTGTACAAGCTAGATCAATTTGAATTTCAAGATCATTTACTAACTTTTCGTTCTCTATAACAATATTACATGTATCAATGTCCATTTGAGTGAACGCACGCATTGCGGTAGAAATTTGAGACTCAACCAGGCCACCCATCTCAAGTAAACGACTTGAGAGTGAATTTAGATCTGCGTCAAATTGCGAGGATAGGTGTTTATCTGGCATTTAATGTCTCCAATTAACCAAAGCGGCCGGTAATGTAATCTTCTGTTTCTTTGCACTTAGGTTTGATAAAGATTTCATCAGTTTTACCATATTCCACTAATACGCCTAAGTACATATAGGCGGTATAGTCAGAAACTCGAGCGGCCTGTTGCATATTGTGCGTCACGATTGCAATGGTGTATTCAGTCTTCAGCTCATTGATCAACTCTTCAATCTTACCAGTAGAAATCGGATCTAAAGCCGAGGTTGGCTCATCGAGCAAAATTACCGAAGGCTTCACCGCGACTGCTCTAGCAATGCAAAGGCGCTGTTGTTGGCCGCCAGAGAGAGATAATCCGCTTTGATTAAGCTTGTCCTTTGCCTCATTCCATAAGGCCGCCTTATTAAGAGCCCATTCTACTCGTTCATCCATTTCAGAGCGGGAGAGTTTCTCGTATAAACGAGCACCAAAGGCAATATTTTCATAAATGGACATTGGGAACGGAGTCGGTTTTTGAAAAACCATACCAATTCGAGAGCGTAGCAAATTTAAATCTTGACCAGACTCTAGAATATTTTGACCATAGAAATTAATCTTACCTTCCGCACGCTGCCCAGGGTATAAGTCATACATACGGTTTAGAGTCCGTAAAAGTGTCGATTTACCACAACCTGAAGGTCCAATAAATGCAGTTACCTTACCTTGTTCTATATCGAGATTAATATCTTTTAGACCTTGAAATGAACCATAAAAGAAATTGAGATTTCTAACTTCAATCGCATTAACTGCCTTTTGATCCGATAGTGTGTTTACTTCATCCATCTTGCCCCCTTGACTATCAACTCTATTTAAGTCAAACATAGTTTTCATATTACTCATCATCCTTGGACCTTCTCACGGAATACCACACGGGCCAAAATATTTAAGCCAAGTACGGCAAATGTAATTAATAGTGCTGCAGCCCAGGCCAAATCAACCCAGTTATCATAAGGGCTCATCGCAAACTGAAATATGACTACTGGAAGATTGGCCATTGGTGCATTCATATTAGTAGAGAAGAATTGATTATTTAATGCCGTAAATAATAAAGGTGCGGTCTCTCCACTTATACGTGCTAGGGCCAATAAAATACCAGTAATAACACCACTTTTAGCTGCACGTAAGGTAATCATAAAGGCAACCTTCCACTTCGGCGCACCTAATGCATAAGCAGCTTCGCGTAAGCTTCCTGGGACAAGTCGTAACATATTCTCAGTTGTTCTAACTACAACAGGGATTGCAATTAAAGCTAATGCAATCGTTCCAGCCCAGCCAGAAAAGTGACGTACTTGAGCCACTACTAAGGCATACACGAAGAGGCCTATCACAATAGATGGTGCTGAAAGCATGATGTCCGTCACAAAACGAGTAACAGCAGCAACCTTACTTCTGTCACCATATTCTGAAAGGTATAAGCCAGCTAGCACGCCAATTGGAGTGCTGATTAAGGTACAGCTACCCACAATCATGAGGCTACCAACTATAGCATTAGCTAAACCACCACCTTCAGATCCTGGTGCGGGCGTACTATGCAGAAACACATCTAAGTTGATGGAAGAGAATCCCTTAATAAAGAGAATACTCAAAATCCACAAAAGGAAAGTCATGCCCAACACCATAGCCAGACTAGAAAGGACTAGGCCAATCTTATTAGTGAGCTTGCGTCGGGCAAAAATTGCCGGATTGATATTTGATAGACCGATCATGTTTTAAGTCCTTGCTTTTTCTCCATATTCAGGAGCATCCACTTAGCAATAGCCAATACTACGAATGTAATCATGAATAGCGCAAGACCAAGCGCAAACAGGGAAGAGTAATGTGGTCCTAGCTCAGCTTCACCAAACTCATTTGCCAATGTAGATGCAATTGAATTACCAGGAGCAAATAAAGATGCAGATAGTCTGTGGGCGTTACCGATTACAAAAGTAACTGCCATCGTTTCACCAAGTGCCCTGCCTAAACCCAACATCACACCACCAATAACCCCAGCCTTAGTGTATGGAAGGACGACATTCTTGACAACTTCCCAAGTAGTGCAGCCAATGCCGTAGGCAGACTCTTTCAGAACAGGCGGAACAATTTCAAAAACATCACGCATAACTGAAGCAATAAAGGGCAAAATCATCATTGCCAAAATCAACCCAGCACAAAGAATACCAATTCCATTAAAGGCTCCAGAAAATAAGATCCCGAGGCCTGGAATTTGCCCTAAAGTACCTGCCAATGCAGGTTGAATATAGTCGGCAAAAATGGGTGCAAAGATAAATAGACCGAACATTCCATAAATAATGGATGGTACAGCTGCCAATAGCTCCACTGCAGTACCTAGTGGTCTGCGCAATGAATTCGGACATAACTCTGTTAAAAATACTGCAATACCAAAGCTCAGAGGTACAGCAATTAACAAAGCAATTAAAGAGGTGACAATAGTTCCGTAGATGGCGATTAATCCACCAAACTCACCATTAATAATATCCCACTCTTTAGTAAAGAAGAAACCAACCCCAAATTTATCAAGAGCTGGCCAAGCGTTAATCATAAGCGAAATGATGATACCAACCAGCGCAATAAGCACTGATAAAGAAAAAAACTGTGTCACCGCATGAAATAAAAAATCTTGTATGCGCTGTAACTTAGCAATCCGCAGGGCCTGAGGCGTTGGTGCTGAGTGCGACTGAGTAATTTCAATCATATTAAGCTTAAATAAATATTGAAACAGCCCCGCCTAGAGTGGAGCTGTTTCAGTGTTGAGATTAAATCTTCAAGCAAGTGGAAATTACTTAGTAGCAATTTTTGACCAAACGCTTTTACGAATGAAATCGGTAGTTGCATCAGGCATTGGCACATAGTCTAACTCATCTGCCATCTTTTTACCTTCTTTAAAGGCGAAGTCAAAGAATTTCAACACTTCTGCGGAGTTGGCTTTTTTCTCTGGATCTTTGTACATCAAGATAAATGATGCGCCAGTAATTGGCCATGACTTAGCACCAGGTGCGTTAGTGATATAAGTGCCCATACCAGGAATTTTCGCCCAATCTGTACCAGCAGCTGCAGCAGCGAAAGTTAAGTCATCGGGCATGACATAGTTACCATCCCTATTTTTCATAGCGATAGTTATCATCTTGTTTTTCTTGGCATAAGCATACTCAACATATCCAATGGAATTCTTCACGCGTGAGACATTCGCTGCAACACCTTCGTTACCTTTACCGCCTACTGAAGAAACTGCAGGCCACTTAACCGCAGCGCCAGCACCAACAGCATCTTTCCATAAAGTACTGGTTTTGGCTAAATAGTCAGTAAAGATTGCTGTTGTGCCTGAACCATCTGCACGGTGTACTACAGTAATTGGCCCAGTAGGTATTTTTACGCCTGGGTTCATGATGGCAATACGCTTATCACCCCAATCAGAAATAATCCCTTGAAAAATATCAGCCAAAGTTGGTCCATCCAACTTGATATCGCCTGGTTTAAGACCATCAACGTTAATCACTGCTACTACGCCACCAATAATGGCCGGGAATTGAACCATGCCATCTTTTTCTAAATCTTCAAATTTAACGGGCGCATCTGTAGCACCAAAATCAACTGTCTTTGCTTTAATTTGCTTGATACCGCCGGAAGAACCAATAGATTGGTAGTTAAAGTTTGTACCTGTCTTAGCTTTATAAGCTTCAGCCCATTTTGCATAGATAGGGTATGGGAATGTTGCACCAGCACCAGTGATGTCAATTGAATACGCTGAATGAGCGAAAGTAATGACGCCAACTGCGAGAACACTTTTAAACAGAGATTTCATTTGATTGGTCCTTAATTAAAGATAAATACACGAAAACTTCGGACAATGATGGGTTTTGACTGTGACGATTTGATGACACTCTGATTACCGATAAAATAATCAATAAAATCAATGACCTACATATTCACATCATTTGTAAATGGAAAATCCATTTGAATAACATCCATATTTTTATGAATTGATAGCACCTCACTAGGGTCTAAACGGAATTCATCAAACCGTAATAGAACTGCATCAATATTCAAGTGCTGTCCTATGTGTAACTTCCTTGCAGTTCTTATCCCCAAGTTCGCTTGGGGATTTTTTTAGACATTCTTCAATTTATTTCTGATGGAGTGAAAATGCGCTATCAAATTATTCCGTTAGAGATGGGCTCTATAGTTGAGCGCCACATATTTCAAAAAAATACAATGGAGATTAAATGTGGAACGGTATGGAAACTAGGTTCTATATTAACCACATTAAAGCCATCATTTGGGTCTAGTTATGATCCGAACCTTGGTATTTGCATACAAGATATTCCTGGTGGCTCAATAGGTGAAACTTATGGAGGCGAAAAGGTCATCTACTTCTCAGAAAATATCAGCGAGGATGAGCAAAATGAATTGAGTGATATCTTTTATGGAGCCACAAAAAAATACTCCAAAAATTATGTTGATGTTTTCTTAGACTTAGATTGGAAAAAGATTAGCTCGGAGTCCTATATATTTGGTGAAATTGAAATTAAAGAATTTAGGGAAATCCCCGCACCGTCCTTATACAAATGAAATCTCACAGCCTTAAAAGTTTAATCGTAGCAATGTTCATTGCCATTGCTAGTAGTGCTATGGCGCAAAGCTTCAAATTTATTGCTATTGGTGATATGCCATACAACATACCTGATGACTATGCTCGATATGAAAGACTAATTCAGCGTATCAACAATCTAAATCCAACTTTTACAATTTTTGTTGGCGATACAAAATCTGGTTCAACACCATGCTCTGATGATTACAACCTCATCGTCAAGAATTACTTTAATCAGTTCAAATCCCCATTGATTTATAGTCCTGGCGATAATGAATGGACAGATTGCCATAGACTATCAGCTGGGGCTTATGATCCAATCGAGCGTTTGCATAACTTACGACGTACATTTTTTCAAACTCAATATAGCTTAGGTCAAAAAAGAATTCCTTTAACCAGACAAGCTGACACTGATCCTCGTTATAGTAAATTTACCGAAAATTCATTTTGGGTCAATAATCAATTTTTGTTTGTCAATCTACACATTACGGGATCTAATAATAATTTTGAACGTGATGATCGATCCAAAGAAGAGTACTACGAAAGAAATCAAGCCAATTTAAGCTGGATTAAAGATGCATTTCAACATACCATTAGCAAAAATTACGAAGGAATTGTGTTTGCATACCAAGCGGACATGTTCTATACGCCAAAACAAGCAATTGATCCCGAGAGCGGCTTTCGAGACACTCTTCAACTGTTAAGTAAGTATGCAGAGGAATTTAAGAAGCCTGTTTTATTGATTCATGGCGACAGTCACCGCCTGATCATTGACCAATCACTCAGAACAGCTGATCAAAAGCAAATACTTGAGAATGTCATCAGACTTGAAGTGATGGGAGCAAATCAAGTACAAGCAGTAGAAATTGAGATTAATCCCGGAGCAGAGCAACCTTTCAGTTTTACTCCAATAATGTTGCGAGAAAATAGGCGCTGGCCCAAGCCCTAATACACTATTGCAGCATTAGATAAAAATATGCTTAAGCAACTGGGATCAATTGGCTAATACTCTTGGCTGCACTCATAGCAATATCTGCATCTTGAGTTTCAACCATTACTCTAACTAATGGCTCGGTGCCTGATGCTCTAATTAACACTCTACCAAAGCCCTTGAGATCTGACTCCACTTTAGCAATTTGTTTTGCAAGCTTCTCGTCTGATTTCCAGTCATAACCTGACTTGTAGCGAACATTTAGAAGGACCTGTGGATAAATCTTGACGCTATCAAGTAGTTGAGTAAGCGTCTTTTTATTGTGACTCATAGCAGCGAGTACCTGTAAAGCAGCAATCGTACCGTCCCCTGTGGAATGATGATCTAGGCAAAGAAGATGACCAGAGCCTTCGCCGCCAATGAGCCAATCTTTTTGTTTTAAGAGCTCAAGCACATAACGATCCCCGACATTGGCTCGTTCAAAGCCAATATTGAGAGCTTTAATTGCATTCTCAACAGCCAAGTTTGTCATCAAGGTACCAACAACGCCGCCTAATTTCTGGCCACGATCTAAGCGATCTTTTGCTAGAACATATAACAACTCATCGCCATTAAATAATCTTCCGGTTGCATCAACCATTTGTAGGCGATCAGCATCGCCATCTAAAGCAATACCCAGATCTGCTTTTACTTCTTTGACCTTGGCAATGAGGGCTTGTGGTGCTGTAGCGCCGCATCCTTCATTAATATTGCGGCCATCCGGATGAACGCCGATCGAAATCACTTCTGCGCCTAGTTCATGAAATACAAAAGGGGCAGTGTGATAGGCGGCACCATTAGCGCAATCTACCACCAACTTTAGGCCTTTGAGATTAAGATCGCCTGGAAAAGTGGATTTACAAAATTCAATATAGCGCCCTGCTGCATCATCTAAACGATAGGCTTTGCCAAGCTCTTGCGAATTAACGCAGCCCATTGGTTTATCTAATTCTGCCTCAATCGCAAATTCAAAACCATCGGATAACTTATCTCCGTTTGCAGAGAAGAATTTGATACCATTATCTTGATACGGATTGTGTGATGCAGAAATGACAACACCTGCAGTCAAACGCAAGGCTTTCGTAAGATAAGCAATACCGGGGGTTGGCATCGGGCCGCATAACATCACATCAACCCCAGCAGCAGCAAATCCTGCTTCAAGAGCAGCTTCCAATAAATATCCAGAAATACGAGTATCTTTTCCAATTAATACCTTGCAGCGTTCCCCAGGCTTTACGTCTTTAGTGAAGACTTTGCCAGCGGCATAACCTAAGCGCGTCATAAACTCCGGAACAATGGGGAATTGCCCGACTTCACCGCGAATGCCATCGGTACCAAAGTATTGTTTTTTCATTGTTGCATTATAAAACCGAGGCGGATAATCCCTAAAATTAAGACTTAGGCGTTTTATGACTAGTCCTGTAGGGCTTCCCAAAGCTTTAAAGCATCAACTGTCTCTGCTACATCGTGAACTCGTATGATTTGAGCGCCCCGATCTGCTGCCATGATTGCGGCTGCAATACTGGGCGCCATTCGATCGTGGGTTTCTTTCCCGGTAATTTTACCGAGCATCGATTTTCTGGAGATTCCAGCCAATAAGGGATAGCCCAGAGTAGTGAAAGATTCAAAATGAGACAACATATTGATATTGTGTTCAAGGCTTTTTCCAAAACCAAAGCCTGGATCAATTGCAATGCGATCCCTACTAATGCCATTTAGAATCAGTAATTTAGCGCGCTCATCTAAAAACTGAGAAACCTCAGCAATCACATCTTGATATTCTGGATCAAATTGCATTGTTAGAGGATCTCGTTGCATGTGCATTAAGACAATACCGCAATCCTTGCTCTCTGATACGGCAGCAACAGCATCATTCTGCCTTAGGGCCCAAATATCATTTACGCAATCAACGCCAGAGCGTAATGCTTGGCGCATCGTCTCCGCTTTATACGTATCAATTGAGAGAGGAATACCGCAGCCTTTTAAGGCTTCAATGACCGGCAGGACTCGGTCAAGCTCTTCTTGAAGTGATACTGGTTTTGCACCAGGCCTGGTAGATTCACCACCAATATCAATCAGATCTGCCCCAGACTTCACCATGAGTTCAGCCTGAGTGATGGCATCAGTAACTGTTCTAAACATTCCACCATCAGAAAATGAATCTGGTGTGGCGTTCAGAATTCCCATCACTAGGGGTCTCTTACGTCTCGTAAAATCAAAAAGAAAATGCCCGCAACGCCATGTTGCGGGCATTAATTGCCTCATCACCTAACTATTTTCAGAGAAATAATTAAGCAGTCGCTGGAGCGGCACCTGGTGCTGGACCCGGCGTTCCAGCAGAGTTACCAAACTGGGTTGCAGTCGGCGGCTTAGGGGCACGCGGTGGTCGACCTTCCATGATGTCATTAATCTGCTCAGCATCAAGGGTTTCCCATTCAAGCAATGCAGCAACCATCGCTTCTACTTTGTCACGGTTTTGCTCAAGAATAGATCTTGCTAATGCGTACTGGCTATCAACTAGCGCACGAATCTCAGCATCTACTTTTTGTTGAGTCAACTCAGAAACTGTCTTTGTACTGTTACGTCCAAAAATACTCTCAGACTCTGTATCAACATAGACCATAGTGCCTAAACTATCACTCATACCGTAACGCGTCACCATGTCACGCGCCATTTTAGTAGCCCGCTCAAAGTCGTTAGAAGCGCCAGTACTCATTGAGTGCAAGAATACTTCTTCAGCAGCACGGCCACCGAATAAAATCGCCAATTCTTCCATCATGCGATCTTTATACAAGTTCACACGATCAAACTCCGGTAACTGCCATGTGACACCTAATGCCATGCCGCGCGGCATGATGGTGACCTTGTGGACCGGGTCAGCCTTAGGTAAGACCTTAGCAACCACAGCATGTCCAGACTCGTGATATGCAGTGTTACGACGCTCTTCTTCACGCATTACAGCCGACTTGCGCTCAGGACCCATATAGATCTTATCTTTAGCGTCTTCGAAGTCTTTCATATCGACTGCACGTTTGCCACGGCGTGCTGCAAACAAAGCAGACTCATTGACCAGGTTTGCTAAATCAGCACCAGAGAAACCAGGGGTACCACGCGCTAAAACCGCAGCATTGACATCAGGATCAATCGGAACTTTTCGCATATGCACTTGCAAGATTTGCTCACGACCTCGAATATCAGGTAGGCCTACATGAACCTGACGATCAAAACGACCTGGACGTAATAAGGCACGATCTAACACATCAGAACGGTTGGTTGCAGCAACGACAATCACTCCACTATTACTTTCAAAACCATCCATCTCAACTAACATTTGGTTAAGAGTTTGTTCGCGCTCATCATTACCGCCGCCCATACCAGCACCGCGGTGACGACCGACCGCATCTATCTCGTCAATAAAGATGATGCAAGGAGAATTTTTCTTGGCATTCTCAAACATATCGCGAACACGTGAAGCACCAACACCAACAAACATCTCTACGAAGTCTGAACCAGAAATTGAGAAAAATGGTACTTTTGCTTCGCCTGCAATAGCACGCGCTAGCAAGGTCTTACCAGTTCCGGGAGGACCTACAAGTAAAACGCCATGCGGAATTCTTCCACCAAGTTTTTGGAACTTTTGTGGATCTCTCAGGAAGTCGACAATCTCAAAGACTTCTTCTTTAGCTTCATCGCAGCCGGCAACATCAGCAAAGGTTACGGAATTGCTGTTCTCATCAATTAAGCGCGCCTTGGATTTACCGAAGGAGAATGCGCCACCCTTGCCGCCACCTTGCATCTGACGCATCATGAAAAACCAAAAACCAATAATTAGTAAGGTGGGGCCAAGATAATACAAAGCAGAGACTAATAGGTTAGGTTCATCATCAGCCTTGCCGGTTACCTGAACACCATACTTCATCAGGTCACCCACCATCCAAATATCTCCCGGAGAAATGATGGAATATTTATTACCGTCAGTGGGCGTTATTTGCAGTGTGCGCCCTTGCACATCAACACGTTTTACTTTGCCAGCCTTGGCATCATCCATAAATTGGGAGTACGTAACGAGAGTTTGGTCCTTGGGTTTATCAAACTGTTTGAAAACAGTAAAAAGTACCAAGCCCACAATGAGCCACACACCGATTTTTTGGAACATATTGCTGTTCAAGATGAGTCCTTTTCTGGATTAATCCAGCAGTAAAAGCGAATTGCTACCTAAGTATTTGATTCTACTACCACCCTTTTTCAAGAGCTAATGCTGCATTTATTTTTAAAACCCCTATATTTGATGGGTTATTTCTTAGTATTGGGAGTTTATTTAGCTGGTTTAAGGTTTCTTCCCAAAAGAAAGATTTCTGAAGAACGGGCTCTGGAGGCCTTAGGTTTGCGTGAATTGACTGTTTTAAAGACCTTTTTGAAGGATTCAACGATTTGGCTATAGCCGCTACCGTTAAAGCACTTAATCAGTAAAGCGCCATCAGGTTTTAAATGCCCAATAGCAAAATCAAGGGCTATTTCAGCCAAAAAGGCCATTCTAGCCGCATCTGCAACCCCAACTCCAGATAAGTTTGGAGCCATATCAGATAGAACAAGGTCAACCTTTCCTTCGGCCTCTTTGGGTAATAGGGCCTCAAGGGCGGCAAGGCCTTCGTCTTCCCTAAAGTCGCCTTGAATAAAACTGACATCTGCAATGTCTTCCATCGGAAGAATATCAATGGCAATGATGACCCCATCAGGCTTGCCTGACTCAA
Source organism: Polynucleobacter sp. (assembly GCA_044377685.1). Lineage (GTDB taxonomy): Bacteria > Pseudomonadota > Gammaproteobacteria > Burkholderiales > Burkholderiaceae > Polynucleobacter. The sequence continues at coordinate 1,383 of JBILYO010000042.1, read as the reverse complement.
CCTTGGGATTTACTTTACCGAGTTCAGTTAAACGATTACGCACATACTGAGACCAACTACCAGGGGCGCTACCTAGATCAATCACTGTCATACCAGCTGTAATGAGGCGATCCTGCTCGTCAATTTCGCTTAGCTTGTATACAGCCCGTGCACGATAGCCTTCTTTTTGAGCCATCTTCACATAAGGATCTGTTAAATGATCCTGTAGCCAACTTTTATTAAATTTATTCTTTGCCAAAACTTACCCACTTTCACATTCTATTTTCCTTGTTTCTGCCTCCTAAGGCAAATAACGCCTAAACAGCGCAATCAATGCTCTATCATCGAGTCTATGACAGCCCTTACGATTACCCCTACACAACGAAAATCCCTTAAAGCTGATGCTCATGATCTCAGTCCTGTAGTTATGGTTGGGGGTGATGGCCTTACACCTGCTGTAATCAAAGAAGCGAAGTTAGCTATCGGTCATCATGGTTTAATTAAAGTTCGAGTATTTGGTGACGATCGTGAAACTCGAGTAGCTATCTATGAAGAGCTTTGCGATAAGTTAGATGCTGCTCCAGTTCAACATATTGGAAAATTACTCGTTCTTTGGAGACCCAAGGATGCTGTTGAAGAAGCATTTTCTAATCTGGGTAGATCAAGCAAGCAAACTAAAAAGAGTTTGCAAGCACCTCGTACCAAACGTCAGCCTAATCGAGCACCCCCCAAAGCGGGCATCCGCACTAGCGATTCCGAAAGATCAGACCGTCGTTCAGCTGCTAATAAATCGCCATTTACTAGAGCGGCGGCAGTTAAATCAGCCACCCCAAAGAAACGTGTATTACGTGCTGATGCCGCAGAGTCAAAAATTGGTTGGTCATCCCCCGGATATCGTAAAGCTACTGCAGCTCCCTCGCCCATTAAGCGGCGCAAGGTTCGCATGAGTAGCACCAAAAAGAAATCGCTCGGGTCCTAAACCATTACAGAGTCCTCAAAACGCCGCGTGTCGGCGTTTTTTATTGGAAATTATGACTGTGTGTTTTTAGTTAGGCACCATAGCAAATAAATACCTAATGCACTTTGAATCAAAAATACTGCGCTAGATACACCGTGCAATTTAGCAAAAGCACTTGCGGACGGGGATAACATTACGGGCATCCCTTGTATTAGGGCTTCATCTCGCAATGTATTCATCCATGGAATAAGGATGAAGGAAGCTACAAGAGAACAGAGTAACATCGCTAAGAGCAGCCAACGAATGAAGCGATATTCAGGTAATCCTCGATTAATGAGTAGATTGGCTAATACCATCAGAGCAATACTAACAATCGTACTTAAAAGGGCTTCGACCTTAAAAATACTGCCGGCTACCATTCCAGCTACCTGACGATCCGTTAGGGT
>JBILYO010000169.1:0-4523 GCA_044377685.1 Polynucleobacter sp. | reverse complement strand
CAGTTTTTGCTGCGAGATATAAGAGAATGGCTCCAGACTCAAAAATACTGATTGGTTTTCCATCGGGCCCGTTGGGATCAACTAGGGCAGGGATTTTATTATTCGGACTAATTTTTAAAAAATCAGGGGCAAATTGATCTCCTGATCCAATATTAATTGGATGTGCAAGCCAGTCTTGATTGAGTCTATAGCCACACTCTTCAAGCATGATATGAACTTTATGCCCATTAGGGGTAGGCCAACTATAGACGTCGATCACATCTGAATTGAATTTCTGTTTTTTCATTGCATCTCCCATTTCTATAGTTGTTGTAAGCGCTCTAAAGCATTCGCTAATGTTTTTTCTTGTTTGGCAAAGCAAAACCGAATGACGCCAGATTCAGTAGGGCGCTCATAAAAAGCAGACACTGGAATAGCCGCTACCCCAATATCTTTAGTCAGCCATTGACAAAAATCTGCTTCATTGAAGCTTGCTTGAGGGATATTTAATTTTGAATAATCAACACACTGAAAATACGTACCCGGTGTTGGTAATAATTTAAAACCAGTTTTCTCTAAGCCTGCCCTAAAGAAATCTCGCTTTGCTTGATAAAACTGGGGCAGATTTAAGTAGTGTGTTGCATCCGATAAATAAGTGGCTAGTCCGTACTGCATCGGTGTGCTGACAGTAAAGACGTTAAATTGATGGACTTTGCGAAATTCTTTGCTAAGGGCGGCGGGCGCAGCTACATAACCCACTTTCCAGCCTGTTACATGATAGGTTTTGCCAAAACTTGAAATCAGAAAACTTCTAGCGGCTAAGGCAGGATGAGAGGCGATGCTGTGGTGCTTAGCGCCGTCATAAACCATATGCTCATAGACCTCATCACTCAGAATCAATGCTGATGTGTCTTGTACTAAAAGCGCTAAACGATCTAAGTCAGCCAGATTCCAAACCATACCAGTTGGATTATGTGGCGTATTGATAATCAGAAGTCGAGTTTTGGAATTGAGAGCGCTTGTGAGGGCATCCCATGGAATTTCATATGAACTGACTTGTCCATTGTCATCTCGCTCTGCTTGCAAAGAAACAGCGATGACTTTACCGCCAGCTAATTCAATAGAGGGCCGATAACTATCATATGCAGGCTCGATGATCACAACTTCGTCGCCTGGGCTGACACAAGCGAGTATGGCCGTCAAAATTCCTTGAGTACCACCTGCAGTAATAGTGATCTCCGAATCGGGATCGTAGGCATGCTTGTATAGATTTTTAATCTTTTGTGAGATTTCATGACGCAATTCTGAAACACCAATCATTGGGGGGTATTGATTGTGATCGGCTAGCATCGCCTCATTGACATTGGAAATGAGTTTTCGGTCACAAGGAAAGTCAGGAAAGCCTTGGCCTAAATTAATTGCCTGATGCTCATTAGCAAGAGCAGACATGATTGTAAAAACGGTGGTTCCTACATTCGGTAAACGACTTGGAAATGGTGGGTTCAGGTCCTGATTTTGGTTCATAGAAAGGATACGTTTTGGATTTAGGGCAGAGTAATCTTGTTGTCGCTAGAATGGAAGTAATTCATAGACAAATTGTGCCATGCTGATCGTTCTTTCTCCCGCTAAATCATTAGATTACAAGACCCCAGTCCAGGTTAAGGCGCCCACCTTGCCTGAGTTTGTTGCCGAATCAGCCAAGCTGATCAGCGATCTGAAGAAACTATCTCCTCAGCAGGTAGCCCAATTAATGGGTTTATCTGACCAATTAGCTGCTTTGAATGTGGGTCGCTATCGCGATTGGTCGTCAAAATTTACTACGGCCAATAGCAAGCCTGCCATTTATGCCTTTGATGGGGACGTTTACGATGGCTTTGATGTCAAGTCACTCAATGCCAAGGCGCTTGATTTTGCCCAAGACCATGTTCGAATCCTATCTGGTTTATATGGGGCCCTCAGGCCTTTGGACTTGATGCAAGCTTATCGCCTTGAGATGGGAACCTCTTTCAAGAATGCCCGCGGTAAGGACTTATATGCATTTTGGGGTAGCAGGGTGACTGATTCTCTAAAGAAAGCCTTAACAAAGGATAAAAAGCCCGTATTGTTGAACTTGGCCTCAGAGGAGTACTTCAAGGTCTTGCAGCCCAAAGAGCTAGGTTGTCCAGTGATTGCGCCAGTGTTTCAAGATGCAAAAGATGGCAAGTACAAAATCATTTCTTTTTATGCAAAGCGAGCTCGTGGTCTGATGGCTCGTTATGTAGTGGAGAATCGGATGAGTGATCCCGCTGACTTAAAAGGTTTTAACTTAGATGGTTATCGATATTATGCCGCTGATTCCAAAGTGGATAAGCCAGTCTTTAGACGTGCAGAGAGAAAATAATGGCCGTACATCGTACTAAGTCCTCACAGCGTTCATCACCTGAGGTGGAACGGCTGGTAGCTGACGCAATCTCTTTAGCTGCCTCCGGAAGTCAAATCGAGGATCGCTTTTGGGAAGAGCGCTTAAATGTTCGCTTGATGCGTTTGTTAAAAAGCCAAAACCAAAATGTGATTGATGCCGCCCTAGATCAAACCTTTCGTATCAATACCGTTGCTTTTGAAGTGTTAGCGGATACTGCTGAAACCTTGGCTGAATCACTTAAGTTGGAATTTGAAGGTCAAGAGTGGGATGTGCTCTTACTCGCTTTACCAATAGTGGCCCATACTCGCTATCAAATTCCTTCCGGCCCTTTACCAGTAAGTCTTATTGAAGCAACAGCACAATCTTTACATTCAGCCATTGCCGCTAGTGATACCCGTTTAGCGATTGTTCCTTGGCTCTATAGTATTGATCAGATGCCCCACTCGCACTGCCAAACTCGAGTCTTAACTGAAGCCTTAGCTACTGCAGCTATTTCTTCTAAGGAAGTCAAGTTAGAGTTGCGAGACATGTCTGAAACCATTGCAGTGTTAGCGGATCCCCGTTTCATTATTGCTGCATTGTGTGCTCCTAAGGGGTCGCCGATATTTCGCTGGCAAGCCGAGCCACCTATCCGACAAGAGCGTGGCGTGAGTCTCATTGGTTGGCAAAATGCCATGCATGATCCTATTGCCTCTTTGTTGCCAGGATGTGAGTTTGAGCTGTTGCTGCCTGAATCTTATTTCACTAATTGCCGTTTAGCAGATAAACATGTCAGACCATTAAGTATTCGTGCAGCAGTCAATTTCATGGAGAGCACGGTTGGTATTTTGCCTGCTGGCTTATCTTGTGTGGTTGGTGCCTTTGGTGAAGAGCAGGCGGATGAATACCGAATTGCGTTTAGCGCAAAGGGATCTTCTGAGGTCATGTATGGCGTGATATGGCCTCTTTATGATCGTGAGACGGTTGCAAATGACGCATTGAATGACTTGTCAGATGACGAAAGCCCCATTAAGAAGATTTGTGATGCCTTGCATGATGCTGGTGTAGAGGACGTATTTCGGCATGCCATGTTGTTTGAACCAGAATTGTGTGACGACTGCGGAGCGCCTTTATTTCCGGATCGATCTGGGGAGGCTGTGCATGCTGAAATGCCTGAAGATGCACCAACCCAGCAACCTCTGTTTCATTAATAATTGGCTGAGGAAATAAAAAAGCCGAGGATTACTCGGCTTTTTTAATGCATGCTGCTATGAAGCTTAATTCGGTGTAAAAGGTTCTGCGCCGGCAAATAAGTGAGGTAATTTACCAGACTTCATTTCTGCCGTTTGGCAAGAATCAGCCAAACGAATACCCGCCTTAATATTAAAGAGCATTGCTTTATTTCCAAGAACTACGAGATCATGACCTGAGCTTGTGTTCTTATAGCGCAGACTGCCTGGAAGAGAAGTTTGGCGTTCCAAATCATAAGATCTGGCCTCCCAAGTGATACGAATCCTCTCAGTAGTTCCTGTTGTTCTAAATTGCTTACCATCGTTACAGGTCCAAACAACTTCTTCATTTGCAAATACGTGTGCAGTAAAGCCTAGACCTGCAAACGCAACGCTCATGGCAAGAAGGGTTTTTTTCATTTGGTTATTTCCTTATGAGAGCAAGTGCTTAACGCCAGCCTGTTCTTCGAGTAATTCATTCAAGGTATGAGTCATACGCTCACGTGAAAATGCATCGATCTCCAAGCCTTCAATCATTTTGTATTCACCATTTTCACAAACTACTGGGAAACCATAAATGACTTCAGCAGGGATTTCGTACTCACCTTTAGATGGTATACCCATTGTGACCCATTTACCATTGGTGCCAAGCACCCAATCATGCATATGATCGATTGCAGCATTTGCTGCCGAGGCAGCAGATGAAAGGCCACGAGCATCAATGATGGCTGCACCACGTTTACCTACGGTAGGAATGAAAACATCTTTATTCCAAGCTGCATCATTAATGCTATCTTTTACTGATTTTCCATCAACTGTAGCAAAACGATAGTCTGGATACATGGTTGGGCTATGGTTACCCCAGACAATCAATTTTTCAATATTGGCTACCGGTTTGTTCAGCTTGCTTGCTAATTGTGAGAGGGCACGGTTGT
>JBILYO010000170.1:0-4523 GCA_044377685.1 Polynucleobacter sp. | reverse complement strand
TAAAAATGCTTCCCCAGCATATTTACGCGCACCAGCGGATGCTTGCATGATCACTGGAGAATCTGCTTCATTCGCAGCCTCCATGATGGCAGTGACCTGCTCTAAGTTATTGACGTTAAACGCTGGCAGGCCGTAACCATTTTCAGCTGCATGATCCAAGAGTTGTCGCAAAGATACTAAAGCCATGATGTTCTCTTAATAAATTGAATGCGTTAATGAGATAGGTAAATGAATGGGATTACTTCACATGAATAATTTTGAGGGTATTGGTACCGCCAGGCTCGCCCATGGGTTCGCCTGAAGTGAACACCACGGTATCACCTTTTTTAACCACGCCTAATTTCTTGAGACACGCCTCTACCTCTTGTAAAGCCGTATCCCGGTCTTTGGAATAATCCAAACCAATTGGAGTGACGTTGCGGTAGGTGCTCAAAGCACGCTGTGTCGAAATCTTGGATGTCAATGCAAAAATAGGGACATGAATATTATGGCGACTCATCCAAATCGGAGTAGAGCCTGAGTCTGTTAATGCCGCAATCGCATTCGCATTCAAATGATGGGCGGTAAATAAAGCGCCCAAGGCAATAGTTTGATCAATCCGAGTAAAAGTTTGATCCAAGAAATCAGTGTCCAATTTAACGCGATCGGATTTTTCTGCCTCTACGCAAATTTCTGCCATTGCTTTAATCGTCTGCACTGGATACAAACCAGCAGCAGATTCAGCAGAAAGCATCACAGCGTCAGTACCATCTAAGACGGCATTAGCTACGTCACTCACTTCAGCGCGTGTAGGCACTGGCGCGTTAATCATCGACTCCATCATCTGGGTTGCCGTGATCGTAAATTTATCGGCCTCGAGCGCCCACTTAATCATGCGCTTTTGTAGTGCTGGTACAGCAGGGTTACCCACTTCAATCGCCAAGTCGCCACGAGCAACCATGATGCCATCACTCTGAGCAATAATGCTTTTGAGTGCTGCAGGTTCAATGGCTTCTGCGCGCTCGACCTTTGCAATGGTGCGCACTTTACCAACGCCATATTTAGCGCTAGCAGCATCCGCTAATTTGCGGGCGTAAGCCATATCAGCACCATCTTTTGGAAAACTGATCGCCAAGAAATCAACGCCCATTGCGATCGCAGCATCTAAATCAGTAATATCTTTTTCAGTGAGTGCAGGAGCAGTAAGACCCCCACCAGCACGGTTAATACCTTTGTTATTCGACAGTGGACCACCCTGTTCTACAAGGGTGTAGATTTCTCCACCCTGAACCCTATCGACACGTAATACAACTAAGCCGTCATTGAGTAAAAGACGATCGCCTGATTTAACATCATTGGGCAACTCTTTATAGTCTAGGCCAACACGTCCTTGATTACCTAATTGGCAATTCACATCCAAAATAAATTGCTCGCCTTCTTTGAGCAAAATTTTGCTGTCAGAAAATTTTCCGACACGGATTTTGGGGCCTTGAAGGTCAGCCATGATGCCTACTTCTTTGCCCACTTCAGCAGAAATGCTGCGCACTAAATCGTGACGTGCTTTGTGATCTGCTACTGTGCCATGCGAAAAGTTCATCCGCACAACATCCACACCTGCACGAATCATGTCGCGAAGGACTTCAGGCTTTTCAGATGCGGGCCCTAAGGTGGCAATAATTTTGGTTGCTCGAAGCATATTTAGTCTTTCGCTCTTTCAGCTAATACTGCAAAGGCTGGCAAGGTTTTACCTTCGAGGAATTCCAAGAAAGCGCCGCCACCAGTTGAGATGTAATCTACTTGATTTTCAATACCATATTTAGCAATCGCCGCCAAAGTATCGCCACCACCCGCAATGGAGAATGCTGGGGAATGGGCAATCGCAGCAGCTAACATTTTGGTACCACCACCAAACTGATCAATTTCAAAAACGCCCAAGGGGCCGTTCCAAACAATCGTGCCCGCATGAGCCAGCATGGTCGAGAGGCGTGCTGCTGTTTTGGGGCCGATATCTAAAATCATATCGTCTTCTGCTACTTGATCAGCAGGAACACGATTGGCGCGCGCTAATGGAGACAGCTCATTTGCAACGACAACGTCTTCAGGAATAGGCACATGTGCTCCACGCTTTTCCATGATCTCCATAATTTCTCTTGCTTCATTGACTAAGTCGGGTTCAGCCAGAGATTTACCAATCGGCAATCCCTTGGCAAGCATGAAGGTATTAGCAATACCACCACCCACAATGAGTTCGTCGACTTTGTCAGCCAAAGCTTTGAGGATAGTCAACTTTGAAGATACTTTAGAGCCAGCCACAATCGCTACCAGCGGACGCTTAGGGCTTGCTAGCGCTCTGCTCAAGGCATCTAACTCCGCAGCCATCAGTGGCCCTGCACAAGCTACTGGTGCAAATTTTGCTACACCATAAGTCGTTGCTTCGGCACGATGCGCAGTACCAAAAGCATCATTGACATACACATCACACAGAGCAGCAATCTTTTTTGCTAACTCATCATTATTTTTCTTTTCGCCTACATTTAAGCGGCAATTTTCTAGAAGTACTAATTCGCCAGGCTTCACTTCGAATCCACCATTAACCCAATGACTAATGAGGGGCACTTTGCGATTGAGCAAAGTCGCAATCCGATCGGCCACTGGGGCCAAACTATCTTCCGGCTTAAATTGCCCTTCGGTTGGACGACCCAAGTGTGAAGTCACCATCACGGCGGCCCCAGCATCAAGACACATTTGCACTGCAGGCATAGACGCCCGAATTCGGGTGTCTTCGGTAATGTTACCGGCATCGTCCTGGGGCACATTTAAGTCGGAACGGATGAGAACCCGTTTCCCCTTCAAAAGGCCTGATTGGGCCAATTCACTTAAACGTTTAACTTTAAATAAGGATTCCGGCATGTTTTTTCAGAAAAATAGGGTGGTTAAGGTGTTTTAGCTTGATTCTTGGGAATACTCCATTCTAAATGTTTCGGGGCTACTACCCAAAGGAACCCAACAAAGAAATACCCTGCCTGTTCTACAATAGGGGCTTGGACGCATTCTGAGCTAGAGGCATAAAGCCGACTGGCAAGGCGCTCCAGAAATACCCAATTTAATAGATACTAAAAAGGTAGAAAAAATGTCGATGTCCGACCGCGATGGTTTTATTTGGTCCGATGGGAAGCTAGTTCCTTGGCGTGAGGCCAATATTCATGTGCTTACCCATAGCCTGCACTATGGAATGGGCGTTTTTGAGGGGATTCGTGCTTATAAAACCCCGCAAGGTACTGCTATTTTCCGTCTTCCTGAGCATGTGAAGCGCCTGTTTAATGGCACCAAGATCTTCCAAATGAATATGCCTTACAGCAAAGAAGAAATTACTAAGGCGATTATTGAGGTTGTTAATAGTAATCAGTTGGAGGCGTGCTATATCCGCCCCATCATCTTTATTGGCTCTGAAAGATTAGGAATCTCTCCTAAGGGCAATACGATCCATACCGCCATTGCAGCTTGGCAATGGGGTGCTTACTTAGGTGAAGATGGAATCAATAAAGGGATCCGCGTAAAGACTTCATCATTTACTCGCCACTTTGTGAACTCTTCCTTGGTACGCGCCAAAGCTTCTGGCTACTACATCAACTCGATTTTGGCTAACCAAGAAGTGACAGCCAATGGCTACGATGAAGCGCTCTTACTTGATACTGAAGGCTATGTTTCTGAAGGCTCTGGTGAAAACATGTTTATGGTGAGCGATGGCATTGTCTATACACCAGATCTAGCTTCTTGCTTAGACGGTATTACACGTGACTCTATTATTGATATCGTTAAAGATCTAGGTTTAGAGTTACGCGAAAAGCGTATTACGCGTGATGAGGTCTACTCGGCAGATGAAGCCTTCTTTACTGGTACTGCTGCAGAAGTTACGCCCATTCGTGAACTAGATGATCGTACTATTGGTGACGGTAAGCGTGGTCCGATTACAGAGAAAATTCAGAAGACATTTTTTGACGCAGTGTATGGCAGAAACGACAAATATAAATCGTGGCTGACTTACGTCAAGTAAATGTTGCAGTAATCTCTAGCAACCAGGAATCAATCAATGACTCAAGCTCAAGTAGTAATGGTAGATGGCAAAGATCTACCATTACATTGCCCAACCAATAAGACGCCAGCTTGGAATTCACATCCACGCGTGTTTTTAGACATCACCAAAACTGGCGATGCAAAGTGTCCTTATTGTGGCGCAGAGTACAAGCTCATTCCTGGCACTGAGCCACACGGACACTAAATCAGATCGGCGCTGCAAGGCGCTGAATCGGGATACAACCCATGCCAGGTATTCTGATCATCGCCCCAAACTGGATTGGGGATGCTGTGATGACTCAGCCTTTATTGGCGAGCATCAAAGCACTTTATCCTGACTCAACAATTGATGTTCTTGCCAGCACTTGGGTAGCCCCCATCTATCGCGCTTGCTCTGAAGTCAGTGAAGTCATCGAAGCGCCCTTTGAGCACAAACAATTGCAGTGGGGCCTGCGCAAGCAGATTGCAAA
>JBILYO010000171.1:0-4523 GCA_044377685.1 Polynucleobacter sp. | reverse complement strand
AGTATATAAATATACATATTAATAATTGTCCGACATTGCTCTGAAAGGCCATTGTGAACACAAAATTAGCAGCAGACATTAAGTCGTTTTTTGATCCAGAAACTTGGACTTTTACTTATGTAGTCTCTGGCGGCAAAGGAACTCCTTGCGTCATTATTGACTCGGTGCTTAATTACGACTCTAAATCAGGACGAACAAGCACTCATTCTGCAGACGAAGTTATTCAGTTTATAAAGACTGAAGAATTAAAGCTCACCTGGATTTTAGAAACGCATGCTCATGCAGATCATTTAACCGCTGCACCATATCTTCAAGAAAAATTAGGTGGAAAGCTAGTTATTGGTAATCACATTACAAATGTGCAAAGCGTTTTTAAGGGTGTATTTAATCTGGAAGAAGGTTTTGAAGTTGACGGCTCACAATTTGATCATCTCTTAACAGATGGTGAATCGCTTGTTTTTGGTGAACTCTCATTAAAGGCTCTCTATGTTCCAGGGCATACGCCAGCATGCATGGCTTATGAGATTGGTGATGCAGTATTTGTTGGCGATACTTTATTTATGCCTGATGTTGGTACAGCGCGTTGCGATTTTCCAGGGGGTAATGCAAAAACGCTTTATCAGTCTATACAAAAAATCTTGTCTTATCCTAATGAAACCAAGCTGTATATGTGCCATGACTATCCACCAAACGAGCGTAGTCCTGAATTTTGTTCGACTGTAGAGGCTGAAAAATCAGGCAACATTCATGTGCATGATGGTATTAGTGAGGAGCAATTTGTACAAATGCGCACTCAGCGTGATGAGACTTTGCAAATGCCGACCTTAATTTTGCCATCGATTCAGGTCAATATTCGAGCAGGTCATTTTCCTGAGCCCGAAGATAACGGCAAGTCTTATCTCAAAATTCCATTAAATGCTCTCTAATATGAACATGATGATTTCTAAATCTGAGTTGAAAAAAATGCAGGCATCAGCAGATGATGCTTGCAAGCTCATGAAAGTTCTCTCTAATCGTGACCGCATGATGCTTTTATGTGAGATTGCGCAAAGTGAAAAGTGCGTCAGTGAGCTAGAGTCAGCATTAGATTTGCATCAGCCAACACTCTCTCAGCAGTTGACGGTGTTACGTAAAGAAAAATTGGTAAAAACTCGTAGAGAAGGCAAGCAAATCTATTACTCACTTGCAAGTCAGGTAGCAGTAGCCGTAATGGGTTTACTCTATAAGCACTACTGCAAAAAATAATAAATGAACAGAAAAGATTTACGTTTGATAAAGGGAGTACATCATGAAAAGCAATGTTGGCGGTATTGATCGGATTTTAAGAATTGCTGTTGGCGCCCTATTGGTAGCCTTGGCAATAACGAATGTATTGGGTTGGTGGGCTTGGTTAGGTTTAATCCCCTTAACTACTGGGCTTTTCCGTTTTTGCCCAGCATATCCATTGTTGGGTATTACTACTTGCGGAACATCTGTTAAAGGCTCTTGCTCTAAGTAAGTCTTGATAAGATGGCTGGCAGTTGTTAAAGAGGCGCATGTAAAAGTGCACCTCTTTTTATTTATGAGCTGTTCTTACGCCTATCCCATTGAATAAGACAGTGAACAATCAAGATCGAAAAGAAGAGCAATCCTGTTAACCAGTGAAGTAGGATGGCAGAATCACGAAACTCTAGAGGCCCGTAATACAAAAAGCCTCCCGTTATGAGTAGGATCACCAGAAGGCCTAGTTGCGTAAATCCACTCAGCCATTTTCGAGCAGACTGATAGCCTGCCTTGAGGTGAAACGGTAGGACTGAGCCTAAGGCGATGCTGGCAATGATTGCAGTGAGACCGTGACTTGCCAGTATCTTGTGATGACCCAGTAGGCTGCGCTCAATATCAAATTCATGGCCAAGTAAATATATCGTACCGGTAATCGAGCAGCTGAGCATGCTACCGATAACAAAGAACTTTTGCCAAGTCGGCATTTTTCCAAGACGGCTCATCTGCTAATCCTGATGGCTTGAGCAGAGTAATGTGCAAAACAGGGATGATTTTGCTGTTTAGAAAGCGCTAAGACCTTAGTGAGTGCATCGGCATAGACGCATTCTTTTGCGAGGATGGAATAAGACTCAAGAAAGCTCTCTTCAGCGTCTACTTCTGTCTTCTTAAGAGGGTGAACAATATGACTTTTTTGTTTGTCTCTTGCGGCAAAGTACAAGCCGCTCGTGGCAATTGCCCCATTTGATAGAGTTCCAATCTCAATTAACTGACTTGGTGCTTGGGGCTTACGAAGATGAATGATTTGGGGAATATTTCCGAAGACTCTTAAATCTCCACCCGCGTTGACTGCTCCTGAATTCACTCCTCGTGCAATTAAAGTGTTTACCGCCATATCTACCGCAAAGCCCTTGGCGATACCGCCAAGATCTAAGCAAAGCGGATGTACTGAACTGACCCTCTCTTGATCAATAAAGTAAAGATCTTCAATTCCACCAAAGTCATGTACATTGATATTGAGATGATTTGGCAATAAACCCGCAGCAACCAGGCGATACCCAATTCCGCAATTAAACAATCCACCTGAATGCAAGTGGATATCTTGGGCAATGTGTAGTATTTGAGCAGTCCACCTATCAATTTTGATCGGGCCTAGGTGCGCTTGACGATTGATCTTAGACAACTCGCTTTGGGGATGATGAAAGCTCATTAAGTCTTGAACTTTTTCAATCTCAGTAAAGGCATCGTTCATTAAGGCCTCAGCATCTTCTTGCTCAATAGATATCTCCACAAAGGTGCCTAGAAGTGGTTTACAGCGCCTCATTTACTTTTCATATGTTTGAGTGCTAGCTCGTGTAAAACAGCTACTCTCTTAACCCCATCGGCAATATGCTTGCAAGAGAGGGTGGCACCCCCAATATTTTGAATATCTTGATTTAATTTAATCGGGTCATCAATATTTTTTCCTACAAATTGATTTCGCCACTGGGCCTCTGCTACTTCATAGCCATAGGACTCCACATACTCTAAGATTTCGATTCCAGTGATACTACCAGCGGGGTTCAGACCTACTGCATAGGTAATCATTTCATGTTTACCCACTACTTCATCTATAACAAACCAGCTACCGTCGTTTGCTTTCCAGATTCGATTCCCTTGGAATGGATGACGAATGCTTGAGGCGACTCGCATTTTTTCTTGTAAATCTTTGGTAATCAGAATCGGCGTTTGATGAAGTTGTTTATTGGGTAGTAAGAGCTTTTGAGCTTGCTCTACTGAAGCATAAATTTTAGCTTGGGCAATCATCGGTGTACTGACGATTGCCAACCCAATAAGACTGAGAGGATGTGGATTCCAGTTCATTATTAATTTCTATTTGCTTTTAGCTCAGCGGGAATCCCACTTTGACAATGAATTCATTGACAGAATGACTGTCCCAAACTCGAGCATTGGAACATTCGGCAGTACCATCACCCATGCAGGTATTACCCTTAAGCTGATAGCGCCAGGCACCAGTGATCCACCAGTCTTTAGTGGCGTAGTGCACATTCGGACCCACAAAAGTTGCTTTTTGAATTTGGTTTTGAAGGTTGTAACTGGAGTAGTCGTTATGAAAGCGTGCCTCTACACCAGCTGACCATTTGGGTGCAAATCGATAGCTGGCGCCCAATAAAATATCGAGCATAGACTCAGGCACATTGCCATTGCCGACAAACTTTAACTGTTCATTAGCAACAACGACGTTCCCAGCTAAGATGAGGCGGTCATCTATAAAGTTCGATTGCAGCAGCAGGCGAGCCTCAATCTCATTTTTATTTTTACCAATCGTAGGCTCTAAATACAGTCCAACGCCTACCGGTGAGGTGACAGGATTGGTAATGCGATAAATGGCCTCTAATGATCCGCCTTCAATGCCACTTTTTCTGTAAGGGCTAGCCGGGTCATAACTTTCTGGTACGCCATAACCAGCTGTGCACGATGCAGAATCACCACAAGCTTCTGGGTTGGTGTAGTTTTGATTGGCATTGGTGTAGTAAGAATTGATGTAGCCTGCAATCTGTAAATCATTCGTCAGGCCATATTCAAGTTCGGTTCTTGCAGTCCAAGCTTCATATGTGCCAGCTGCTTGTTGTTGATTTAACTGCAGTCGTTGTTCGAACTCCAAACTTCCCTTGGGCTGAAGATCTAGGGTGTATATCCAACCAAAGACGCCTTCACCTGCAAAAGCGAATGAGACGTGAAGAGCAGCAGTGATACACAAGGCAAAGGCAAGAATTTTTTTAATAGTGATTTTCATATTTGATGTGAAGTGGTTGATAAAAGTAATTGAGAATGGTTCTCAATATAGCATATCAAATAAGAATGATTCTCATTTGATAAAATGACCACTTCTAAATAAATGGCGTGAGTTGCGGGGTTTTTTCCGCTTTACTTGTAAGATTCTTTTTAAATGGATGCTCAGGCCCTAGAGAAACTAGTTTTGATGAAAATGCCTTTTGGTAAATATGCTGGTCGTGCGCTGGCTGATTTACCGGGAAATTATT
>JBILYO010000041.1:0-13263 GCA_044377685.1 Polynucleobacter sp. | reverse complement strand
CTAAAACGCCATTGACATATTTATGGCCGTCAGTACCACCAAAGGTTTTGGCTAATTCCACTGCCTCATTAATAGCCACTTTATAGGGTACTGATAGGTCTGCAGCAAGTTCATAAGTGCCAATCAGAAGGGCAGCATGCTCAACTGGCGAGAGCTCATTAATGGGGCGATCCAGTGCGGGAGTAATGAGGGCTTCAAACTCATCTGTACGATCGAGTACACCTTCAAAAATACCCTGAAAGAGTTCTAGCTGACAACGACGAAAGGCTGGATCTTCTGCCAGTTGTTTAGCAATCAATATTTTATTGGGAAGACTACCAGCACGTCGCATGACGAGACTTTGATAGACCCCTTGAAGCGCATATTCACGAGCGCGACGGCGTGGCGTCAGTGAGCGCTTAGGCGCACTCGCTTTACTATCTTTTGGGGCTGAGGTATTGCTTGAAGTATTGCCAGGCTTAGACATATTCATCATTACTCTTCGTTGGAGTTGATCTCAATATCTAGATCAGGAGTCAATGCTAAAGCCAAGTTAGCCATCTCTACTACTGCTTTTGCACAGTCAGCACCTTTAATGTCAACACGAGCTTTTGCTTGCTCATCAGTATCACAAGTGAGAATGCCATTGGCGATTGGCAGACCAGATTCTAGGCAAACTCGGGTAATGCCTGCTGCTGATTCATTGGAGACTAATTCAAAGTGATAGGTTTCACCGCGTACCACAGCACCAAGCGCTACAAGACCATCAAACTCTCCAGTCTCAGCCATCTTCTGTAACGCAAATGGAATTTCTAGTGCACCAGGCACAGTGACGAGCTTGATATCTTCCTGAGCAACGCCCAATAAAATGAGTTGATGAATGCACGCAGTTGTCAGGGCGACACAATGATCTTCATTAAAGCGTGCCTGCACAATACCAATGCGTAAATCTTGACCATTGAGGTCAGTTGCTAAGACGCCAACAGAATCATTATTAGAACTAGTCATGAGGTTTACTTTTCTAAATGAGGAGCAGTGTATGGGGTATAGCCAGTCACTTCTAGCTTATATCCAGAAAGGCTTGGCACGGGAATAGGGTTAGCAAGTAAACGCATCTTACCCACTCCTATATCTTTCAGAATCTGTGCACCAATACCGTAGCTTCTGAAATCAGTTTTACGTGCAAGGGGTGCAGAATTTTCAGTTTTTACGCCATTGAGTTTTTGAAACTGCGCTAACCAGTCGCCATCATTGGGGGCGGCAATTCCTGAAGCGTTGAGTAGTACTGCAACACCGGCTTTTGATCCAGCAATTTGTTGTAATGCTTGGACCAGAGGCCAGGAATGGTTACTGACCTTAGCGTCTAGGAAGTCTAAGACAGTCACAGGCTCATGAACGCGTACTAAGGTTTCTTGATCTTCAGTAGGGGTGCCATGAACCAGAGCAATATGAATGCAAGAACTTGGCTTGTCGCGATAGATCACGCCTTTAAATTTCCCCCAAGGGGTAATGAAATCGCGCTCACCCTCACGCACCACAATACTTTCATGTTGGCTGCGATATTGAATCAGGTCTGCAATGCTGCCAATTTTGAGTTGATGTTCTTTAGCGAAATCTAACAAGTCAGGCAGACGCGCCATGCT
Source organism: Polynucleobacter sp. (assembly GCA_044377685.1). Taxonomy (GTDB): domain Bacteria; phylum Pseudomonadota; class Gammaproteobacteria; order Burkholderiales; family Burkholderiaceae; genus Polynucleobacter. The sequence goes on along the minus strand of JBILYO010000041.1, from coordinate 11,641 downwards.
GCCATCGTCTTTCATGATTTCACAAATGACAGAAGTGGGAGAGCAACCAGCCATTGCTGCAAGATCACAGCCCGCTTCAGTATGTCCTGAACGAATCAGAACGCCACCGGGTTGTGCCATCAAGGGAAATATGTGACCAGGTTGAACGAGGTCACTTGGTTTTGCATGGGGCGCTACCGCAGTTTTAATTGTCAGTGCGCGGTCAGCTGCAGAAATACCGGTTGTCACTCCACTTGCTGCCTCAATCGAGACTGTGAAATTCGTGCCCATCGCAGTGCCGTTATCACGCACCATGAGGGGGAGGTTTAACTGTTGACAACGCTCGCGTGTCAGGGTGAGGCAAATCAGTCCACGACCATGTTTGGCCATGAAGTTAACGGCGTCAGCTGTCACGTGATCTGCAGCGAGTACAAGATCACCTTCATTTTCACGATCTTCTTCATCGACCAAGACGACCATTCGCCCAGCGCTGAGCTCAGCAATGATTTCTTCAGTGGAGGCGAGTTTGTTTGGCATAGCCCTCTATTTTAAGCTGATGAGGCAATTACGGTGATCTCTTACAGCAATACCCCATCTTTCTGACATGAAGAGCCCCACAGGAGTGTTTCAAAGGGTCTAGAGAATCTAGAAAATAAGGCATGCCCTGGTTTAGCCGATATTTTCCGAAAACAAAATTATTGAGCAAGGGCGCCTTAAAAAAAGGTACTCAAGAGGGATTTATTTTGCTAGAGGTCCTGGTGGCCATGAGTCTTATTTTGGGGGTTTGGATGTCGATGGTGCAAATCTATCTCAGTTTGGCTTTACGCCAGGCTCAGTTCCAAACTCAAAAAGCAGAACTAACAAAGGAATCCGATGTTTATGAACGCAGTGAATATGCACGATCTATCTCTATTGGTCCCGTAAAAAATGAATCTACTCGAGTGTTTAGTCGGTCTCGCGCTCTGCCTAGTACTTCTCAATCCATTATTAAAAACAAGCGCAGATCTGGTGGCTAAACATATTCAATTTGAGAAGACGCAGGCTTTAATGACTGATGGCGATAGAGCGCTACAACTAATAGGTCGAGCTATCCGTATGGCAGGCTATTCTCATATCCAATCTCCGGTGACGAAGAGTCAACGAGCTGATACGAATCGGTTTATTCAGATCCAGAAAAAGACAGGCTATCGTGGCTCAGATTTTCTGACAGTCAAACATGGCTTATCTGATGGCATCGATTTTGATTGCATCGGCAATATCATTACCAAAGACCGCACTAAATATCAGTTAGCACATCAAGGTTTTCTGGTAGAGCGTCAAGCAGGGGTTCCTAAAGGCGCCAAAGTGAATGGTGGCTCTTTGATGTGTCAGTCATTAGATCGGCAGGGGCGCATTCAAAATACGACTTTGATGAATGGTATCCATGGTTTGTGGATCGAGGATATTACGCCGCTCAATCTTAGTGAGACTGGGAGACAAAAGTTATACAAGGTGACTTTGCAAATGACAGATGGACGCGCATTACAGCTTGAGCTGCAGCGTACTTTTTCGACCAGGAACCTTTTGTGATCTTGGCTTGGGTTTTATCTCTTGTATTGCTCGTTTCATCTTTAGTAGCCTATTTAGAGCGCATGACAGCGCTGGCTATTATTGAGAAAAATAGTATGACGCTTGCACATCGCAACTTCATTGCCACTGAAAAATCCGTATTGGAATGTGAGGAGAATATTTCTCAGCTAGCAGTGCTGGCAGAGAATCATTGCTTTATTCAGCCTGTTGGAAAAAATATCTGGATGATCTCCAGTAAGCAAAAACCGAGTATTCAAGTGCATGTTTACTTAGATGAAAAGACTGGAGCGGCGAGTCGGTTAAATTGGCGGCAGTCTTTTGACTGATTTAGCCGATAAACAATTTGGCGCAAGTCTACTAGAGCTTATGGCAGTAGTCCTGATCGTAGCCATCATGGCAGTAAGCACGATGCCGCTTTTGCAAGAACAGATTGCTACTCGAGAGATAGATGCGATTGCGAGAAGATTTATCGCTCACGCCAATTTCGCCAGAAACCAAGCTTTGTATTTAGGCCAATCTATTTTGATCGCTCCCCGCGTAGATAATCAGTGGGAGACTGGTTGGCTAGTTCATAGTGCTTGTAGCAATAAAACTAGCGGAATAGCCTGCCTTAGTAAATATTGGTTTTCGCAAGAACAACTATTCCCTGTGTACTTTAAGGGTGGTGGCAAAGGGTTTAGTGATCCCCATTCCAGTCAAAAAGGTATTTTATTTAATGCTGCTGGAGCTGCCAAGACTGGTCAAGGTGGCTTTATCGCAAATCGCCTGATCTTGGGTCATCGCAGGGTCTCGCATCTAGAGAGGCAACTGATTATGGGAAGTGGCGGGCGTTGGCGGATTTGCGATCCCAGTACGGATTCAAAACGCTGTAAATAAACTGATTAGCCTTGAAACCAGGCTAAATTTGGCGCTGATCCACACAATCGGTTTTAATAGACCCATGTACAGCGCAGTCGACCACCAATTGATGAGAGAGGCTTTAGCCGAAGCTCAGAAAGCACTTTATTTAGCCAACCCCAATCCGCGTGTTGGTTGTGTGATTGTGAAAGATGGGCAAGTGATTGGCCGTGGCTACACCCAAAGAGTAGGAGGCCCTCACGCTGAAGTCCAGGCATTGGCTGATGTCAAAGCTAAAGGATTGAGCGCTAGCGGTTCGACGATATATGTGACATTAGAACCTTGTAGTCATACTGGACGAACCCCTCCCTGTGTTGATGCATTGATTGCAGTAAAGCCAGCGATGATAGTAGTGGCGATGTCTGATCCAAATCCCTTAGTTGCGGGTCAGGGTTTGGAAAAATTAAAGGCTGCTGGCATTGATGTGCACTGTGGATTATTAGCGGATGATGCACAAGCACTCAATCGGGGTTTTATTTCACGGATGACTCGGGGTTTGCCTTGGGTACGCCTGAAGATTGCCGCCAGCCTGGATGGAAAGACTGCTTTACTTGATGGACGCAGTCAGTGGATCACTGGGCCGCTGGCTCGAGCTGATGGACATCATTGGCGCGCGCAAGCTTGTGCCATTGTCACGGGAGTGGGCACTGTTAAAGAAGACGATCCTAGCTTGAATGTCAGAGACGTACAGACTGATCGTCAGCCATGGAGAATCATTATTGATTCCAAGCTCGAGACCCCGCCATCTGCCAAAATTTTGCACAATCTTGATCAGTCTGGAGTCATCATTGTTTGTGCCCATTTAAATAATGCAGAGCTGCAGCAAAAAGCGACAGCCTTTCAAGAGCGCGGCATTGAAGTGATTGAAATGGCTAATGAATATGGCAAGGTAGATTTACCACAATTATTTTCTTATCTTGCAAAAGAGCGTGAGATGAATGAAATTCATATTGAGTCGGGCTTTAAGCTCAATGGTTCGATGCTCAGGGAAAACTGTGTAGACGAATTATTGCTCTATTACGCACCCTTCTTTATGGGTGATGGTATTGGCATGGCGAATGTCACACCATTACAGCAGTTGGAAGTTCGTGAGAATTGGCAAATCATTGATCAGAGCCTCTTTGGACCCGATTTACGTCTTCGCTTGATTCGGAATTAAAATCAATCCATGTTTACAGGAATCATTACTGCCGTTGGTCACATCAAAAGCGCCCAAGAAAAGGGCGATGGTTTGCATTTGCTTGTTGAGGTTCCGGCGGGCTACTTAGATGACGTGGTGCTCGGCGATAGCATTGCCATTCAAGGGGCTTGTATGACTGCGACCCAGTTTGAAGGTAATACCTTTACTCTGGATATTTCGCGAGAGTCATTAAGCAAGACAGTGGGCTTAGATCAAACTGGTCCTGTTAATTTAGAGAAGGCATTACGTTTAAATGATCGCTTAGGTGGTCATTTAGTGAGTGGCCATGTGGATGGTGTTGGTAAGGTTTCTCACTTTGCACAAGTTGCAGCAGATGATTATGGTTCTTGGCTTCTCCGAATCGAAGCACCTAAGGAACTAGCCCCTTATCTAGCTTATAAAGGGTCGATTGTGGTTAATGGTGTTTCTTTGACTGTGAATAAAACAGAAGACACTACAACTTCATGCTTGGTTGATATCAATATCATCCCTCACACTCTTGAGAATACAACGCTAGGAAAACTTAAGCAGGGCAACTTAGTAAACCTTGAGATTGATCTGATTGCGCGATATGTAGCGCGCATGCTTGAGACTCAAGCACAGTAAATCAGTAATCTCTTTTACTTTTTCTGATAACGAGTAGGATCGCTCAGATTAGCTTGTTTAAAGCCTATCTGCCTTAAGCGGCAAGACTCACATTCACCGCAGGCTTCTCCCAAATCATTTGCTTGATAACAAGAAACGGTTTGAGAGTAATCCACACCAAGAGTACTTCCCAGTTCAATAATGTGAGCCTTGCTCATATTGATAATCGGGGCATGTACTCGAAAGCGATTCTCGTGATTAATGGCTTCTACACCAGCTTTAGTTGCTAGATTAGCCATTTCTTCGAATGATGCAACGTATTCCGGACGACAGTCTGGATAACCAGAATAGTCAACGGCATTAGCACCATAGAACACATCTAATCCACCTAAGGATTCGGCCCAACCTAATGCTAGTGAGAGCAAGATCGTATTGCGCGCTGGAACATAGGTCACAGGAATTTCTTGGTCATTAGCAGGCTTGATAGGAACGGCAATATCCGAATCTGTCAGGGCTGAACCACCAAAGCGAGTGAGGTCTAAGTTCACCACTTCGTGACGAATGACCCCCATCTTTTTGGCAATATGTTTTGCAGCAGCTAACTCGGAAGAATGACGTTGACCATAAGCTACTGATAGCGCATATGGTGCATAACCAAGATCTTTTGCTAAGGCAAGAATGGTGCTGGAATCGAGGCCACCTGAAAACAAGATAACAGCAGGCGCGTCAGGTTTGCGTGGAGCAAAATGTGAAAAGGCTGCAGACAACGAAGACATTACGGATGCTTACTTGGTGGCAGCAAGCAGCCGTTGCGCGTCTTTTGCGGTATCGGTACCAGGATACTGAGAAACAATCTCAATAAATGTTCTTTTGGCTGCTGCTTTATTGCCCATCTCTAACTGACAGTTTCCGATTGTCAACATCGCAGCAGGAAGGCGGGGATGATTTGGGTAGCGAGCAATGAGAGATTGCAATTGAGTAATTGCTCCCTTGTAATCCTTAGTGGCATATTTACTATTGCCACCCCAGAACATAGCGAGCGGTTCGTATGGGCTCTTAGGGAATCGAGTAATAAATGCTGAAAATTCTGAGTCAGCTCTTTTTAAGCTTCCACCTTGAAATAGCTTTAAGGCATCGTCATAAGCGCTAGTCTCAGCAGGCTGAACTGAGCCAGTAACACCTTCAATCGTGACAGTACGGGGCTCAATATTGCCAATACGACTATCGAGGTCCTTGTAATAAGTCTTTTGGCTTTTAGAAATATCTTCGCCTTGCTTCTCTATATTCTCAATCTTGCCACGCAGTTGTGTATTTTCCGACTTGAGCTTATCAATCTGACCTTGTAGTTCTAATTGAGTGGTGGCTAGAGATTTGCGCAGCTCTAATATGGCTTTGCGAGCATCATCATCATTAAATAGCGCCCAAGCACTTGTTGAAGTACAGCAGAAAACAACGGCAGCACTTAAACAAAACGCTCGTGAGAGCGTTTGTTTAAACAGGGTAGAAACAATCAACATTAGTTGGTGATGTAGGCAATATCAGCGCGGCGATTTTCTGCCCAAGCAGCCTCATTGTTGCCTTCTGCTTTTGGTTTTTCTTTACCAAAGCTGACTGCTTCCATTTGATCATTCGATACACCCATCAAATTCAATGATTTGCGAACAGCATCAGAACGACGTTGGCCTAATGCTAAGTTGTACTCGGCAGTACCACGATCATCGGTATGACCTTGAATAATGATTTTTTGCTTTGGATTCGCTTTAAGGTAGCCAGCATGAGCAGACAGCATTTTTTGATATTTGGTTTCGACGGTGAATTCATCAAGACCGAAGTAAATACTTTTTTCAAATAATGGGCTCTTAGGATCGTTCCATGGCTGTGAGCCAAAGCTACTTTTTCCATCTGCGGCAGCAGAACCAGTGCCAGTGCCATCAACATCATCTAATTTCACGCCGGATGAGCAGGCTACTAAAAAAGCGCTAGCTCCTAAGAGTGCAAATGTGGCGGCGCGTCGTGCGGTTGAGATTGTCATTTAGGCTTCCTTTTCTTACAAATAAGCTAATAAATTAGTTGATAGCGATTATTTTAACCTCTTAGAGAACTAGAACTACCTAAATTGATATAAAGCTTATAGAAATCCGCCGCTTTAATGCCTTGTCACTAATCCATGAAAGGGCCCCAGGATGGCTGACGTACATCAGAACCTGGAATGCTCAATATCTGTTTGGTATTGCCGTCAACAGAGACTGCTGCTAAAACACGTCTGTTGCCAAGCTTGGTTGAGTAGAGAACGTACTTTCCGTTGGCAGCAAAAGAAGGTGATTCATCGCTGGTCCCATCGCTTAGTGCCTGTGAGTCACCTGTGGCTAGATTCATAATGTAGAGACGGAAGCCGCCGCCGACATTGGCAATATAGGCTAAATATTTTCCATCAGGAGAGATGCGTGGTGAAGTTACAAAGCCTTGCTTAAAGCTGACGCGTTTACCGCCCTCAACTTGCTCGCCCTCTGCACTCATACGGTAGATCTGAGGATTGCCACCACGATCGCTCGTAAAATATATATGGCGACCATCAGGAGAATATTGGGGTTCAGTATCAATCGTGTTACCACGAGTTAAGCGCTGCAAGCCTGAACCATCAGCATTGATGCTATAGATTTGCGTATTGCCATCTTTGGATAAGGAGATCGCTAGCTTTTTGCCATCAGGTGACCATGCTGGCGCGCTGTTGTTACCCTTTTGATTTGAGAGAGCAATACGACGACCAGTTGCAAGTTCATGAACGTAAATGACCGGTTTGCGATCCTCAAAAGATACGTAAGCAACCTTCTTGCCATCAGGCGACCATGATGGAGAAATAATCGGGTCGCCACTAGACATAGCATTACGAATATTTTGCCCATCGGCATCAGAGATCACCAGACGAAAACGTTTGCCGTCCTTAATTACATAAGACAAGCGTGTTGAAAAGATGCCGCGCTCGCCCAATAACTTCATGATGATGTCATCGGCAATTCTATGGGCGGCCGCGCGCAGATTATCAGCGCTGGAATTAATGTTTAAGCCACCAAGACTCTGGGATTTACGGATATCAAATAGTCTGTATTGAATATCAAATTGATCAGCGCCCTTTTGCACGACCGAGCCTACCACCAAAGCATTGGCTCCACGAGCAGCCCAAGAACTATAGTTTGGCACGTCTTCGCCACTCTCGCTAGCGTTACCATTTTCGATATTTTTAAAGTAACCACTGCGTGCTAGATCTTGACGAATGATGTCAGTGATGCTAGTAGGTAACTTGCCCTCATCTTTAAATCGCATCACAGCGATGGGATAAAGTGATTGACCAACACCAGTAATTTCAATACTCATTTGAGCAAAGCTAGGAAGGCTTAATAAGCTCAATACGCTAGCACTGAAAATCAGAATGGTTTTTTGCAAAGTCCGTGCGATTGAATTCATCATATGGTGATATTTACTTTGGTTTTAATTTCAGTTCGGGTGTTAATGTCGGGAATTGTCCATTGTCATCGCGAGGCAAACTCTGTGTTGCATCAATCGCGCTTAAAACAGCCTGATCCCAAGCATTATCGCCGCTACTGGAAGTCATTGTCCTGGATAGGATAGCGCCATCAGGGGCTAAACGCACCTGAACCACGGTTTGCTTGTTGCCTTTAAAGGAATCGGCATTGAAAGTGATGTTGGCACGCACTTTCTTAATGACTTTATCGCTCCACCCAGGGGGTGCATTGCCACCCCCACCAACTCCGCTACCAACCGATCCGCCAGTACCACCATCATTACCAGCCATACCTCGTAAGCTGGCAATATTGGCTTCGCGTCGTTTATCTGCCTCGGCATTCGCCTTAATTTGTGCGGGAGTAAGGGTAGCTGGTTTTGGCGCTTCTACCTTTTTAGGCGACTCTACTTTTTTAGGTACTTCTTTTGGAGGAGCAGCTTTTACTGGCTTAGGTGGTTCTTTGACTACCTCTTTTTCTTTTTTAGGCGGTTCTTTTTCTAGTGGTTTTTTCTTCACAACAATATCGGCCGCTTCTTCTTTTATTTCCGTTTTAAGTTCGGGGGCAGGTGGTGTTTCAACTTGCGGTGTTGAGTCCCAAAGTTCCACTTCAATTCCAGCTGGAGTACTGCTATTCCAGCTAATACCGATAACCAGAAAGGCTACTAAACCTAAGTGTGCAATTAAAGAAAAGGTAAAGGCGCGTTTAGTACTCTCTTCTTTGGTGAGTCGACCGCGTTCACGATCAGGTATGCCACCACCCCTTTGCCCAAACAGATTTTGAGAGAGTTGCGCGCTTGTCATGACTTATGAAGATACAGTGCAGGCTAAATTCAAGGGGCTTATTGACTCTTTACTGCCAGGCCAACCCGCTTGACACCATTTTCTTTGAGTTTGGACATGACATCCATCACCACTTCATACTTAATAGACTTATCAGCAGCAAGCACTACAGGCTGTTCTGCGGACTTCTCGGCTTGTGATCTTGCAAACGCACCAAGTTCAAATTTATCGAGTGTTTGAACAGGTTCACCTTCTTTACGTACGATCACTTTTTCATTTGCGTCAATCGTGAGGAAAACCGGTGGGAGTGATTGCACCTTGGCGCCACCAACCGTAGGTAGATTAACAACTCCCGGATTGACCATTGGTGCAGTAACCATGAAGATCACTAAAAGCACCAACATGACATCAATGTATGGAACCACATTGATGTCAGACATTGCCCGACGTTTTGATTTACGCAATGAGGAGGTGGCCATGACTGATTTTTCTCTTATCGACCTGCAGTCTGACGTTGCAAAATATTCGTGAACTCTTCAATAAAAGTTTCAAAACGAATAGAGAGACGATCCACATCCGTTACTGCGCGGTTGTAAGCAACCACCGCAGGAATCGCAGCAAACAAACCAATCGCAGTTGCAATCAAAGCTTCGGCGATACCAGGCGCTACTGCAGCTAAGGTTGCGTTTTGTACATTTGATAGCCCGCGAAAGGAATTCATAATTCCCCAAACCGTTCCAAACAAACCGATATAAGGAGAAACGGAGCCAACTGAAGCCAAGAAAGGAAGATTTGCTTCTAAGGCATCCATTTCACGTTGGTAGGTTGCTTTCATGGCGCGGCGAGCTGCATCAATTTCGCGAACTTTTAAAAATTCCTGCATGCCTGCTTCGAAGATGTGCTCTAGGACAGCATCACTACGGGTGTTACGTTGCGCTGACTCAAGGAGGGTGCCCAAGTCACCGCCTGACCAGAAATCACGCTCAAAACGCTCTGTATCCCTTCTGACGCCCCTCAAAATGGCTGTTTTCTTAAAAATGATGGTCCAAGAGGCGATTGACATGCCAACTAATAACAACATTACTAGCTGGACTAATAGGCTGGCATTGAGGATGAGGGAGAGAAGTGAAAGGTCTTGTGTAGGGTTCATGGTGAGTTTTGTATGATGTAGGTTGATTTTACTAAAGCAATTCAACTTCATCAGGATTATCGCTATGTTTGACCGTCAAAATACTTTATCTAAAACCGACCCCGAGCTGTGGGTTGCCATTCAGAATGAAAATCGCCGTCAGGAAGACCATATTGAGCTGATTGCCTCGGAGAACTACGCCTCCCCAGCGGTCATGCAGGCCCAAGGTTCTCAGTTAACCAATAAATATGCTGAAGGCTATCCAGGCAAGCGCTATTACGGCGGTTGTGAATTCGTGGATGTTGCTGAGCAATTGGCGATTGATCGTGTGAAAGCACTTTATGGTGCCGAGGCGGCTAACGTTCAGCCCCATTGCGGTGCATCTGCCAATCAAGCAGTTTTCTTGGCATTCTTAAAACCGGGTGACACCTTTATGGGAATGAGCTTGGCTGAAGGTGGTCACTTGACCCATGGCATGGCATTAAATATGAGTGGTAAATGGTTCAACCCTATTTCCTATGGTCTTGATAAAAACGAAGCGATTGATTACGAGCAAATGGAGCGTTTAGCACGTGAGCACAAACCAAAATTAATTATTGCTGGTGCTTCGGCTTACTCTCTAGTAATTGATTGGGAGCGTATTGGTAAGTTGGCAAAAGAAGTTGGCGCGATCTTTATGGTGGATATGGCGCATTACTCTGGTCTGATTGCCGCTGGCGTGTATCCAAATCCAGTGCCGCATGCAGACATCGTTACTTCTACAACCCACAAGAGTTTGCGTGGCCCTCGTGGCGGGATCATTTTGATGAAAGCTGAGCATGAGAAGGCCATTAACTCTGCTGTATTTCCTGGCTTACAGGGTGGTCCATTGATGCATGTGATTGCAGCAAAAGCAACAGCATTCAAAGAGGCGCAAGAGCCTAGCTTTATAGATTATCAAAAGCAAGTCATCGCCAATGCCAGAGCTTTAGCCGAAACTTTAATTGAGCGTGGTTTGCGGATCGTTTCTGGTGGTACTGATTCACATGTGATGTTGGTTGATTTGCGTGCGAAGAAGATGACCGGTAAAGAGGCAGAAAAAGTATTGGGCGATGCTCATATCACTTGTAATAAAAACGGAATTCCAAATGATCCAGAAAAGCCAATGGTGACGAGTGGTATTCGTTTAGGTTCCCCAGCCATGACTACACGTGGATTTAAAGAAGCTGAAGCGCGTCAAGTGGGTAATTTTATTGCTGACGTTTTAGATAATCCACATGATCTCGATAATATTGCCAAGGTTCGTGCAGAAGTGGCTGCTTTAACTAAACGCTTCCCGGTTTACGGTTAAGTAAAAAAGAAAGCCTAGATTGCGCTGCCCTTTTTGCCATAACGACGATACCCAGGTTCTTGATACCAGGGTATCGGACGAGGGCGATACCATTCGGCGCCGTCGCCGTTGTGCAAAGTGCGACAAACGCTTCACTACTTATGAGCGTGTTGAGCTGGCGCTACCGGCGATTGTGAAGAAGAACGGTAGTCGCGTTGAGTACAGTCACGACAAGTTAGTAAGCTCGATTAAGCTGGCTTTGCGTAAGCGCCCAGTGTCTTCAGACTCGGTAGATGAAGCGATTGCTCGTATCGAGGAAAAATTACTGAGCCTAGGCGAAAAAGAAATCCCAAGTGAGCGCGTTGGAGAGCTAGTCATGCGTGAGCTCAAGCGCCTAGATAAGGTCGCTTACATTCGCTTTGCTTCTGTCTATAGAAGCTTTGCTGATATTGAATCTTTTGAGAGCGCGCTAAAAGAGTTGAAGTAATTCATAAGTTTGGCGTGTGACAAAAACTTTTTATATCCAGATACATTAATAAAATGAATCAAACAATAAAGATAAGTGAACTACCTCTATTTGATGCGGTTGATTATTTGAAGACAGACATAGATATGGCTCAATATCTTGCTGCGGTAAGGGAAGATGGTGATCCCGCTCTATTACTTGCAGCAATAAAAGATATTACTAAGGCT
>JBILYO010000168.1:0-4589 GCA_044377685.1 Polynucleobacter sp. | reverse complement strand
AGTTTTTGCACGCTCTGTCTTTGTAGCATCGCAAACCAAGGTCTTAGCAGCTAAACGCTTAGTCAAAGCAATTGCGGCTTCTTTTGCATCACCACAAATACCTACTGAAATTTTCTTCACCAAGCCCAACATCTTATTGTCAGCATCAATCTGAATAATCTTGGCATTCTTAGGCCAATAATCCATACCATGCTGTGGCAAAGTACCAAATGGGCCAAGGCGTGAGCCTAGTGCCACGACCACATCAGCCTGAGAAATCAGCTTCATAGCTGCCTTCGAGCCTTGATAGCCTAAAGGACCACACCATAAAGGATGGCTTGCAGGAAAGGAGTCATTATGGAGATAGCTATTGACTACTGGGGCACCTAAGCGCTCAGCAAACGCCTTGCATTCTTCCACTCCATCAGCCATCACGACTCCACCACCAGAAATAATGACGGGGAATTTTGCGTTCGCCAATAACTCAGCAGCTTCATCCAAACTCTTCTCGCCACCAGGACCACGATCGAGACGAGCAGGTTGTGGAATTTCGACTTCAATCTCACCATAAAAATAATCGCGAGGAATGTTCAATTGAGTAGGGCCCATTTCGGACATCGCACGATCAAAACAGCGGCCAGTGTATTCAGCCATCCGCTTTGGATTATTGACGTGGCCTTGATATTTAGTGAACTCTGCAAACATAGGTAATTGGTTTGCTTCTTGAAATCCGCCTAAGCCCATACCCATTGTTCCGGTCTCTGGAGTGATCATCACTACCGGGCTATGCGCCCAATAGGCAGCTGCAATCGCTGTGACACAGTTACTGACGCCAGGGCCATTTTGACCAATGACAACACCATGACGACCGCTCACTCGCGAGTAGCCGTCAGCCATATGTGCTGCGCCCTGCTCATGCACAACAGGTATTAAACGAATGCCAGCAGGAGCAAAAATATCCATTGCGTCCATAAAGGCGGATCCCATAATTCCAAAGATGTCCGTCACTTTATTGGCGGCCATTGTTTCAACAAAAGCCTCCGAAGGGGTCATTTTTTGTGGGCCAGCTGGTAAATTAGCGCCAGTCTTAGACATTTAGCTCTCCTAGATATTCAATTAAACGGAACAATTTGTTCTACAATGTCTATATTAATGGTGTATTTTCTGCCATGTCAAGCATATAAACCCCGATATGGAATATATTTGACAACGCATTAAGACTCTTAAAGGACGCACTATGGCTACAAGCCCTCCATCCATCGATTTATTGGATTTTCAACCGGATAAGTTGGTTTCGCTTCATACCGCTTTTCCAGAGTGCAAGGGCTTTACTGATTTTCAAATTCCTTCATTTAGCCAAAAATCTGACTTAGTGCCATCAGTGGATCCCAGTTATCAACTCAATCCCCAAGCTAGTGTGGCGATCCTCGCTGGTTTTGCTTATAACCGCAGGGTCATGCTGCAGGGGATGCATGGCACTGGAAAATCAACCCACTTAGAACAGGTTGCTGCGCGCTTAAATTGGCCCTGCTTGCGCATCAATCTTGACGGGCAAATCACCCGCATGGATCTCATTGGAAAAGACATCATCACTCTTAAAGATGGCAAGCAAGTAACTCAGTTTCAAGAAGGGCTCATTCCATGGAGTTTGCAACGCTCCGTTGCACTGATTTTGGATGAATATGATGCCGGTCAAGCGGATGTCATGTTTGTTATTCAACGCATGCTTGAGCGCGAAGGCCGCCTCACACTACTCGACCAAAATAGAGTGATTGAACCAAACCCAGCATTTCGGATTTTTGCAACAAGTAATACAGTTGGCCTGGGTAACTGGAGTGGAATGTATCAAGGAACTCAATTGCTCAACCATGGGCAAATGGATCGCTGGGATATTGTTGCTGCCCTCAATTATCTAGAGCCTGAAGAAGAAGAAAAAATATTACTAGCAAAAGTGCCAGAACTTTTGCCTGAGACCGCAAAACAAATGATAGCGCTTGCTAATCTCAGTAGAAAAGGGTTTGAGGCTGGTGATATCTCTACTTTGATGTCGACCAGAACCCTGATTACTTGGGGCGAGAACTGGCGTATTTTCAAAGACCTACAACTTGGCTTTACCTTAGCATTTTTAAATAAGTGTGAGTCAGAGGAAAAATCCTTGGTTGCTGAATACTATCAACGTTGTTTTGCAACTGAGCTCATTGCTACTAAAAACTAGCCCCCTTTGAACTGGTGAATCTTGCAAACCGAATCCCACGATGAAGTAGAGTTACAAAACCGTTATGGGGCTATCATGCGCTCCCTATCGGGAGATACCGATCTTCAAATTCGGGATTGGCAACTGTTTCATAAAAGCCTTGCACTCAATGCTTTAGCACCACATCTCAATCTTAGCTATTTACAGGCTTCCTGGGCTCATCCGCGAGGAGTATTAGATGGTGTTGCTTTACGCCTGCGTTACTCAGACTACGAACTTCATCTTTCACACTCTCCGAACGGTTTGGTTGAATCATTAATATTCGAAGTCCTCGAGCAGATTCGGGTAGAAAGCATTTGCCCAGCTGGCTTAAAAGGCAGTAAAGAGAATGTCGAGAATCAATTTCTCGCATGGATGCAAGAGTTTATGTCCAATGGTGGTGTGGAAGGCAGCATCGGCCTTTTATTGCTCTCTATTTTCTCTACTGTATGGGTCAAACTAAACCAACGCCCCATTCCCCAATTGATGCAGGACGTAGTAGAGGCTACTCGAGCAGGACTCGCAGAAGTGCTTGGGCCTCATTTAGTCAAGCTCAAAGTAAATCGGCTTGACCAAGCAAGTTATGCAAAGGCTGCTCTTGAAATTACACGACTAGTATCAAATTTAATTGATGCCGAATATCAAAATGTTCCCAGCATTCGAACTAAGCAAAAAAATACTAGTAACAATTTTTTAAAGATCGAGTGGATTCAGCCTCCAACTCTTGGTTCTAAATCTGAAAAACAGCAACATTATTCTGCACAAGATGCGAAAACATCTTTAGAACGCTCATTAGGTCAATACAAAGTATTTAACTCTACTTATGATGTTGAGATTGAGGCTAAAAAAAGTATTCGGCCAGCTCAACTTGCTACTTACCAACAAGAGCTTAGCGAGGAAATCACTAAGCTCGATATCCCCTGGGGAAAATTAACGAGATCTTATGAAAAGATATTTAATACAAAGACACTGAAAAAATGGCAAACCACTGAGACCGAAGGCCTCTTAGATCGACGCTATCTCACCCGTATTGCAACAGCCCCACTTGATCCCGTTCTTTATAAGCATCCTTCTAAAAAGATACAAGCCTTAGGAAACGTTACGCTTCTAATCGACTGCTCTGGCTCAATGAAAGATCAGAGACTCAAGATCGCTACTTGCGTAGATTCTCTGGTGAGGATATTAGAGCAGGCACAGATTCAAACTGAGGTACTGGGCTACAGCACATCTGCTTGGCAAGGTGGGCGACCATTTAAAGAATGGCGCAAAAATGGACAAGTCCCTAATCCAGGCAGATTAAATGAGCGTGCGCATTGGATCTTCAAAGACTTTCATACCCCTTGGCGCAAGGCAAGGCCTGGGATTGCTGCGCTCCTAAGACCAGAAATCTATGCTGAGAGTATCGATGGAGAAGCCCTACTTTGGGCAGCCCAGCGCTTACAAAAAGAAGTGGCTAGTCAGACCTTAAATAAAAAACTGATTCTATTTTCAGATGGCTGCCCCATGGATCGAGCTACCATAGAGGCAAATGGAGAGTATTTTCTCAAAAATCACCTACTACAGGCAATTGAATGGTGTGAACAACAAAATAATATTGAATTATGGGGATGTGGAATTGGAGAAGAATTAAGACCATTCTTTCCAAATCGCTTAAGTTGGGATCAAGAAAAAGAGGATCCCAGTCAAAGCCTAGTTAATTGGGCTAAAGAACTAAGTTCCGCAAAAAGCTAAGTTACTAACTCATTAAAGTATTCATGGTGGGCAGTATTTAGCGTAGAAATGCGCCACTCAATAGGCTCATCTTGTATATCAAGCGCTACTCTACGAATATGGAGTACTGGCGAGTCTGGTTTTAACTTCAACCAAGTCGACATTTGCCTACCCGCTAAGCCAGCCCGCAATCTTTCATTCGTTTTTACTACTGATTGACCATAACGCATTTGGTATAACTGGTAAATACTGCCTTCTCGTCCATCAAATTCAGTACGAGTTAAATTTTTGAAACGCTTTTTATCTAAGGTAATGTGATCAATCATCACGCACTCACCCTCTAAATATAAACGAGTGACGATACGCCAAACAGGCGTTCCATCCTTAATGCCTAACTTAAGAGACTCTTCCTTGCTTGCTTGCGCTGCTCCAAAAGAAGCAGTCTCGACACGGGGATACGTTTTTTTATCAGCATCCCAGCGAGCAACATGGAAAAAATAATAAAGCAGTCGCTTAGCATCATGTTCTGCAACATAGGTACCCCTGCCTTGACGGCGGACAACAATACCTTCCGCAACTAATTCATCTACCGCCTTGCGCAGGGTTCCTATAGATACATCTAACTCATTGGCTAAATCCTTTTCGGCAGGCAATGCCTGACCCATTG
>JBILYO010000039.1:0-13612 GCA_044377685.1 Polynucleobacter sp. | reverse complement strand
AAAATTTAATACGCAAATACCTGATTTCCCAATGCCTGAAAGCTATGCCCAATATCCACGGCATGACAAGATGCTTGAATATATTCGTGCGTATGCTCTTCATTATGGGATATATGATCATACCTATTTTAACTCTCGAGTAATATCACTTAAGCCAATGGATGGTAACTGGCAAATTATTACTGAAAATGGAAAAAAAGAAATATATGGATTAGTTGTTATTTGTAATGGATTACAACGTAAACCGCGATATCCTGATTCTGCTATCCCAGGTCAATTTAGCGGTGATATATTTCATACTTGCCAATATAAGTCTCCAAATCAGCTCAAGCAAAAGAGAGTCCTAGTCATTGGAGCGGGAAATTCAGGGTGCGATATTGCCGTAGACGCAGTACATCACGGTAGCGCAGTTTTTCATAGCACTCGTCGAGGCTATTATTACCAACCAAAGTTTATTGGGGGCAAACCAACTCCGCAGTGGATGATGGAGTTGGGGGGTAAATTTTCTAGCAAAGCAGAAACTTTAGCCTATATTGAGCAGGTATTCCGATTGGCTGGTTTTGATGGCCAAGACTATGGACTTTTGCGACCAGACTATCCACTAGATGCCGCACACCCCATTATGAATTCTCAAATTCTTTACTACATTGGACATGGGGATATTGTGTCGAAAGGAGATGTTTCTCGATTTGACGATAAGCAAATATGGTTTAAGGATGGCTCCAAGGAGGAGGTGGATGTAGTCATCTATGCGACAGGTTACGACAGAGATTTTCCTTTTATTGACTCTGCTTTACTAGAATGGTCTTCTGCTATTCCCGATTTATTCTTGCATTCAACTCCGCGCAATCTCGACAATCTCTTATTTATGGGTTTTATTAATGCAGCTGGTGGTCTTGGAGACGGTTTGAAGACGCAGGGCTCTTATGTTGTGAGTTATACGCGTGCTTATTTTGGTCAAACTGTTGGGTTAAAGAAATTTCTAAATGCAAAACGAAATGATGTGCCTGATATTGGACAAAATTACTTTGTGAAATCACATCGACATTTATGGGAAGCTGATCTTTGGAAGTTACTTGCACAAATGCGTAAGTACAGAGATATGCTAGATGAAGTGTCTGAGAGTGCAAGAGTCTAATTATGACAAATAGTCAAGATCAATCCAAGTTAGAGGCATCTAACTTAAATGGATCATTAGAGTCAAAGATGTCTGATTTAATTGATCAGGAACTCCGTATTCTGGCAAATATTCATTCCCAAAATTTAAAAACAAATAATTCACCAGCTGGATCTGACATAACGCAGCCGGATAGCATTAATACACAGCGCCTTGAGAGCGATATATTAAATATTGTCTCAAAAGTTTTAAAGATGTCTTTGAGTCAAATAGATCCTACAGTAAGTTTATCTAGCTATGGCGTTGATTCAATTGCTATTACAGAGTTAATGGTTCAAATTTCAAGATTTTTAAAAGTCTCTATTGCTCCTACAACTTTTTTTGAAGCAAAAAACTTTGAAGAGCTTATAGCTATTTTGAGTTCCCGTTATAGCAAAGAGATTGAAGCGCATTACGTAAAAAATAATTTTGCAGACAAATTACAGCTTAATAAAAAAGGTACTAGTGCAGAAGCTGATAGCGCTACTCCTGATGGCATTATTAATAATCCTAGTGCGGCTAATTGGTTGAGTCGTCATCGTGCTATTAAGAGTAAAAATATTCAATCTAATGATTTCTCAAGTTCCTTGAATTCGGAAGAGGGCGATAAAAAAGCTTCTAAGCTTGCTTCAATGCCTATAGCAATAATTTCAATGGAAGGAAAGTTTTCTAAAAGCACTAATTTGCATATTTTTGAGCAACATCTACGAAACGGAGATGATTGTATTGAAGAAATTCCACCAGACCGTTGGAGCTGGAAGAGCGTCGACGGTGACCCAAAAAAAGGGGCATTCACTGATGTTAAGTTCGGTGGTTTTATACCAGGGCATGATCATTTTGATGCATCTTTTTTCTCTATCTCCCCCAAGGAGGCAGAGTTAATAGATCCCCAACATCGAGTATTTATAGAATGTGTATGGAATTTGATAGAAGGTGCTGGCTATGCTCCTTCCTCCCTATCTGGAAAAAAGATCGGAATTTTCCTGGGTATTAATTTGCAGGATTACACCAATTTAGTTAATCGTAGTGGATTAATGGATGCTATGCAGATGACAGGGCTTGGACACGTATTTTGCCCGAATCGTCTTTCTTATATGCTTGATGTAAATGGCCCAAGTCAAGTGATTGATACTGCATGTTCTAGCTCTCTAGTAGCTATTCATCGAGCAGTAATGAGTATTCGTCATGAAGGTTGTGAGATGGCAATTGCAGGCGGTTCAAATCTTATTTTGACGCCGGATCAACATATTATGTTTTCCAAAGTTGGCATGCTCAGTATTGATGGGAGATGTAAAACATTTTCAGAGGATGCGAATGGTTATGCACGTGCAGATGGAGTGGGGGCAATACTGCTTAAGCGTCTTGATCATGCAGAGCGTGATGGCGATTCCATATTGGGAGTTATTAGAGGCTCCTCTGAAAATCACGGCGGAAGCGCCACTTCATTAACTGCTCCAAACGCAAAAGCGCAGGCTCAATTAATAGTTGAGGCTCATCGTCAAACCGGCTTTGATCCTCGTTCAATATCGATGATTGAATGTCATGGTACAGGAACATCTTTAGGTGACCCCATTGAAATAGACGGGTTAAAAAAATCTTTTGATGAGCTATATCGTGAACATGGGTATAAAAGTCCAACAATTCCGCACTGCGGAATTGGATCAGTGAAGTCCAATATTGGTCATGCTGAAACAGCGGCAGGCGTTGCTGGAATTATTAAAATTCTACTATCGATGAAGCATGGATTAATGTATCAAAGCTTACACTGTTCGAAACCCAACCAACTAATTGATTTATTAAATAGTCCATTCTATCTGCTTGATAGATCTCGAAAATGGGATCGCCCTATCATTGATGGATTGGAAGTTCCAAGGAGAGCTGGATTGAGCTCGTTTGGTGCGGGTGGTGCAAATGCACACTTAGTGCTTGAGGAATACAGAGCCCCTCAAAATGATTATGTCGGCTATTCCTCTAATATGAACAAGCCCTATATTGTTCCACTTTCTGCTAGAACTGAGTCAGCACTCAACAAAATAGTAAAAAATTTACAAGTACATTTGACAGGTTTTGATGAGATCAGTGATGATCAATTAGCTGATATTGCTTTTACCCTTCAGGTTGGAAGAGACTCAATGCGCTATCGCCTGGCTTTTATTGTTCAAGATGGTTTTGATCTTATGAGCCAATTGAATGCCTATTTAGATGGAGATAGTTCGCAAGCTCTCGAAGGCGTTGTTAATCGCAAAACTAGTGGCATAAAAGAGATTGCCGGAACTGCCAGAGAAGTAGCTTCTCAGTGGGTACTTGGCGAGCCTATTCAATGGCCCTCTCTTTCCTTTATTGGCGAACGCAAAAGAATATGGCTACCAACCTATCCCTTTGAGGGAAAAAGATTTTGGCTTGAGCAAGAAGGCCCTAATCCACTCATCAAAACTGCTAATAACAATAATAATTCCCCTTTTTTACTGCGTAAAATTAAAGAAAATATTCTAGAGATTGATTTAACGGGCACAGAATTTTTTATCGTAGATCATTGCATCGGTAATGAACCAGTTTTGCCTGGAGTTCTTTATCTGGAATTAATTCGTATCGCTGCAACACATTTTATTGGAACCTCATTCCACATAGGGCAAGTTGTATGGCTCAAGCCTCTTAAGGTAAAGGGACCATGTGTAGTGCGTTTAACAAAAGTAGTTGACAGCGATGACCTGCCAGTCCGCATTGAGGTAAGTAGTATAGATAATGATGGTATTTCTAATGTTTATGCTCAAGCTCGCATTACTAAGGATGGTGCCCCAGATTTAGTTTCTATTCAAATTAAGGCAGGTACTTACCCAGTCCAAAGTATTCAAAAGTTCTATGATATGAATCCGCGGATATTTTCTGCTGATGATATCTATAGTACCTTTAAGACTCTTGGGATCAATTATGGACCTGGGCATCAAGCAATTGAGTCCTTAGCCGTTGCAAAAGATGAAAAAGGTAATCCTCAGGTATTAGCCAAATTACATCTTCCTTCCCACTTGTCAGGCTTCCCTGACGCCTTTGGGTTGCACCCAAGTCTTTTGGACGGTGCATTCCAAGCTGCAGTAGGGATGACATTAGACGATGAAGGTGAAAGTAAGGAGTTGGCAGCATTACCTTTCGCTATTGAAAGTATTCGTCTTCTTGGGAAATGCTCAAGAAATATGTGGGTCCATATTAAAAATTCTCAAGTGGAGAGTCCTAATAATAGGGTGCGCACTTTAGATCTTACAGTGATGGATGAACAAGGTTCATTA
This sequence comes from Polynucleobacter sp., assembly GCA_044377685.1. Classification (GTDB taxonomy): domain Bacteria; phylum Pseudomonadota; class Gammaproteobacteria; order Burkholderiales; family Burkholderiaceae; genus Polynucleobacter. The sequence continues at coordinate 9,175 of JBILYO010000039.1, read as the reverse complement.
ACTATGCTTTTGCTAGGTTTTGCTACGCGTACCTATGAGCCAGGTGTTTCAAATCAGACCCAGTTGTTTGAGCCTTATTGGTCGAAATACAGTCTTTCAAATAGCGCAAAATTAGAAGAAGGTAATTTTGATGAAATCATTGTTTGGCTTTCTGATATTGATGAGATTGATGCTGTTACCTTAAATTCAAAATTAACAAGTTGGAAATGCATCTCTCTCCCTAAGTGTGCGGAAAATAGTCATGACGCAAAGTTTGCTTTTTATGCTGAGTGTGTATTAAAGCAATTACAAGTCCTGACTAAAACCCTGCCAAAATCAACTTCTCCTAAGCTAATTCAGCTAGTTATTCCAGCAGTAAGTTCTTCTCTATCCTTAGAGGCCTTATCCAGTTTCTTGCAAAGTGTTTCCCTTGAATATCCATGGCTTTCTTTCCAAGTAATCAGCTTGGACACCACATCAGATATTAACTCTATTGCATCACATCTAAAGATATCTTCTTCAGAGCCTCAACGCCCTTGTTGGCGCTTCGGAGGCAATGAGGCTGAGGTAAAAAGTTGGCGCTCTATTGGGTTTATTAGACCCGATGAAATATCAGTTAAACCATGGCGATCAGGCGGTATTTATTTAATTACTGGAGGGGCAGGCGCGTTAGGAAAGAGTCTCGCAGCAGAAATTTCTGTGAATATTGATACAGGAAAAGTTATTCTAGTAGGTAGTTCAGAGATGAATTCTGCTTTGAGGGAGTGGATTTTTGTTACTTCATCTGAGAGGCTTGAAATCATATACCGACAGGTTGATGTTTCTGATGCTAACGAAGTTAATGATTTAGTCAAAAGCATTTATCGTGAGTATGGGCAAATTAATGGCGTTTTCCATTTGGCAGGGGTGTTACAAGATTCTTCGATTGCAGTAAAGTCCCCTGAAGAATTGCGGAAAGTCTTTAGTCCCAAAGTGAATGGTGTAGAAAACCTTGATCGCGCTATTGGAAATAGTGCTCTCGATTTTTTTGTCATGTTTGCTTCGTTATCTGGCGTTTTTGGTAACCACGGTCAAGCAGATTATGCTGCAGCCAATGCTTATCTTGATATATTTGCACATAGGCGCGAAATAGCAAGAAAACAAGGTGAAAGGTTTGGGCGTACCTTATCAATAGATTGGCCATTATGGGTTGATGGTGGTATGAAAATGGATCCAGCAACCCAAAAATTGATGAAGCAGAGTACTGGCTTTACTACGCTGAATAGTAACGATGGTTTTGCTGCAGTTTATAAATCACTTGCGTCTGATGCTAGTCAAGTAATGGTTACTGCCGGTGATTCCAAGCGAATTGCTGATTTTATTAAAGGGCCTGAGTATAGTGCTCCTTCTCGATTTGCTAATGATTCAATCAAGAATGGCAGTCCTATATTTGATAGAGATATTGAGCAAAAAATATCTGGCCATCTAAAATTATTTTTGATGAACTGTATTGGTACTTTGCTAAAAGTAGATGAGGATGAACTTGGGCTTGATGTTGAATTAACTGAGTATGGATTTGATTCAATTAGCTTCACACAATTTTCTAATAAGCTGAATGAATCTCTAAATCTTGACATAACTCCCGTATTATTTTTCGAAGCTCCAACAATTTCACAACTTTGTTCTGCCTTAATAAAATCTCATGCAGCAAAAATTGCAACTTTTTTCAAAATATCACTAGACCAAAAGTTATCACATACCCCGGCAAAGAATGAAGAAATCAAAGAGAGTGTAATAGCGCAAGACCAATCTTTACCAAGGCCTGCGTTACCTGTAGGTAATTCGATTCAAGATAAATTTTCAGAAGAGTCAAAAACTGAATCTGCTGTTGCCATCATTGGAATGAGCGGTGTCTTTCCTAAGTCTCATGATCTTGTCAGTTACTGGGACAATCTTCTCAATGGCAGAGACTGTATTGATGAAATTCCAATTGATCGATGGGATTGGCGTAAATACTGGGGTGATCCAAAGGTTGATGTTGGTCGAACTAATGTTAAATGGGGCGGTTTTTTGGATGGCATCGCAGATTTTGATCCTGCCTTCTTTAATCTTTCCCCCCGTGAGTCTCGCGCAATGGATCCTCAGCAGAGAATACTGTTGACCCAAGCTTGGCGCGTTATTGAGGATGCGGGTTATGCCCCATCAAGTTTATCTGGAACCAAAACGGGTGTTTTTATTGGTATTGCGGATACTGGGTATGGTCAACTATTAGCGAGAGCTGGAGCTGACATTGAAGCATTTTCAATGACTGGATTAGCGCCATCCCTTGGCCCAAATCGCATTAGTTATTTCTTTAATCTACAGGGCCCTAGTGAAGCTGTTGAGACTGCTTGTTCTAGTGCCTTAGTAGCAGTTCATCGAGCAGTTGAATCGATAGTTCGAGGTAGTTGTGATGCAGCAATTGCTGGAGGAATAAATACACTTTTACTGCCTGATACATTCATTGGATTTGCAAAGGCTGGAATGCTTGCTCCAGATGGACGATCTAAGCCATTTTCAGATGCAGCAGATGGTTATGGCCGGGGTGAGGGTGCAGGCCTAATTTATTTGAAGCGGCTTGAAGATGCAGAGCGGGACGGAGATAAAATTTACGCTGTCATTCGGGCAACGCAGGAAAATCATGGCGGACATGCAAGCTCCTTGACTGCCCCAAATCCTAAGGCACAGGCAGACTTAATCCGCAGGGTATACCTACAAGCTGGGTTTGATCCGCGCACGGTTAGCTATATTGAAATGCACGGAACTGGTACCCCACTAGGGGACCCGATTGAGGTAGAGGCATTGACATCTGCATTCTTGGATTTAAATCGAGAGACAAAAAATCAATATGTAGATCAACCCGAAATTGTATGCAATATAGGGTCAGTAAAGTCAAACATAGGACATCTCGAAATTGCTGCTGGAATAGCAGGATTAATAAAAACTGTCTTGCAGATGCAGCATAGAACGATTGTTAAGACTTTGCATTGCAAAAAGCTTAATCCGTACCTTAAATTATCTGATAGTCGTTTTGAAGTTGTACTTGAAAATAAAATATGGTGCCCTCTAGATTTGAATGGAGAAAAATTACCATTACGGGCAGGAGTCAGTAGCTTTGGTTTTGGGGGAAGTAATGCGCATGTAGTGCTTGAAGGTTACGAAGGGAATGTACAAAAAAGTGTTGCCAATATACAGCCTGTAATAATAGTTTTATCTGCTAAGACTGATAAGCAGTTACATTCTTGCGCTCAACAGATATCTAATATGTTGACCGATCAAACAGAACTTTCTTCGCTTGCATATTCTTTACAGGTTGCGCGCGATCCTATGGAATATCGGCTGGGTTTTATGGCTGAGTCGATAGATCAGGTGCGTAGATTCCTAGATAAATATATTGAGGGGGGGTCTGAAGCAGGTTTATATATTGGTCGTGTTAAGCCTAATCATGTCACACTTAACATGCTTGAAGAGGATCAACAGGTAAATGATGCGATAGCAAGCCTTCCTCACAGAGGTAAGCACGAGTTATTGCTTAGATTATGGACTCAGGGTTTTTCAATAGATTGGCGCAAAATATTTTATCAAAAGGAAGGTCAAAATGCTTTACGACGTGTTGTCCTACCTGGGTACCCATTTGATAATATACGGTGTTGGATAGATGATAAGATAATTTCTGAAGAAGATTCTTCAATTCCCTCGCAAAAAAACGAATCTAAGTATGATCTTCATCGATATGTAAGTACATTTAATGGCGATGAATTCTTTTTACAAGATCACATTATTGGGGGAAGGCCAGTTGTATGTGGAGCAGTTTTTCTTTCGATGGCGTACACAGCACTTCAGAATATATATGGTCGTGGAAAAGCTATAGAATTAACTGGACATACGTGGCTCCAGCCAATGCTTGGTTCAAGCCATGGATTACAGGTAGCTATCGAATTTAGTTCATCGCCAAGCACAAGCGCAATAAATTATAAAATTAGCAATGAAGGTGAGAATGGAAGTCAACTCTGTAGCACAGGCGTTGGCAGATTACTTAATCATATTTCTGATTCTATTCCAGAATATGATATTCACTCTCTTAAATTATCTGCAGGTCGTTCGGTAAATATTGAAGAATGTTATAAGGCATTTTCCTCTGCAGGCATCAATTATGGTCCTCGTTTACGCATAATTCGTAAGTTAAGAACTAGCTCTACAAATGCCATAGCATATTTAGTTGTACCTGATGAAATTTTTACTAATGAATACGTTATGCATCCCGCATTGCTTGATGGTGCATTTCAATCTTTAATTGGTCTAATGCCTGATTTATCAGTCGAGCGAGCATTACCATTTACGGTAAAAAGATTAGTCGTATTCAAATCTATTGGAAAAACCGCCTGGGCAGTTCTTTGGAGAGAAAGCGAATCCTCTCCTGAGAATGCGTCATATTCGATTGATCTCTGTAATGACGAAGGACAAGTCTGTATCAGAATCGAAGGTTTCATGGTTAGATCTCTAGATTTTCAAGAAACACGCAGCAAGATAAAAATACAAAAAATTGAAAATACAGAGAGTGTTAAAACAATAAAGCATAACTTAAGCGCATTAAAGGCGCTTTCAAAAATTGCTGCTGAGGTGTTGGAAGTTAATCCGGAGTCCCTTGATCCAGATGTTGATTTAGGTGAGTATGGTTTCGATTCCATTATGATGACGGTCTTTGCATCACGTGCAAATGAACAGCTTAGTTTGAGTCTTACTCCAGCCGACTTTTTTGAATTTTCAACATTAGAAAGCTTAGCAAGATATATCTCAGATAAGATGGTTATCAGTTCTTCGCTTGAGATAGACCATTCAGATGCATTGCATGTTTTAAACGATGCTGACTTAGACAAAAATTGGATTGATTCAGCTAAGGTGGGTATTGAGTCTCAAATTATTTCTGAGATTCCTCTGATTTTAAAAAATAATAATGATTTAAGTGGTGAGCCAATTGCAATCGTAGGCATTAGTTGCTGCTTTCCAATGGCAAAAGATAGTAATGAATTCTGGAAAAATCTATATGATGGTCGAGACTGCATTAGTGAAATTCCTGCTGATCGGTGGGATTGGAGAGCAATTTATGGAAATCCTAAATTAGAACCTGGTAAAACCAATATTCGTTGGGGTGGTTTTGCGGATGGTATTTTTGAGTTTGATGCTCTATTTTTTGGAATATCTCCTCGCGAAGCCGCCTCTATGGATCCACAGCAGCGTCAGTTGCTGCAGCACACTTGGAAGGTAATTGAAGATGCTGGGTATAACCCCCTTAGCTTATCTGGTCGCTCCATAGGATTATTCATTGGGACCGCATCTAGTGGCTATGCAGCAGAGAATACTTTTGATCAAAGTGGTTATATTGCCACTGGATCAGTGGTCTCTATGGGTCCAAACCGGGTAAGTTATTACTTTGACTGGCATGGGCCAAGTGAGCCTGTAGAAACTGCATGTTCAAGTTCATTGGTTGCAATACACAGAGGTATTCAAGCAATACGAGATGGAGAATGTGAGCTAGCAATCGTCGGTGGTATTAATAGTATTGTTACTCCTGAGGGCCATGTTAATTTTTCAAAAGCAGGCATGTTATCTCCAGATGGCAGATGTCAACCATTTTCAGATTCAGCGAATGGTTATGTACGTGGAGAGGGTGCCGGCCTTTTGGTGATAAAGCGCTTATCACAGGCAGAGCGAGATCGAGATGCAATTTATGGGGTAGTGCATGGTAGTGCAATTAACCATGGTGGCCGCGCCAACTCCCTTACAGCCCCAAACACCAAAGCACAAGCAGACCTTATTCGGTCAGGATATCGTCAGTCTGGAATAGATCCCAGTACTGTGACCTATATTGAGGCACATGGAACTGGTACGGCCATTGGCGACCCTGTTGAAGTGAATGCACTCAAACAGGCCTTCAACTCTATGGGTGTAGATAACTTACATGGTAAATGTGGTCTTGGTTCAGTAAAAAGTAATATTGGCCATCTTGAATTAGCTGCGGGGGTGGCTGGGGTAATTAAGGTGCTCAAGCAAATGCAGCATCAAACATTAGTTGCTAGCTTGCATTGCGAGACCCAAAATCCTTACATTTCATTAGAGAACAGTCCATTTTATATAGTCCGGAAGAATCAGCCCTGGGCTTTATTAAATGATCAAGAAAATAATATTGTGCCGAGACGTGCTGGCGTTAGTAGCTTTGGTTTTGGAGGTGTCAATGCCCATATTATTTTAGAGGAGTACCTCCCTTGCAAACGATCTTTTGTTCAATCTATTGACCCAGTAATTATTCCCTTATCTGCAAGAAATGAAGCAAGTCTTCGTGAACAAGCGCAAGCACTATATAACGCTATTTCCTTAGGAGATTTTAAAGATATTCCCTTGCCTGATATTGCCTTTACTTTGCAATTTGGACGCGAGCATATGAAGTGCCGCATTGCTTTTGAAGTTGACTCTATAGAGCAACTACAGTCAAGTCTACTTGAGTTTATTACTCAGGCGGATGTAGTGCTCTCAAGCATACAGAATACTTGGTTAGTTTCTTCTAATTCCATAGCAGCACGATGGTTAGCATATGAAGATGTTAAGTGGCTAGACGATGGAAAGCGTTTTCGCGTTCACCTTCCCACATATTGTTTTGCTCATACTGAATACAAGAGTTCTTTTTCCCGGTCCAAAATTGAGGGAACATTTAAGCTTCCTATGCTTAATGCAATTCCTATCATGAAATTTATTAAAGATAGTAATGCTATTGGATTTGAGCTGAATAATGATCAATTTTATTTACACGATCACTTAGTAAAAGGCCATTCTGTCTTGCCCGGTGCGATGAGTTTAGAAATCATTCGCATGGCTTATGATTTTTATAAGAAGCATAAAGACCAGCCTGCTATTGTTCATTCAAATCCATATTTAGAATTTAGACATATTGTTTGGAGAAGTCCACTGAGGGTTGACTCCAAAGCAGCTAATATGGAAGTTTTATTTGAGGAACAATCGGAACAAGGCAATAAATTTACCCTTAAGCATGAAGATAAAAATTCAGAACTGAGTACTATTTATCTTCAAGGCGCTATTAGATTTCACGAAAATTCTAATTCAGAGCAAGCAGTACATGACTTACCATTCCTCAAAGCCCGTTGTGAATTGGCGCTAAATGTAGATGATATATATGAGCAATTGAGTGAATTAGGCATTCACTATGGCCCGACTATGCGATCCATTTCCCATATTTGGGTAGGTCACGAGGAGTTATTAGCTAACTTGCAATTACCATCTGAGCTTTTTGTTTCACCTAGTGATGATGGAGAAAGCTTTTATATCCATCCTTCTGTATTAGATAGCGCCTTTCAATCATGTTTGGGTATATTTACTGCCTCAAAGAATCAAGAGCTAGCCCTCCCTTTTGCAATTGATAGATTGATACTTTTGAGTCCGACAACTACTAAGATGTGGGCATACGTTCGAGCTTTACCATCTAATGGATCTATTCGAAAGCTAGATATTGACTTGCTTGATCAACAAGGTAGGGTTTGTTTAAGAATTGAAGGTTTTACATTCCGAATGGTTAAGTCAGACTTATTCGATTCTTCCTTGACGCAAGCATCAACTAACTCTTCAAAATTTGAATCAATTGATCGCGAACGAGTAATTGGATACTTCAAGAGTCTATTTTCAGTTGAGACTGGAATTCCACAGGAGGAAATTGAGCCTAATTTATCGTTAGATTCTTATGGAATAGATTCAATGATGATTATGAGTCTGACAGATCGCTTAGAAAAAGATTTTGGATTATTGTCTAAAACAATTTTCTTTGAATGTCAGACCCTTGATGCTGTGGCGGACTATTTTATAAAACTGCATACCTTAAAATTAATTGATTTATTGGGATCTACAGAAATACCAGTTCAAACGCTGAAACAAGCTCAATATCAAAATCCCAAGAGTGAACCTACTACTACTCTAAGTCAGCAAAACTCAACTGATACAGTGCCAGCTTCTCGAGATAGGGTTTTAGCGCCTTTGGCAAAACCAATGGATGTGGCTATTATTGGCTTAGCCGGTCGATATCCTGGTGCAAATAACTTAACACAGTTTTGGGAAAATTTAGCTGCTGGGATCGACTCCATTAGTCAAATTCCTATTGAGAGATGGGATCATTCTTCCTTATATGATCCTGTACGTGGAAAACCTGGAAAAAGTAATAGTAAGTGGGGTGGTTTCATTGAGGACGCTGATTGCTTTGATCCTCTATTTTTTAACATGTCTCCACGAGAAGCGGAATTCATTGATCCACAGGAGCGCCTTTTCCTCCAATGCGCTTGGGAAACAATTGAGGATGCAGGCTACACTCCTGAAAATATTGCTCCTGAATTAGCCCCCTTTGCTGGTGGAAAAGTCGGTGTATTTGTTGGGGTGATGTATCAGGAATATCAGTTATATGGGGTAGAACTGACCCAAAAAGGACAGCCTATCGCACTTTCTGGTAGTGCGGCATCAATTGCCAATCGTGTTTCTTACTTCTTTAATTTTCATGGTCCAAGTATGGCCATCGACACAATGTGTTCCTCGTCATTAACCAGTATTCACCTGGCATGTGAGAGCTTGTACTCAGGTAGCTGTGAAGTAGCTCTTGCTGGTGGAGTAAATTTAAGCCTACATCAGAATAAGTATTTAGCACTTGGTCAGGGACGCTTTACTTCAAGTAAGGGGCGATGCGAAAGTTTTGGTAAAGGTGGCGATGGATATGTTCCGGGTGAAGGAGTAGGAGCGGTTCTACTTAAACCTATTGATAAGGCAATTGCGGATGGGGATCATATTTATGGAGTTATTAAATCAACGGCGATTAATCATGGGGGTAAGACTAATGGCTATTCAGTTCCAAATCCTCATGCGCAAACCTCTGTCATTTCAAATGCATTAGCACGTTCTGGCTTACAAGCAGGTGATGTCACCTATCTTGAAGCACATGGTACTGGAACCATTCTTGGAGACCCAATTGAGATTGCCGCTTTATCTAAGGCATATCAGCAAGATACAAATATCCATCAATTTTGTGCCTTAGGTTCAGTAAAGTCTAATATTGGGCATTGTGAAAGTGCAGCGGGCATTGCGGGGCTCACTAAGATCTTATTGCAAATAAAGAATCGTAAATTAGCTCCCT
>JBILYO010000167.1:0-4632 GCA_044377685.1 Polynucleobacter sp. | reverse complement strand
ACCATTCCACAAGCTACCGCTTCACCATGTAACCACTCGCCATAACCCATGCCTGCTTCAATAGCATGACCAAAAGTATGGCCAAAATTGAGAGTAGCGCGAATGCCACCTTCTCTCTCATCAGCAGATACAACCGCAGATTTAATTTCACATGAACGCAGTACGGCATGAGTCATAGCTTCGGTATCGCACGCCAGCAAGGCAGCTGTATTTGCTTCAATCCAATCTAAAAATGCGGCATCTGCAATCGCGCCATGCTTAATCACTTCCGCAAGGCCTGCTGAAAGCTCACGGGCAGGTAAGGTTTTTAAGGTATTCAGATCGGCAACTACTGCTACAGGCTGATGAAAAGCACCGATCATATTTTTACCAAGAGGATGATTGATGCCCGTCTTACCGCCCACTGAAGAGTCGACTTGTGCCAGCAAGGTTGTGGGTACCTGAATGAAATGCACGCCACGCATAAAGCTTGCAGCGGCAAAGCCTGTCATATCTCCAATCACCCCGCCACCCAAGGCCACCAGCATGGTTTTACGATCAGCTCCAAATTTGAGAAGGTCATCAAAAATCAATTGCAGGTTTTTCCAGTCTTTATATGATTCACCATCTGGTAATGCGATGGTTCTAACGGGCTTGCCAAAGCTGGCTAAGGTTTTAGTAAGACGCTCTGCATATAAGGGTGCAACAGTAGTATTGGTAACAATGTAGATCGAGGTCGCTTTTTCGCAGGCGCTAAATAAAACTGGTTGATCAATTAAGTTGGCACCAATATAAATAGGATAACTACGGCTACCAAGATCAACTTCAAGTGTTTTCATCATAGTCTTTAGTGGGAAAGTTCAAGCTGCATGATTAGAGTGTTGACCAGTTGATTAACGCTTGGTTTGCCAGTTTCAATCACATGATCAGCGATTTCGCGGTAAAGAGGATCGCGAATAGTATATAAATCTTCTAGAATTTTTTTAGGGTCACCATTTTTCAGCAAGGGACGTCCATCGCCGCCTCTAGTCCGATGCCACAGTTCAATGGGATTGGCATGAAGATAGATTACTGTGCCACGTTCACTGAGCGCTTTGCGGTTTTCTGGTAATAGAACTGCGCCACCACCAGTTGCTAAGATGATATCTTCTTCCGCCGTAATATCACGAATAGTTTGAGCTTCACGTTTTCGAAAGCCTTCTTCACCTTCCATTTCGAAAATGACCGGTATCTTTACTCCACACCTTTCTTCAATGACATGATCAGCATCTAAAAAACGACGCCCTAATTTTTTTGCCAATACTTTTCCAACGGTCGATTTACCCGCGCCCATAAGGCCAATGAGAAAAATATTTTTGCTTGAAGAGTTCACTCTTTGATTTTATTAGGGTTTGTCTAGAACGGTGGGTGTTAGAAAGACAAGTAACTCAGTTTTATCTTTTAATTTGGATTTATGGCGAAATAAGTGACCAATAAAGGGAATATCGCCTAATAAAGGAATTTTGACCTCGTCCTCTCGCTCTGTAGTTTGAAAGATTCCGCCAATAATGGCTGTACCACCATTTTCAACGGTTACTTCTGAGCTTAAGCTTTTAGTATCAATCGCGTATCCCTGCTCTGTTTTCATTCCAATAGTGTCTTTATTGATCCCAACTAGCATTGAAATTTTTCCATCAGGATGAATTTTGGGAAGGACTTCTAGGCGAAGATTAGCCTTTCTGAACTGAAGTTTGTTGCCATTCTGGGAAGTGGTTTGATAAGGAAGCTCTGTGCCTTGCTCAATAGTTGCTTTTACTTGATCTCCGGTCATGATGCGGGGATTGGACAAAATTTTCCCCTGACCTTCTGTTTCTAGTGCTGAGAGCTCTATTTGAAGTAAGCGCTGCGCATTTTTTGAAACCAGTGTTGCCGCAAAACTTGCTGGGTTAAAGCCACTGAGGCCAGCAACCCCTAAATCTAAACTACTGGCGATAGTTTGCTCAGGATTGCCACCGATGGTATTTGCTTGGGCTCCCAATTTAACGCCTAGCTCACGCGCAAAGCGTTCATCAGCCTCAACAATTCGAGCTTCAATCAAAATTTGTCGTGGACTATTGACGTGGTCGCCTCCAAATGGCAGAGCAGCGTCTTCCCGCCGATATTTTTGAAAGGCTTGGATTTCTGCGTGAGGACCAATCCAGTAGATATCTCCATTTCGAATCAGGCGCAGACCCCTGCTAGCTAGAATGGAGTGCAGGGCAGTCTGCCAGGGGGTGTTGTTTAAGTGAACCGTTATCTTCCCTGTGATGGACTGGCTCAGCAAGAAGTTGGTATTACCCATTTTGGCTAGGACCTGCAAGAGCTCAGAAACCTCAATCTCAGAAAAATGAAGACTCACAGGGACATTCACTAAATTTTGCGTGGAGTCAACACCATGGGTAGGGCGCGCCAAAAAAGTCGAAAACAGGGCGAGCAAAAGAATCAAAAAAAGTAATTTTTTATGGGCTTGGGTCATTCGCTTTTTACCGGCTTAAGGACGATCGATTTACCTAGTGGGTGGCTGAGTGTTGCCATGTCTTTTTCAATCTGAGTCAGGCGCCATTCGCCCAGTACTAGGGCGCCTTTTGGGAATAGCACATGGGATTTGCCATCCTGAAATAGGGCCTGCTGGATGCCGCCTATTTGGCTGCTACCCAAGTAGCGCCAAGCACGGATTTCTTGCTCACCAGGATGGGGGGCTGGCCTTGAAATCTTCTGGGTTTTAGGCTTTATTTCTTTTAATGAGTGAATACTTACTTCTAATATTTCTATTTCCTCATATAGATCATCTACTTCCTCATCTAGTTCTTTGCGCAATAAAGTGAGCTCTTTTTGTAGTGCGCTAATTTGGTTTTGAGATTCCTGAAGATCTTCGCTGATATGGTGATTAATAGAGCCATAGGCAATTAATCCACCAAATAACAAGACTCCTATGAGGCCTGCAAGCGCTATAAAAGTAGTTAATGTTTTGGCCTGCTTAAAAAAATCAAGGCGAGCTACGGCCTCGAGAATTGGCTTTGAATTTGAATAATCATGAGTCTGGGATTCCGTGCTCTTTTGATGGGTAGTTTTGCGAATTCCATGGGGATCCGAAATAGCAGGGTCATCCCCCAATTCACTCAATAGATGATCAAAAGATTGGGAGGAGATATGTCTTGCCGGCATACCAATATTTTTTAAGCATTGGCAATAAAAAAATATCAGCCTAGGCTTAATTTGGCATCAGAACACCACGTATTGGCAATTAAAAAGATGGGGTTTGATCGCTTTTAGGATATTTACTTAAGCACCCTATAATTTGAGAATATGGCTCTCACCCCAAAAGACAAGCCGCCGATCAATCAGCGAAATTTCCGTCAGCTAGACAGACGTACTGGGCAATATGGGGGTCAAGCTCCTTTGCCAAGGAAGTCTTCCAGAAATCCATTGATAAAGGCCTTACTCATTATAGGAGTGGTCTTTGCGTTGGTGGTGGCGCTTTTGATGGGCTATGCATTCTTAATTGCTAAGCCTAACTTACCCAAAATTTCTGCCTTAACGGATTACAACCCTAAGACGCCCTTACGTATATATACGGCAGACAAGGTTTTGATTGGTGAGTTTGGCGAAGAGCGTCGAAAAGTGATCCCCCTAAATGAGATTCCGCAAAGTATGCGTAATGCGATTCTAGCTATTGAGGACGATCGTTTTTATTCTCACGGCGGAGTCGATTACGTAGGCATATTAAGGGCGGCTTTGACAAATTTGCGAGGTAACCTTTCGCAAGGTGCGTCCACAATCACCATGCAAGTGGCACGCAATTTCTTTTTAAGTAACGAAAAGACTTTTAGTCGTAAGATTTACGAGGTACTTTTATCTTGGGAGATAGAAGCGCAGTTGACTAAAGATAAGATTCTAGAAATTTATATGAATCAAATTTTCTTGGGTCAAAGAGCTTATGGATTCTCGAGTGCTGCACAAATTTATTTTGGTAAAGAATTAAAAGATATCACCATTGCTGAGTCTGCTATGTTGGCAGGCTTGCCTAAGGCACCCTCAGCATATAACCCAGTAAGCAATTTCCGTCGCGCCAAAATTCGCCAAGAATATATTTTGCAACGTATGCGCGATTTGTCCTACATCTCTCAAGAGGACTATCAAAAGGCGATGGCTGAAGAGCTCAACATTCGCGGCTTAGGAAATGAATTTAGTGTGCGAGCAGATTTTCCTGCAGAAATGGTGAGGCAGTTGCTCTTTACGCAATATGGTGAGGCAATCTACTCACAAGGTATCGATGTCTACACAACTATTTTAAAAGCTGACCAAGATGCTGCATATAGAGCGGTGCGTCGTGGAATTTTTGAATATGACTTGCGACATGCCTATCGAGGGCCAGAGGGTTTTATTACTCTTCCAGAAGACCCTGTTAAACGTCAGCGTGCCATTGATGAGGCTTTGTTGGCTTACCCTCAATTAGACGACTTGCAATCGGGCGTAGTGCTCGATTTGAAGCCTAAAGAAATGCAGGTTATGACTGCCTCAGGGGATGTCATTGCGATTAAAGGCGATGGTTTGAAATTAGCTACTGCTTCGCTTACGGATAGCGCACAACCTAAAAAGCGTTTGCGTCCTGGGGCGATTGTAAGATTGTTATCT
>JBILYO010000166.1:0-4661 GCA_044377685.1 Polynucleobacter sp. | reverse complement strand
TTCTGCAGTGGATGACCATCAGCGCGCTTGGATGAATACTATTTTTAGGCCTTATGTTCCTGACGTTGTTCAAGGTAATTTTATTTCCAGTGAGCAGTATTCCAAGCTGAAGTTAGATATGACGCGCGAACAGGTTCGTCAAATTTTAGGCACCCCCTTACTGGCAAGCTATTTCCATGTCAATCGCTGGGATTATGTTTTTGAATTTAAACGTGCTGGTCAGGTGATTGGTAAAGAGCGTCGTGTTACCGTCTTTTTTGATGGCGATAAAGTCGTCAAATTTGATGGCGATGCCTTGCCAACTGAAGTAGAGATGGTCGCAGAAATCGATAACTATGCAAAACAGAAGCGCTCCTTCTGGGAAATTTTGACTGGTAACAATAAGCCACCGGTAACAGTGCCTTTGCAGCAACCAGAGTTGTTGGTTCCTAGTCCCACTAATAATTTGCCTCCAGCAACAAAGCCGGCTGAGATTGCGATTCCTAAGCCTGCCGAAAGCTCTACGCCAACAACCAACTTAGTAACAGAATCGGCGGGGTCTGATAAACCAACCCCGTTGAAAACCCAGTAAGAAAAAATCTTAAGCAGTTTGTAATTAATACTTTAATGACAGAGCGAAGAAATCCATGATGAAGATTGCAATAGCTGGTGCCACAGGTCGCATGGGCAGAATGTTAATTGAAGCTGTTCTGAATACGCCGGATACTCAATTGGTGGGCGCACTTGAGCATGCCTCATGCTCGCAGTTGGGTGAAGATGCAGCTGCCTTCTTAGGTAAAAAAACAGGGGTGTTGATTTCTGCAGATGTAGCTCAGGTATTGAGTGGCGCTCAGTTCTTAATCGATTTCACAAGACCTGAGGGCACGATGGCCCATTTGGCGGTTGCTGAAAAAACGGGTACTAAGATGGTGATCGGTACAACGGGTTTAAGTACAGAACAAATTGCCAATCTGAAGACTGCCTCTGCAAAGTTAGCCATCGTTTTTGCACCCAATATGAGTGTAGGTGTCAATGCGACCTTTAAGTTATTAGAGATGGCCGCAAAAATGTTGAATGAAGGTTATGACATTGAGATTATTGAGGCGCACCACCGTCATAAAGTAGATGCCCCTTCCGGCACTGCACTCAGGATGGGCGAGGTGATTGCTGATTCCCTTGGCAAAAAGTTGGATGATGTTGCAGTTTATGCAAGAGAGGGCCATACCGGTGAACGTAAAGAGGGCACCATTGGTTTTGCCACGATTCGAGGCGGTGATATTGTTGGTGATCACACTGTCTTATTTGCTGGTGAGGGCGAGCGTATCGAAATTAGCCATAAATCGTCCAGTCGCCAATCTTATGCACAGGGATCATTGCGTGCAGCACGCTTCTTGCGAAATCAAACTGCAGGCCTATATGACATGCAAGATGTTTTGGGTTTGCGTAAGTAGCCATTGAATAAACCGATAGAAGAAAAGAGCTGTATTACATGAGCAAGGATTACGACTACCGTCGCATTGAAGCGGCGGCTCAAGCCGATTGGGATAGCGTCAAGGCCTATCAAGTATCAGAAGGCGCAGTTGATGCCGCTGGTCAGAAAAAGCCAAAATATTACGCTTGCTCGATGTTGCCTTATCCATCTGGAAAATTGCATATGGGCCATGTGCGTAACTACACCATCAATGATGTGATGGCCCGTCAGTTGCGCATGCAAGGTTATAACGTCTTGATGCCAATGGGTTGGGATGCTTTCGGTATGCCAGCTGAAAATGCGGCGATTCAGAATAAGGTTCCTCCTGCGCAATGGACCTACGACAACATTGCTTATATGAAAAAGCAAATGGTCGCAATGGGTCTTGCAATTGACTGGTCTCGCGAAGTGGCGACCTGTAGTCCTGACTATTATCGATGGAACCAGTGGCTCTTCTTAAAGATGTTGGAAAAGGGTATTGCTTATCGTAAGACGCAAGTAGTCAATTGGGATCCCATTGATCAAACAGTATTGGCAAATGAGCAGGTCATCGATGGCCGTGGTTGGCGCTCTGGCGCATTAGTCGAGAAACGTGAAATTCCTGGTTACTATTTCAACATCACTGCTTATGCAGAACAGTTATTAGATGGTCTTGATGGATTGGGTTGGCCTGAGCGGGTCAAAACGATGCAGCAAAATTGGATTGGTAAAAGCCGTGGCGTGCGATTTGCTTTCAAGCATCAAATTGCTGATGACCAAGGTAATTTTATTCAAGATGGCTTGCTGTATGTATTTACTACCCGTGCTGACACCATCATGGGCGTTACTTTTTGCGCAGTTGCTGCCGAGCACCCATTAGCAACAAAAGCGGCTGCTGATCATCCAGCTCTCGCTGCCTTTATTGAGAAGTGTAAGACTGGCAGTGTGATTGAATCTGATGTAGCAACACAAGAAAAAGAAGGCATGTTCACTGGACTGTATGTCACACATCCTTTAACGCATGAGCAAGTACCGGTTTGGGTTGGTAATTATGTCTTGATGTCTTATGGTGATGGTGCGGTGATGGGCGTGCCGGCGCATGATGAGCGTGATTTTGCATTTGCATTGAAGTACAAACTACCAATTAAGCAAGTGATCGCACTCAAGGGCGAGTCACCAATGTTTAATCCAACTCGTTGGGAAGATTGGTACGCTCAAAAAGAGGGTGTGATTTGTTTGAATAGCGACAAGTTTGATGGTATGTCTCATCAAGAAGCTGTTAGTGCTGTCGCTCAAGATTTAGAAAAGATGGGCATTGGGGAGATCAAGACTACCTATCGCCTACGCGATTGGGGTATCTCACGTCAGCGCTACTGGGGTACGCCGATTCCGATTATTCACTGTGGTGATGAAACTCATCCAGGCTGTGGTGCTGTGCCAGTACCAGAAGCAGACCTTCCAGTAGTTTTGCCAGAAGATTGTGTGCCAGATGGTAGTGGCAACCCGCTGAATAAGCGCACTGATTTTTTAAATGCGAAGTGTCCAAAGTGCGGCAAGCCTGCCCGACGTGAAACTGACACCATGGATACCTTTGTCGATTCCTCTTGGTATTTCATGCGCTACACGGGTCCTGACGCTAAGACCATGGTGGATGAACGTAATGAATATTGGATGCCAATGGATCAATACATTGGCGGAATTGAGCATGCTATTTTGCATTTACTCTATGCGCGTTTCTGGACCAAGGTCATGCGGGATCTCAATCTCATTAGCTTTGATGAGCCATTTCAGAATCTCTTAACTCAGGGTATGGTTCTGAACGAGACTTATTACTCTGAAGATGCCACCGGCAAAAAAACCTGGCTCAATCCTTTGGATGTAGAACTAGACTTGGATGAAAAAGGCCGTCCACAAGGTGCAAAGTTAAAAGACGGTAGCTCTAAATCACCAGTCATCATTGGCGGTGTTGAGAAGATGTCTAAGAGTAAAAATAATGGAGTTGATCCCCAAGCCTTAATTGATCAGTACGGCGCAGATACTGCACGTTTATTCGTGATGTTTGCTGCTCCGCCCGAGCAACAGCTTGAATGGTCAGGTGCTGGTGTAGATGGCGCTTCACGTTTCTTGCGGCGCGTGTGGATG
Source organism: Polynucleobacter sp. (assembly GCA_044377685.1). Lineage (GTDB taxonomy): Bacteria > Pseudomonadota > Gammaproteobacteria > Burkholderiales > Burkholderiaceae > Polynucleobacter. Next base: position 1,090 of record JBILYO010000166.1, on the reverse strand, counting down.
TATTCGAGTAGTCAAGCGGATGCGCTACGTAATGTACCTGATCAAATTCTAGGCAATTTGAGTGAGTCTGAAAAAGAATTACGCCGTGAAGTACATACCATTCTCAAACAAGCAAACTTTGATTATCAGCGTCGTCAATACAACACTGTCGTTTCTGCTGCGATGAAGATGCTCAATGTGCTTGAGCCAATTAAACTGGATCAAGGCTCTTCGATTAGCGCACCAGTGCTTCGTGAATGCCTCAGCATCTTGTTGCGTATTCTGTATCCAGTTGTGCCACATTTAACTCATGTGCTCTGGAAAGATATAGGCTATGAGAGCCATTCTGGTTCTTTGCTAGATGCGCCATGGCCAGATGTAGATGAGTCTGCGCTAGTTCAAACAGAGATCACTTTGATGTTGCAGATTAATGGCAAATTACGTGGAGATATTCGAGTGCCTGCAGATGCTAGTAAGGAGCAAATTGAGGCATTGGCTTTACAAAGCGAGCCAGCTTTAAAGGCTTTGAACGGCGGGGCACCTAGAAAGATCATTGTGGTGCCTGGCCGTTTAGTCAATATCGTCGCTTAGCTTGTAGCCTGAACCTTTTTACTGGAAACTAGAGAGATGAGCTCAAATCAGCACAACAAGAAAATAAAATCTTCTTCTGCCAATATTAATTTACTGAGAAGAACAGCGCTCAGCCTATTTGTATTAGCCCCAATAAGCGGCCTAATGGCTTGCGGATATCGGTTACGTGGTGCAGTCGATTTGCCATTTAATGCGTTGGCGATTACAGGTAACCCATCCCCTCCGCTGCGTGCTGATTTGCAGACAGCAGTTTTAACTGGTACTGCAGTTAAAGTTGCGATTAATCCGCGTGATGCCGATTTAATCCTAGAAATCACCAATGAAATTACTGGCCGTGAAGTTTTAGCTTTTAACTCGAGCGGTCAGATTTCTGCCTATCGCTTAAATATTCGTGTGGGCTTTAGAGCCTTTGATACTGCTGGAACAGAAATTGTGCCTGAGTCAGAGGTTTACATCACGCGAGATATGGATTTCTCGGTCTCGACTGTTTTGGCAAACGATGCCCAGATACAAACCTTCT
>JBILYO010000165.1:0-4728 GCA_044377685.1 Polynucleobacter sp. | reverse complement strand
CTGAGAAAAAATTCCTAGCGACTTGGAAAGCAGAAACAAATATCGGTCCAGCGCCTTATAGCGTGATTGAGCGTGATGCCGATATCGAGCAGGTGCCGGTAGATTTATTTCCAGGAATTTTAAAGACTTCACGCATGGGCTATGACGGTAAAGGTCAAATCACTGTTCATATAGCAGCCGACCTACCTGCTGCATGGGATGAGCTAGGTAAAGTGCCTTGTGTATTAGAGAAGCGCATGGAATTAGATTTTGAAGTCTCAGCCTTAGTGGTACGAGGTTATGACGATGCAGTAGTGATATATCCTATTGCTCAAAATATTCATCGTGATGGTATTTTGCATATCTCTACAGTACCAGCGCCATCTCTGAAACCTATTCAAGAGAAAAAAATTATTGGCGCAGCTAAAGCCCTGATTCGAAAAATCGATTATGTGGGCGTGTTGTGCATAGAGTTTTTTGTGCTTAAGAATGGCGACATTATTGCTAATGAAATTGCACCGCGTCCTCATAACTCTGGTCACTACACCATGGATGCCTGTGTTAGCAGTCAATTTGAGCAGCAGGTTAGAACGATGGCCCGCTTACCCTTAGCCGATACTCGTCAATTAGCACCAGTAGCCATGCTCAATTTGTTGGGTGATCTCTGGTTTGAAGGGAATGAAGATCAAGCAAAAGAGCCTGCTTGGAATAAAGTACTTGCGCATCCTGATGCTAAGCTTCATTTGTATGGCAAGTCTGAGCCACGCATTGGTAGAAAGATGGGTCACATTAATTGTTTAGGCGAGAATTTAAGTGAAGCCCGTCAACATTGTGCTGCTGTCGCTACTGAATTAGGCATCGAGCCCTAGAAATGTCTAATGACAAATCGGATAGTACGTCACTGCAATCTTCTGCGGTGATCAATGAAGCAGTGCAAACCTTGCGTGATGGTGGTTTGGTAGCATTCCCAACGGAGACGGTTTATGGCTTGGGAGCAGACGCCAATAATCCAGAGGCCATTAAAAAGATCTATGCTGTCAAAGGTAGACCCTCAAATCATCCGCTGATTGTTCATCTTGCAGCGCCAGATAAATATGATGTAGCGCAAATTGATTGGGCTGCTTTATTAAGTCCTTGGGTACGTGATGTATCCGAAAATGCACTATTGCTAGTGAATGCCTTTTGGCCTGGCCCTTTAACCTTAGTCTTTCAAAAAGATAAGAGTGTTTTAAGAGAGATCACTGGTGGGCAGGATACTGTTGCCATTCGTGCACCAGCACATCCTATTGCACAAGAATTACTCCGTAAATTCAAAGGTGGTGTAGTGGCACCATCGGCTAATCGATTTGGCAAAGTTTCTCCTACCAGTGCTGCTGATGTTCGCAGTGAGTTTGAAGGAGAGTTAGGTTTAATGGTATTAGATGGCGGAGATTGTGAGATTGGTATTGAATCAACCATCATTGATTTATCGTCTGGAGATAAACCCATACTACTGAGACCTGGCGCAATTACGCCAAGCGAGATTTTGGCAAAGACCGGAATTAAGGTATATCAAGTTGGAGAAGTTAACAGGACTGATGAAGCAGATACCCTTCCGAGAGTATCGGGAAGTTTGCTCGCCCATTACGCTCCAACAACGCCTTTACGGCTTTACGCACCTGGCCGAGTACTCGATGCCTTAAGTGAGTTTCCTGATACTAAGTCGCGGGTAGCAGTAGCGGTGCTTGATTCAGAATCTTCCCTTGGGCATGACGGTCATCCCTCTGTACAGTTTGAAGAAGTGGTAATGCCTAGTGATAGCGCCGCTTTTGCCAGTCGTCTTTATCGCTCATTACGCGATTTAGATCAACAAGAATGGGATCTCATTTTGTTCCCAGAACCACCGGCAGGTGAAGAGTGGGATGGCGTTAGAGACCGACTTCAGCGCGCTTGTTTTGGTTCGGGACCATCTTCCAGCAGCCACGTCAGCAATTGATCATGTGCCTCCAAGCCTTTCCAGGCATTGGGATGATTAATAAAAGAAGATACTGCGTAGAGCTTTCCAGATTTACTCAACACATAACCTGAGATTGCACGCACATCGGCTAGAGAGCCTGTCTTGATTCTGACCTCAGGTTTTTTCTTGAGATGTAAAAATTTACGTAACTGATTCATGAGGCGATTTCTCATGGTGCCATCGCTACCTGCAAGTGCCAAGCTGTTATAGAAGATCTCTGATACTGGTAAGTTTCGCGCTGTTACTAAGAGTTGATTCATTTGCTCAGCGGAGATGGCCTCATTACGTGAAAGACCAGATCCATTTTCAATCACAAGGCCTGGAAAATCTAAACCCATTTGTTTGAGCCAGCTTTGAATCACGAGCTCACCATTCTCTGTAGTTGCTGGCTTACCCATTTTCTCAAGCGCTAAGGTTAATAAGAGTTGCCGAGCCATGACATTATTTGAATACTTATTAATATCCTGTACGTCATCTGCTAGATTGATACCTTCAAACTGCAGTAAGAGTCTTGCGGCCAGTGGCACGGTTGCGCTTTTTCCGACAGGAGTTTTTACCCAAGTGCCTCCAGCCTGCTCCCAAGCGGCAGTAAAGCCTTGCGTTAAAAAGGTATTGGCATCTAAAGCCACAACGTTGTAGTAAACGCCTTTGCAATCATTTGGAAATGCACCTGAAAATTGCGCTATGAGTAGTTGCTCTGTTTTATTGGTATTACTCCTATTACCTGCACTCTCTGGATCTAAATTAAAGCGCATATTACTTTTCCAGTTATCGCAGGGCCTATCTACCAACTGCATCTGATTGTCAATTTGCAGTTGCGACATTGCAGGGCTATAGCGAATATCAATGAAATCAGCAGTACGAGATTTACCTATTTGAAACGAGAGTGTTCTAAAAGCATAGAGTAAGGGATCAGGTGGAACGTTGTATGCCCTTAGCGATTCACCATCAATGGTGTTGTGTTCCATTACGCTGGGTGCATAAGCGCTGCGATCAAAAAATAAATTACCATCGATTTTCTGAATGCCAAGCGCTTGAAGGGCTTTCATTAACTTAGCCAGTTCTTCGGGAACCAGCTTCGGATCTCCTGTGCCTTGAAGATAAAGATTACCCTTTAGTGTGCCTTGACGAATCAAGCCATCGGTATAAATATTCGTGCGCCAGCGATATTGCGGCCCCAAAATATCTAAGCCACTTAGAGTCGTTAGAAGTTTCATGGCAGAAGCCGGGTTCATAGGCTCCTGAGCACGCCATTCCAAAATAGTTTTTGTAGTTTGTTTACCGGTCTTTTGAGGTTCAATCTCGACCACAGCAATACTGATAGCGTTTCTCGGAATTTGACTGCGATCTAAGCTAGTGACAACAGCTTTAGGAATCGTGTCAATACTGGCCGCATTGGCAATGAGGCAAGCGCCCATCCAAGATAGGGCAATGATCCATGTGGGTAGACGCCAATAATGCGTTTGGTGAGTTTGCATTCCCAATAGGATAAACCCAAGGGAAGCCTCTTTGACTACATATCAGGGCTTACGATAGCTCGATTGATAGCTTTCCAAAAGCCTATTTTGTTCTTCAAGTAAGCTTTTGAAGGAAGCCATTCTGGTTTGAAGTGGGCCATCCTTCTCTAGTCGCTGGCATTGTTCTATAAAGCTTTGAGCTTTAAGGAGTTGGGCGCCACCTTTCACTTTATGGACCAAGCCTCTAAATTCATGATCGCTCAGTGAGGTAGCTTGAAGTTGTTGCAGCGCCTCATCATGTACTTTCTTTATTTCTTCTAGAATGCTCCAGATTTGATTTGAATCGTCTCGCAAGAGATTGCTAAAAGCCTCGAATGAATATGGTCCTTCTGGTCTTGGAGGGTCTGCATCGATTGACTTGAAATAGCGTGATAGTTCATTTTCTAACGTCATCAGACTTAATGGTTTGATTAGAACCCCATTCATACCTGCTGCTAAAAACTGGTGGCGAGAATCGAGTGCATAAATATCGGCAGTAACTCCAATGATGATGAGATCGCGATGACCGTTAGAACGAAGATGTTTAGCTAGTTCAGAACCTTGCATTCCAGGTATCGATTGATCGGTGAGCAGGAGGTCAAAGTGTTTTTCGGAAATGAGATCAAGTGCTATGTGGGCACTTTCGCATACACAAACTTCAATGCCCAAGGCTTGCAACTGTAAAGAAATAATTTGTCGGCTCGCAGGATGATCTTCTACTACTAGGGCGTGAAGGATTTGATCTTGGGCATTTTTAGTAACAAACTTTCGAGAGCTTTGTATTTGTTCGAAGCTATACGATCTTGTATTGGCAGCAATGGTAGTACGAGGAAATGCTACTGAAAAATAAACATTACTTCCAAAACCAGGGGCACTCTCAAAAAAGAGTTGACTATTCATTGAGTTGACCAAATGCGTTGTAATAGTCAGGCCAAGACCTGTTCCTTGTTGCTGTTCGTTAAGGTTGCTGTCTGCTTTGTTGGGGACTTGTTCAAAAGCCTGCAAGGCAAGCTCAAGCTCCTCTGCACCCATTCCTATTCCAGTATCGATTACTCTAAATTCAATCAGTTGACCTGCATGATCATCGGCTAAGATACTGATAGAAAAATAGATTTCACCCTGCTCGGTAAATTTAATCGCATTACTAATTAAATTTTGCAGTATTTGCCTCAGTCTCAAGGCATCCATCATCAAGACTTCTGCAATCTTGGGATCTCTTGATGTGTGTAGTTGCAATTGGTGTTTGATAGCAACTGT
>JBILYO010000176.1:0-4436 GCA_044377685.1 Polynucleobacter sp. | reverse complement strand
TTGACGCTCTTCAGACTGTGGCTCTACTTTTGCAAAATCATCATGACGGGTTTGGTTACCCTTGAAGAAACCAACAGCGCCTTTCCACTTATTAAAGAACTCGCGCATATCGGTAGCAAGATCTTTGATAACCGGTAAATTATTTAATGGAGCAATCTCTAAAGAATCCCCCTCCACAATTTTAGATACGTGAGTGCGGCAAGTCCAACGAGCCACTCCATTGACCGTCATAGCACATGACCCACACATTCCGACACGACAGGCAAAGCGATAACTTAACGTGGGATCAATCTTGCGCTGAATATAGGTAACCACATCCAAGACGGTTTGGTTTGGGTTACGTGGCACAGCGTACTCAATAAATTCACCCTGCTCGGCGCCACGCCAGACTTTAACTTTGAGATCGGTATTAGACATGGGATTATTATATCGGTAGATAGTAAAAAATAAATCGAATATAATTTTCTTTGAGATAAACTTATTCTTTATTATTAAACCTATGTCCAGCATTAAGCTCCTAAAAAACTTTCTCGCCATTACTCGTCATAAAAGCGTTGCAGCAGCCGCCAGAGAGATTGGACTGACTGCTGCGGCAGCTGGCCAACAGCTCCAGCAACTAGAGCATGAAATCGGTGTTGAGCTATTTGATAGAACAAAACGCTCACTAACTCTCAATAGCAATGGACGGGCTGTGATCGAGCCGATTCAAGAAATCATCTCTAAATATGAAGCTCTAGGATCTAGTTTGAAAACTGATCTCAGTGGAACTATTGTTTTAGGTGCTCTAGTGTCGACTCTGATGGGGACTTTTGGTAAAACCCTTAATGAGCTCAAACAAAACTACCCAGAACTTGAAATCAAACTGATTGCAGGTCTATCAAGTAACTTTCTAGATCAGGTGATAGAAGGTAGCCTTGATGCTGCCATTGTGACTGAATCACCCTACGCATTACCTCAAAACGTACAGTGGACTGAGCTCTATAAAGAGCCGATGATCTTAATTGTCCCAAGCTCATTGAAATTGTCTGAGCGCCTAATTAATGAATTGCCATTCATTCGGTTTGAGAGAAATACCTGGACTGGTCATCTAGTTGAGCAAACTATCAGAGTCAATAAGCTCAAAATTCAAGATGTCATGGAGTTGAATTCAGTAGAGGCAATTATAGAATTGGTACGACAAGGTCTTGGTTATTCGATCGTCCCACAACTTGCCAATATTTCGTGGTCAAGCGATCGCCAACTCAAGATTCAAAAACTACCAGGAAAAACGGTCTACCGAAAAGTTGGTCTATTAGAGCGGAAGAAACATAGTCGACACAACATTACAGGTGCAATCAAAGGTCACTTTTTATCAAACATACTAAAGACATCTTAAAAAGCCAATAAAAAAGCCTGGACGAACCAGACTTTTTTACAAGAGATATTGCAAACTTTATTTCTTTAGATTAAGTTCAGCCCCTAGCTTGCTATAGAGATCAAATTGCTCTTTAGCAAATGCTTCTGTATCTGCAGGAGATCGAATGGCAGGGATAGCCCCAACAGTATCATTACCATTTAACCAGGCAGTATTTTTAGCAACTTCTTTAAGTGCAGCCTGCCATTTCTCTACAACCTCTGCGGGCAAACCTGGCGGGCCATAAAGACCACTCCATCCCATCACTTTTTCTAAATTAGGAATTCCCTCTTCTTTGGCAGTAGGTATATTGGGGAAATCTTTCAAACGCGCAGGCGTGGAAGTTACCAGCGCACGCATCGCATTACCCTTTATCTGCCCAACGAGCGTTGTTAAGTTATTACATAAGAAGTCTACCTCTCCACCAAGTAAGGCAGTAGTAGCCTGACCACCACCTTTATATGGAATCATTGTGGCAGCCGCTGACTTTAATCCAACATCACGCAAAATTACTTCAACCGCTAAATGCTGTGTAGTACCAGCACCTGCACTCGCATAATTTAATTTTCCAGGATTTGTCTTAATTGCAGCAATAAGATCCTTCATATTCTTATAGGGTGCATCGGGCTTTACTACACAAACAACCGGATTAAAATCAAGCAAGGAGATGAATGTGAAATCATTCCATTTATAAGGTGCAGTGCTGTCGAGAGCAGGGGTGATTGCTTGCGAACCGCCTCGAGAAATTAATAAGGTATAGCCATCTGGAGGTGAAGTGCGAACTTTTTGAGAGCCGATCGTGCCAGATGCTCCTGCAATATTTTGCACAATCACATTTTGCCCCATCAGCTTAGTAGCCAAAGGAGCCAAATTTCTACCAGAGAAATCGCTATCACCGCCAATCCCATAAGGGGCGATAAAAGTAATTGTCTTATTAGGATAATTTTGGGCTAAAACAACATTTGTCACTAGCCCCATAAAAACCAATGCTATAAAAGCGGTACTTTTGACTAACTTAAGCATACAACCCCCCGTGAAATAGTTTCATTAATTTACTGATTACTCAAACTAAAGCATTTTTTTAAATAAAAACATTTCGATGATTAAACATTCAATTCAACTGAATATTTTGTGCCTGGTACGATGATGCCACCTCGATCTCCTGGAATTACCCCACCCCAACGGGACTCAAAATAATTTGGCAATGGTCTTGCAGACGGAGGTGCAACCCAGAGTCGAAGCAAATGACGTTGTAGCTGAGGATCGGGCCAATTTTCAAAATCATTTCTAGAGTGCAGAATTTGGTGGTTATGCAGTAACTGAATATCACCCGGTTCAAAAGCCATCTGAAGGGCAAAGCCTGGTTCTTGCAAAATAGCATCGATTTCATCCATCACTTCAACTTGCTGCTGACTTAGTCTCGGAGCATGTGGGAAGCGCGCTTGTGCATCCTCTATATAGCGACGTAAATATACGCAGGATAGGTATCCTTGATACCAATTAAAGATGGGGATCTCAAACCAAGGATCAAGCCCTTCTGGAACTTCTCCTCGGCGATCTGTTGGATATGGTGTAAACATCGCAGGGATCAAGTCGGGGCGACGTTCTATTATTTTGTTGTAGAGCATCATAGAGCTAGCAATAAAAGATTCACCACCCTCTTTGGCTTTCTTCAAACAAAGTAGGCCAACAATATCTGCCGAATCAGTATGGTAATCAAGCTTCTTATTAGTTTGATAAAAACGTGCTCCGGCTTCTACTTTCGCGCCTTGATCGCGCACGTGTCCAAGCAAGTGACCTTTTCCATTACTACTCCGTAGCGAACCCATATGACGCCCAAGCCCCATATAAATAGCTGCAATCTTTTCTATTGGCCAGTTTTCAATTGGTAGCCCTCTAAACATGACAAAACCACGCCCCAATAGGAGTTCATTCAAAGTTTCGTCAATAAAAGAAGGTAGTTTTGTGAGAGGAAACAACTCTGGCGTAATATTTTCAAGCGGAATTCCTAAATTTAGAAAATGATCAGCCGCCTCTTCAAGCTCTGTGATTTGCTCTGAGTTCCACCGCACAATCCACCTAGGATCATCTTGAATTTGACTACCCATCCATGCGCAGGATCCCTCAACAGAAAGAGGAATGTCACTTACCGGAGAAAAGGGGCTGATTGAGTTCATCTTAATTCCTCTATTCACCCTTAGATTGATCTGCAAAGAAACTAAACATAAATGACTCTACCCTAAAAAAATGAGGTTCTCAAGCCATTAAAATAGTAATATCAATTTGTTAGCGCTTTAAATCCCTCCTCAAAACAGGCTAGTTAGCTGATTAAGGGTTACTACTAATTTCAGCTCAAGCAGGTCTCTCTTCTGAGTGCATTTATCGCGCAAGGTGAACCACATCGTATTTATTAAAACTTTTAGTCAAAAACAATTTGCTTTGACTTAATAAGCAAAAAAATAACGTATTCTCTATTGTTGTCAAATAATATTATTTTAAAGTCCTAGGATGAAGCTTTTATATGATGAAAAAAATCACAAACGGTGCTGAAATGGTTGTGAGTGCTCTAGAGCAAGCAGGTGTAGAAAAAGTTTTTACACTATCTGGCAATCACATCATGCCGATTTATAACGCCATATTTGATTCTAATATTGAGCTCATTCATACTCGTCATGAAGCAGCTGCTGTCCACATGGCGGATGCATGGGCAAGATTAACTGGAAAGGTTGGAATTGCTTTAGTCACGGGCGGGCCAGGACATGCGAATGCAATCTCAGCGCTGTACACCACTTCTATGGCTGAATCTCCAGTAGTTTTGATTTCAGGCCATGCCCCACTGAATCAGCTTGGTAAAGGTGCATTTCAAGAAATGGCGCAAGCGACTATTGCTGCTCCTTTAACAAAAGCATCTTGGACTTGTCAAAAAATAGAGGATCTGGGCTTTGATTTAGCAAAGGCAATACGAGTAGCAAAATCAGGAAGGCCTGGACCTACACATCTTAGTTTGCCATCTGATGTTCTAGAGTCAATTTCACCTCTAAAT
>JBILYO010000164.1:0-4751 GCA_044377685.1 Polynucleobacter sp. | reverse complement strand
ATGTTTTGCATTCCAGGGCGACCACAAAAACCTGACTTGGTTCCGCCATTAGAAGTTCCCAAGCGTGCGATGAATACTGATCAAGGTCGCGCTTCTTTATTACATTCTCTGGCTCATATTGAATTTAATGCCATGAATCTTGCTTTAGACGCAATTTGGCGCTTTAAGGGAATGCCAGCATCATATTACGAGGATTGGCTCAAGGTAACAAAAGAAGAGGCCTACCACTTTAGTTTGCTAGAGGCTTACTTAAAGCAGATGGGTTATATGTATGGTGATTTTCTGGCGCACAATAGCTTGTGGGAGATGGTAGAACGAACTACCGATGCAGTCATTGCTCGCATGGCCTTGGTTCCTAGAACCATGGAGGCCAGAGGCTTAGACGCAGTTCCGATGATTCGTGAACGATTCAAGCAAATCAAAGATATACAAGCGGTAGAGATATTAGAAATTATTTTGAAGGATGAAATTGGTCATGTATTGATTGGCAATAAATGGTTTAATTTCTTATGTGAGAAAAATAATCTCTCGGCCATCACAACATATAAAGAATTAGCAAGGAAATATCGTGCACCAGTTTTAAGAGGACCCTTTAATCTTGAAGGTAGAAAACAGGCTGGATTTACAAACGAAGAGCTTGACCTTTTAGGCATTGACTAATGTATTGAATATCAGATCAATTCGGAGAACCAAAAATGAACATATCACGTCGAACTTTTATCGCTTCGATTGCATTAACTCCAATAGCTTGTGGTACACCGCTAGGGTATCAAAGGGGTACGCCGATCACGCAACCTCAGCCTACTCCTATTATTCGCGCACCTAAGGTAGGACAGGAATGGACCTATAACCAGCGCGATATATTTAATGGAAAAAATTTAGGGCTTGTCACTGATCGAGTAGCGAGTATTGGCGCTACGATTACCATTGAAAGAACGGATGAGAATGGTGGAAGGTATTCGAATGAAGTACAGGGTCCTTGGGGCACGGTGATCACAGATCCGCATTGGTCGCGAACGATCAGCTTTAGCCCGCCCATTGCCTTGTGGCCCCAAGAGCTTTCAGATAGGTGGGCAAAGCAATTCATTACAAAATACTCAATAGCTGGCTATCCTGGCAACTTATATACCTGGCAGGAGTATATGAGTGTTCATGGGTGGGAGCAGGTCACAGTCCCTGCTGGAACATTTTTAACCCTGCGCTATCAAAACCTGATTCAATATGAGAGTGATGATGCTAATAAAGTGAACTGTATTCGTAAAGAAACGATATGGTTTGCTCCTAGTATTGGTCGCTGGGTTGTGCGAGAGATTTCTGGCTCATACATGATTGCGGGTCAATTAGGCACCCCCAATTTGGAAGATAGCTATCAATGGCAATTAACTTCATATAAATAACAATGTTGCGTACATTATGTTCATTAGTATTGCCGATATTGCTAGTCGGTTGTATTACTTCTCAACCCTATCCCACTTCAACTCCATTATCTGCCCCTATTAATCTACCGACTATGCGCCCTCCACAAGTGGGGCAGCAATGGGTTTATCAGGTACGCAATGTTTTCAATCAAGAGCTTGTCGATATCGTTACAGAGACCGTGGTATCACTCAAGCCACAAATACGAATTGAGCGGACTGGTCAAAAGTTTGGAAGATTACCCGATGAAATTCAAGATTCTTGGGGTTATGTAATACAAGATCCCCAATGGAATCCAACGCAACGATTTCAGGAGGCCTTACCGTTATGGCCAGAAAAATTGATTCCGGATTGGTCTGGCTTTTATCGCACTCGTTATCAAATTCCAAATAATCCCAATGCCAGTTATTACTGGGGTTTAGTGAGTAAAGCACTTCAGTGGGAGAGAATTTCGGTACCTGCTGGCCAATTTACCGTCCTCAAATATCTCAATGAGAATCCTTATTTTGAGAGTAATGATGTATTCAGAGTCGGAAACAATCGTGAAGCAGATGTCTGGTTATCCCCAGAAATCGGGCGGTGGGTTATTCGCAGATCCTTTGGTCGTTACATTACGCAAGGTGTTTTTTGGTCAAATGCGTATTGGGAGGACTACCTTGAGTGGGAGTTGATCTCTTGGAAGTAAATCAAAGGTATCGGTAATGCGCTTAAAATAGGCGATTACCATGTATACCGTTAAAGAACTTTTTCCTACCCTTCAGGGTGAGGGCGCTCATAGTGGCAGAGCCGCGGTCTTTTGTCGTTTTGCTGGTTGTAATTTATGGAGTGGTCGAGAGGAAGATCGTGCCACTGCCATTTGTCAATTTTGCGATACTGACTTTATAGGCAGTGATGGAGATGGTGGCGGAAAGTTTGAGAATGCAGCTGATCTTGCCGATACTATTGAGCAGGCTTGGAATAGTACCTTGGCTGGACCACAACAACGTTATGTCGTTTTTACTGGTGGCGAGCCTTTACTGCAACTTGATGTGCCATTAATTGATGTCCTTCATCAAAAAGGTTTCGAAGTAGCGATAGAAACTAACGGCACTATTAAGATTCCAAAAGGGGTGGATTGGGTTTGTGTCAGCCCTAAGGCGGGTTCAGATTTGATCGTATTACAGGCTGATGAGCTCAAACTCGTCATTCCGCAATCCAATCACCATTCACTAGAGACTTTGTTGGCTCGTTTTGAAAAGATGGATTATCGTCATCGATTTTTGCAACCAATGGATGGCTTAGACCTTGAAAAGAATACAGAATTAGCGGTACGCTTATGTCAAAAGAGACCACTTTGGAGGTTAAGCCTTCAATCCCATAAACTCATTGGAATTCGATAATTTGGCACTAGCCAGAAATACTTTTAAGCCAGAATGACTACTAAATCACGTATTGTCTCTATCACCCGTCGTCTTGAATTTGATTCTGGACATCGCATACCCAATCATGACGGTCAATGTAAACATTTACATGGCCATCGCTATGCGATAGAAGTGACCTTAACAGGTGAAATTGCAGACCATCCCGGCAAAGCAGATGATGGTATGGTGCTGGACTTTAGTGATATCAAGCGATTGACCAATCAGCATGTTGTAGAACTTTGGGATCACGCCTTTTTGGTAGCCAAGGAGGATGAGGTCTTAGTTTCTTTCCTAGATTCACTGCCCAATCATAAGACGGTGATCATGGAGCATGTACCTACAGTAGAAAATTTAGCCAATACGGCATTTGCAATATTGCAGCCAATTTTTCAGCAAGCTTTTGGGGGGCATCTAGTATTAACAGCCCTTCGTCTTTATGAGACCCCCAATTGTTGGGCGGATGTGAACGGTTAGTAAATCATGCAAGCAGCACTTGACCGTCAATTTATGCAACAGGCCATTGAGCAGGCTCACTTAGCTGCTATTGCAGGAGAGGTTCCGGTTGGTGCGGTACTAGTGCGAGATGGGCAGGTGATATCCAAGGCCTTTAATAAACCCATCACCAACCATGATCCCAGTGCTCATGCAGAAATGTTAGCTTTAAGACAAGCGGCGCTTGCAGAAAAAAATTACCGCTTGCCTGGAACCACCCTATATGTCACTCTAGAGCCATGTGCCATGTGTGTAGGTGCCATGTTACATGCTAGAGTAGATCGGATTGTGTTCGGGGCGCCAGACCCTAAAACTGGAGCAGCTGGTAGCGTGGTAGATCTATTTGCCATAAAGCAGATTAACCATCAGACCAGTATTGAAGGCGGAATCATGGGTGATGAATGCGGTCAATTACTAAGAAACTTCTTTAAGGAGCGACGTTGAAAACAATTCATCTGATAGCTCCTTCGGGTGCGAGCCTAGATGCAAAAAGTCCTTTGCTAGGGATTGAATGGCTTAGTGCTCAGGGAATTCAAATTGAAAATGCTACTTGCGTAGAACGGGTTTCTGAACGTTTTGCAGGTAAGGACGTGGAGCGCTTGGCTGAGTTAAACCAGCTTACTCAATTAGCACCTCATAAACTAGTGATGGCCATGCGAGGTGGTTATGGCATTCACCGTTTACTACCTAATATTGAATGGTCTGCAATTGCAAAAGCAATCCAGAATGGTTTGCAGATTTGTGGTCATAGCGATTTCACTGCCTTTGAGTTGGCTTTGTTGGCTAAGAATGGTGCAGTCACCTTGTCAGGACCGATGCTCAACTATGACTTTGGACGAGTTAATGATGATGGTCAGGCTATTTCACCTAATGAATTCATGTGGGAGCACTTTCAAAAGGCAGTTGATCAGCGGCAGCTTGACTGCGAAGTCTTGACCCCACAATCTTATCTGGGTAACCAAGCTTCTGATTCGATTTCAGGAATGCTTTGGGGCGGAAATTTAACGGTCATCACGAGTTTGATCGGCACGCCTTATATGCCTACTGTAGCTCAAACAGAAGGCGGCATTCTTTTTCTAGAGGACGTGAATGAGCATCCTTACCGGATTGAAAGAATGCTGATGCAATTACTCGATGCCGGTATTTTGAAAAACCAAGCGGCGATTCTATTAGGAGGCTTTTCAGCATATCGTTTATATGAGAATGACCGAGGTTATTCTTTAGAGACTGCTATTGCATTGATTCGAAGTCGTTTACCACGTACAATTCCGATTCTGACTGGATTACCTTTTGGACATCAGTCAGATAAGTTGACATTGCCTGTGGGTGCAACAGCTTCCCTTGTGTATAGTGCTGATCGCTTTAAGCTAAGTGCCCAGTGGTAGAGAGTCCATTTGAAAAAGTCCCCATTCCAATACTCTGCATTCTTTATATGGACTATTC
>JBILYO010000037.1:0-13969 GCA_044377685.1 Polynucleobacter sp. | reverse complement strand
GAAACAGCCAAATCAACTTTGTTACTTAAAATTTCCTGGGCCATGCTATTAAGCATAGTGGTGTGATAATTCACCTGAATTCCGGGATAGCGTCTTGTAAAACGGGTTATTGCTTCTGGCATCACTGAATAACTCAAGCAAGGGCTAGAAGCAATATTGAGAACACCGGCTGGACCATGTAAAAGATCAGAAGCAAAATCATCTACGCGCTGTGCGTGTTGATAAAAGTCCTCAACCTCGTTATATAAAGCCTCACCTTCTGGGGTGGGCACCAACTTTCCCTTAACGCGATTAAATAATTTATAGCCGAGAGACTCTTCTGTCTGGGAAATGAGTCGACTAACCGCTGGCTGAGAAATAAAGAGCATTTTTGCAGCACCACTAATCGTTCCAGTCAGCATGACTGACCTAAAAACTTCCATCTGACGCAAACGAAACTTCATAGCAGCCTTAGCGGCATATCCTTATTTAGGAATATATTTGGTATAGAGCACTTGAGTGCCATTACGTCCACATCCCTTGGCAACTAATTCACTATACAAACGTTTGGCTAGGGATAATGCGGGCATATCTAATTTGTTCTTATCTGCCTCATCCAAAGCGATACCCAAATCTTTCAGAAAGTGCTCAACATAAAAGCCAGGGGCAAAGTCACCAGCAATCATTTTTGCTCCTGAATTGAGCAACTGAAAACCGGATGCTGCACCACCACCAATTGACTCCATCACTCTACTTGCGTCAAGACCTGCTTGCTTGGCATAGGCCAATCCCTCGCTGACACCCATAATGGTGCCTGCAACCACAATCTGATTACACATTTTGGTATGTTGGCCGGCTCCTGGGCCGCCCTGCAAGACGATGTTGCTGCCCATCATTTTCAGAATCGGCAGTACCGCATCAAAATCAGCCTGTTTACCGCCAACCATAATGGAAAGCTTAGCGTTACGAGCGCCAATATCTCCACCAGATACTGGTGCATCTAATGAATGACAGCCTCTCTTTTCAGCCTCTTGTGCAATTCGTACTGCAAGCGAGGGACTTGAAGTAGTCATATCTATTAAATAGGCATTTTTTGCTTTGTCTAAGATCTTGCCTGCGCCAAAGTAAATCTCTTCCACATCAGACGGATAGCCGACCATCGTAATAATGACATGAGAATTTGCAGCGAGATCGCCTACTGTATTGCACCACTGAGCGCCCTTCTCTACTAAAGCGTTTGTTTTTTCTTTAGAGCGGTTGTATACATTGACAGGATAACCAGCAGCAAGCAAATGTCCTGCCATGCTCGCCCCCATAATTCCAAGCCCAATAAATCCAATGGAAGGTTTTTGATTTGAGTCCAAGCTAATCCCCTGTATACGTAATGTCTGTCTTTAAATTAGATTATTCAATGGTGACTTTAGACTTTTCAATTACCTTCTGCCACTTTTGTGTTTCAGACTGAATGTATTTACCAAATTCATCGGACCCAGCATAACTAGCTTCTGCCCCGTTTGTATTTAATTGTGCCTTTACCCCGGGTGTATTTGAAGCCTTTTTCAATACATCCGAAAGCTGGGTAATAACAGCCCTTGGCGTTTTCTTGGGAGCTAAAAATCCATACCAAATAGATGTATCAAATCCTGAAAATCCAGACTCAGATAAGGTTGGTACATCTGATAATTGACTTGAACGCTTAGGTGCTGTGACAGCCAATGCTTTTACCTTACCATCTCTAATGAAATTGATAGCAGTCGGAAGTGGTGTAAAAACAGCTGTTAGTTGACCGCCGATTAGATCGGTGATTGCTTGGTTGTTTCCCTTGTACGGAATATGCAACATAGTAGTTCCCGCCATTAGGTTGAGGAGCTCCCCAGCCATATGTGGAGCGGTGCCAATCCCTGCTGAACCATAGCTAACATCCTTGGGATTGGACTTTGCTAAATTAATCAAATCCTGCACATTTGAAATATTCGAGCCTGCCTTCACCACTAAAACAGTTGTAGCGCTACCGACCATGGCAATTGGAGCGAAATCATTGGCAAAGTTAAATTCGAGATTTTTATAAAGGTTGGCGCTAATACTATTAGCAATAGTACCTAATAATAATGTGTAGCCATTTGGCTCAGAATTAAAAACAATTTCTGCAGCTATATTGCTTGATGCTCCAGCCTTATTCTCAACCACTACTGGTACTTTCAAAGTTTCACTTAAGTTTTGCGCATATACCCTAGCAATAATATCGGTAGATGTTCCAGCGGGAAAACCCACAAAAATTTTTATAGGCTTATTAGGGTAAGCCTCCTGTGAATAAACAAAGCCACTTGAAAAAATAATCCAGCAATACATTAGTTTACGAAAAATTTGCATTTCATACCTCTTTTTTAGGAACAATGGGAAGCAACAAATAGGGTTGGTGAGTAACGTCAGCCACAAGCCTTACCTTTGCATTAAAAATTTCAGCAGGCCGGTCCTTGGGATGGGTATGCACACAAGGTCCAACACCAAACATTTCATAACCTATGCCAGGAATCTTAATAGTAGGACCATCATAACGATAATCATTGCCTTTGATAGTCAAGGCAATCTGATAACCCTTAGGCACCACAATACAGGTAGGCCAAATTTCAATATCTAACTCTTCAGCTTTACCTGGGGTCAGGGGCCAAATTTCGTCATGCGAATGATAGGGTCGATGAGGCAGGCTTAATTTATCGTCCAGCTTCCTATGAGATGCTCTTAGCCAGCCAAGGCCAATTGGGGTATGAGGATCATTAGATCCTTGGAAAGTAATTTCCTTTCCATCTGGATCAATTAAATGGAAAGCTAAAAATAGATCAGCGTCCTTACTTTCGGAGGCAGCAAATATTTTTGCTGCTAGTGGACCCGTTATCTCTGTATCAACATCAAATGGCTTTGATACAAATCGAATACCATCGCCAGTAGGATCATATGAAATATTTGCAGAGCTATTATTTGGAACTTGATCTAAAGTTAAAGTATCTAAGTTTAGGTAAAACTTGGTCCATTGCGTTCTTTTGAGCGGCCACTCATTTTCTGCACGCTGCACAAACTTATCAACATGGCGGATTTGTAACTGCACAGGTGGTTGCTTATTCCAACCCGTATTCTCGCCCTTTAAAAAATGTCCAAAAAAACG
Source organism: Polynucleobacter sp. (assembly GCA_044377685.1). Classification (GTDB taxonomy): domain Bacteria; phylum Pseudomonadota; class Gammaproteobacteria; order Burkholderiales; family Burkholderiaceae; genus Polynucleobacter. The sequence continues at coordinate 10,830 of JBILYO010000037.1, read as the reverse complement.
CTTTTGTAGTTCGATTCCATAGTTAGTATAAAAATGCGTCCAGTGAGATAGCCCATGTGCCTCAAGCCATTTTTGAGAAGAGCTAGCTCTTGTAAAGCCCTCAAAATTTCCTCTTGGATGAAGCCCTTGACCACCCCAATTAGCAGCCGATAAAAATGGAACCTTGATTTTTGACCAGTTGGCAGAGCGGTCCTTATAGTAGCCATCATCTAAGGGATGAGAAAGAAGAGAGCTCTCAATATCAATTCGATTTGCACGTAGTTCTTCTGGAGATAGGGTTTCCTCACCAGCAATCCAACGTCCATTTGCTCTACTTTTCAGACCATTTTTTCCAACTCCATACTGCACTCTCCAAACAGCCCAGTTATAAAGAGTTACCAAAAACTGGCTTAATATTCCGCCATGATGTGTATTGTCGCGATAGTAGTCAGCCGCACCTTCCCAGACACATATGGCAGCTAAGTGCGGTGGTTGCATCGATGCTACATACCATTGGTTTGTTGCGTAATATGAAATACCATTAAGCCCCACCTTGCCATTTGACCAGGGCTGAATAGCTGCCCACTCAATGCATTGATACATATCTTGTGTTTCACGAATTGATTTGGGACTTAAGAAACCCGGAGAATTGCCCGATCCACGTGCATCAACACGAATGCAAATATATCCATCGGGAACCCACTTTTCTGGATCAACAACTTCAAAGTTTGCATAAGTATTAGTACTACCCTCAGCAACTTCGGGAAGAGCTGCGACTAATCGATCCCAGCCGCCAGAAAACCCTTCTTGAAATGCTAAACCCTTTCCATAGGGGCCGTAACTCAAGATTACTGGATATTGCCCTGCATCAATTGGCCTAAAAATATCTGCACGGAGAACAATGCCATCCTCCATTGGTATGCCAACATCCCAATCAATTTGCATACCATGGGCTACTTCGCTGTACTGCTCCATTGCATCTCCTTAGCTGTTCTTTTAATTTTGTAGTTATATTATGAGGAAGAGGTAAAAAGAACAACCTAAATAACAGAGAAACAAAATAATGAAAGCAAGTACAGTTATCGTTCCATTACGGGATGGCAATATGGGCGCTTATCTGGCATTGCCAGATGGTCCGCCTAAAGGTGCAGTGATTGCCATTATGGAAATTTGGGGTGTTAATGAAACTATGCGTACTCATGCTAAAGAGCTTGCAGATGCCGGCTATATATGCCTTGTGCCTGATGTCTTTTGGCGACAAGAACCCAATGTAGATCTTTCTGATAAAAATCCGCAGGATGTCATTAAAGCGTTTGATTTGTACTACGACTTTGATTACAACTTAGCCGTACAAGATATGAATCAAACGGCCCAGTATCTTAAAAATTTGCCTGGCTTTGATGGCAAGGTAGGTGCAGTAGGATATTGTCTTGGGGGCAAACTTTGCTACCTAATGTGTTGCAGAACTGATATTGATTGCGCAGTGGCCTATTACGGCACTTATATAGAACATGAAATCAAAGAAGTTAAAAATCTGCATCGCCCTTTCCTACTTCACATGGCAATGAAAGATAGATGGGTGCAAAAAGAAGTGAATGACTTACTAGAAAGAAGGCTTGGCGCAAGTCCGCTAGTTACTATTCACAAGTACCCTGAGGCAGACCATGCATTTGCTAGGCATGGTGGTCTGACCTATAGAAAAGCAGAGGCAGATGAAGCCCTTAAAGTTACCCTTGATTTTTTTGATAACCACTTAACGAAATAATTTATGACTACTACTGATTTTGAGACTGATTTTTGGAAGCATGCTGAGGTAAGGAAAATCTGGGATGACATTATTCCAGGTCAACCCAGAAAAACAATTCCTTATACATTAACGCTTGAAGCAATTCAAAAACTTTGTAAAGTATTGGGCGATACGCACCCTATCTATTTTGATGAGGACTACGCTAAGACAACTCCTTATAAGGGAATCATCGCCCCTCCAGCAATTCATATCCTGCTCATGTTTTCGTGTACTCCAGTAGATGACTGGATGCGCAGCCCTGGAACAATTAATGCTGGACAGTCTTGGAGTTACAACCTTCCTGCTAGGCCTGGCGATGTGATTAGACTAGAAGCAAGAGCCCTGGATAAATTTATCAAAAAAGATCGCCTGTTCGTGATTCATGACAACGTTTTCTTTAACCAAAATAATGAAGTAATTTGCTCTGGTCGAGGCTGGACCATTCGCCCAGCCTAAACACTCACCCACCTTATAAATTAAAATAGAGACTAACATTATGAGCGCTGCATTTGAACAATTCAGTATTGGACAAAAAATTACTGGGACGTCCTTTCATCCAACTCGAGAATCCATCCGAGAGTTCTGTGAAGCCTCCCTAGACTTTAATCCCCTCCATCTTGATGATGAATATATGAAAAACAGTTTTGGAAAAACCCAGTTTGGGGGCATCATCATGCATGGTATGAATAATTTTGGAGTCATCTCCAAAATGCTGACCGATTGGCTATACCCTCTTGGCGGGATTCATAGAAGACTAGAAACTCGCTGGAAGTCGCCAGTAAAACCTGGAGATACGATTACACCAAGCGCCATCATCACCTCTTTAAAGTCAACCCAAAAAGGTCATTGGGTCTCATTGGAAGTCAGCGTTAATAATCAAAGAAATGAAGTAGTTGCCGTAGGTGAAGCTCTTGTTGAGTTTCCAACTAAGATTCAGTGAAAACTAAGGGGTAATGAATGAAAACATTTTCTAACTTTCTACAAAAGACTTTTTTTGTACTTTTTCTACTTTTCACAAGCGGGGCATATGCACAGAATTATCCCAACGGCCCAGTGAAGATTGTGGTTCCATTTCCGCCAGGGGGTACTACGGATATTCTTGCCCGCGTGCTCGCCAATGAACTCACAAAGAAATGGGGACAATCGGTTGTAGTAGAAAATAAACCAGGGGCAAGTGGCACTATTTTTTCAGAGCAGTTAACGAATATGCCGCCTGATGGTTACACCCTAATGGTTACAGCGACACATCATGTTATCAATCCAAGCCTCTATAAAAACTTAAAGTACAACACCCGCACAGACTTTACCCCTATTAGCCTGGTTGCAGGGGTGCCTAACGTATTAGTGGTTAACCCAGCTTTTCCAGTAAATAATATCCAAGAGTTAATTACTTTTGCCAAAGCCAATCCAGGTAAGGTGATGTTTGGTTCATCTGGTAATGGGGGTGCAAATCATCTATCTGGGGAATTATTCAAATCAATGGCAAAAATTGATATGGTGCATGTTCCCTATAAGGGTGCCGCTCCTGCCCTAAATGATCTTTTAGGAAATCAAATCTCAGTAATGTTTGACTCTATTCCTGGGGTTCTTAGTCATATCAAAGCTGGAAAGCTACGCGCTCTTGGAGTCACTTCCCTCACTCGAAGTTCAGCCTTACCCAATGTTCCTACCATTAGCGAATCAGGTCTTAAAGGATTTGAAGCTCTTGCCTGGTTTGGAATGTATGCTCCACCCCAAATGTCGCCAGATTTATTAAGGAAAATTTCCGGTGATGTTGTAGCAACTCTACAGAGCCCTCAAGTAAAAAATCAATTTTCTGAACAGGGCGCTGATGCTGGCAACATGTCCCAAGCCGAGTACGCTAAATATGTTGATGCTGAAATTACTAAATGGGCTAAGGTGATTTCAGATGCAAATGTTAAGATTGATTAATCGTGACCAACCAGAAATCAATCAGTAAAAATTCGGGGGCTTTATCCCATATTAGGGTACTAGATCTTTCTAGAATCCTAGCGGGCCCGTGGTGCACGCAAAATCTTGCTGACTTAGGTGCAGAAGTCATTAAAGTAGAGCGCCCTGTGCATGGAGATGATACGAGAGCCTGGGGTCCTCCATGGATTAATCTGGAGGGAAAGATATCAAGTTATTTTGCCGCTGCAAATCGTGGTAAAAAATCGCTCACCCTTAACATCTCATCCCCTCAAGGTAAAAAAATTATTGAAGAGTTGGTCAAGATCAGTGATGTTGTTATTGAAAACTATAAGCTCGGGGATCTAAAACGTTATGGCCTAGACTATGAAAGTCTAAAAGTAATTAATTCCAAATTAGTCTATTGCTCTATTACCGGTTATGGTCAAGATGGTCCTAACGCTCATAAACCTGGGTATGACTTTGTTTTCCAGGCGATTGGTGGAATGATGAGCATTACAGGTGAGGCCGATGCCGAGCCTGGTGGTGGGCCACAAAAGTTGGGTGTAGCAGTTGCTGACGTCATCACTGGTATGTATAGCACCATTGCCATTCTTGCTGCCCTCAATAGTCGCGATCAAACAGGGCTTGGCCAGTATATTGATATGGCATTACTAGATGGCATCATTGCTCTAGGCGGCAATCAAATCACAGGTTTCTTTGCTGATGGCAAGATTCCTTTTCGTTATGGTAATGCACATGCAAGCCTTGTTCCCTATCAAGTATTTGCCGTCAAAGATGGGGAAATCGTGATTGCTGTCGGCAATGATACTCAGTGGCAACGATATTGCGAAGCCATCAATCGCCCTGACTTAGCTATAGATCCAAAGTGGGAAAAGGTAACAGGACGCATTACTGGGCGTTCAGAGCTGATTCCACAGCTTGCCAAAACGATGCTTGAAAAAGGCATGAATGAGTGGATCACCATACTAGAACAACATGATGTCCCTTGCGGACCGATTAATAATTATCAGCAAGTATTTGCAGATCCACATGTCATTCACAGAGGGATCAAGGTAGATACGCCATATGAAGATGGTTCGATCATCTCTACCATTGCAAGCCCTCTTAGACTCCAAAGTACTCCGCCAGAATATAAGCGCCCACCCCCCAAGTTGGGAGATTCAAACTTTGAAATTCTGAATCAACTTTTAGGTTATTCAGAAGAGTCAATAGAGCAACTGAAGAAAGAAAAAATAATATAAAGATGAAATAAGGTATTTGGGTTAATGCCTATCTACCTTTAAAAATTGCTCTTCTTTTTTCAAAATGTGCGAGCAAGCCCTCACTGTAGTCTTCTGTAGATTCGAGCGGTCTACGCATCATTTGATCAACCTTAACAGCTTCATCAAAAGGAATATCTGCACCATCATTAATAGATTTTTTAATAGCGGCTAAACCTAGTGGGCTGGTCGTTTCAATTCCATTAACAAATTCTTGAGCTTTATTCATTAGTTCCTCTTTAGAGGCAATGGCATTGATAATCCCTAAATTCAAGGCTTCAACAGCTTCAATTCGTCTTGCGGTAAAGAATAGCTCTTTGGCCTTTGCTTGCCCAATAATTCTTGGCAACATTACCGCTCCACCACCTCCAGGATAAGCCCCCAAAGTCATCTCAGGCCAACCAAATTTAGATTCAGGTGTTGCGATTCTTAAATCACAATATAGTGCGAGCTCAAAACCGCCACCTAAGCACCAGCCATTAATTGCTGCAATAACAGGTAGCGAAGAGTTTCTAATTGCTTCGTTAAGATGAAATAGTGACCTGCTCTGCTCCCATTTCTGATCGGGATTTAAATGACGTCGCTCTTTCAGATCGGTGCCAGCGCAAAATGCCTTATCGCCAGCGCCAGTAATAATAATTGCACGTATTTTGTCATTTTCACCCGCACTTAATACAGCAGATAAAAGTGAGTTTGCCAACTCGCTCGACATGGCATTCATGGACTCAGGACGATTCATCTCCAATACTAGCGAGCTACCATTAATGGTACTTAACAAAACACTCATATAAATACCTTCGTTTTATCCAATATGGACTCTAATATTGGTTGCTACTGCAACTAGCTCACCATTTTGGTTGGTGCATGTCACTTCAGAAATAATTTTCTTTTTCACAGGATCTATCGAGCTGACTTTATAGAGAGTGGTAATTGTGTCACCAAAACGCACTGGCTTTAAAAAGCGTACACGGTCATATCCCTGAGAAACAGTCCGGCCAAGATACATTTTGGCAGAAGCTGCAGACATAAATCCAAGCATTAGCGTGCCATGAGCGACGCGCTCCCCATATGCACCTTTCGACATGAATTCAGCATCCACATGATTAGGAGAAAAATCTCCAGTAATTCCAGCATATAAATACACATCCGACTCAGTAACAGTTTTAGTAAAGCTTGAACTCATTCCAACCTTTGCATTGGAAAACGGATCTACATCGCTAGAGTCGATATTTTTATTCTCAGACATACATCCCCTAAAATTTTATTAAAACTAACCAAATACTTTCTTTTCTCGAAGGCTGGCAATCTCTGCATGGTCATAACCCAACCATGTCTCCAACACATGCTGAGTATGTTCACCCAATAATGGGGGAGCAATCCATTCGCCAGCAGATTCAAAAGCAGAATATTTAACTGCAGGTCCAATTGTTGGAATCTTTCCATAACTTGGATGCTCAAGATGGCCAAGCATTTTTCTATGAAGTACCTGTGTATTCTCAAAAACCGCTTTTATGTCATTTACTGGCGCACATGGAACGCCAGCTTTTTCTAATTTTTGCGTTAACTCATGAGCAGAGTACTTTTTTACTTCGCTATCCAGGATTGCATATAGATCGTTACGATTTTGTGTTCTACCAGCCAAATTTGCATAACTGGGATTGACTATCAAATCATCCCTATCTAATGCGTGCATAAACTTCTCATAGAGGTTTTGAATCGCAGCTCCGATTACTAACCACCCATCATTAGTTTCAAATGCTTTATATGGAACGGCCTGCGGATGCTCAGATCCCCATTTTTGCGGAATATTACCAAACATTAAGTAATCCAGGCCTACATTCGCTAAAAAGGCAACCTCACCCTCTAGTAAACTTGTTTCAATCTTTTGACCCTTGCCAGTATTGCTTCGATGAAATAAAGCGGCCAAAATTCCAGATTGAGTGTTCATACCAGCAACAATATCAAAGGCTGAAGTGCCAAGTTTTACCGGTGCCCCACCATGCTCACCAGTGATACTCATATATCCACCAACAGCTTGGATGGTTAAATCAAATGCGCCTTTTTCACTTTCAGGGCCATCAGCACCGTAACCAGAAAGAGATGCATAAATGAGTTTAGGATTTTTTTTACTTAGTGATTCGTAATCCAAGCCTAATTGCGTCATCACTTCTGGGCGAAAATTTTCAACGATGATATCGGCTTTACTTGCTAATTGTTGTGCAAGCAACTTACCCTCTGGAGTGCGCATATTAATAGCACAGGAATACTTATTCCTGTTTGTTGCATAAAATGTAACTCCACTATCGTGAAAAAATGGTGGTCCTTGAGTGCGAATTGGATCACCCTCATTAGGGCCCTCAATTTTAATAACTTCTGCGCCAAGATCCCCTAGAAGCATAGTGCAGTAGGGCCCTGCTAGCATCCTAGTAAAGTCGAGGACCTTAATTCCACTAAGTGGTTTATTGCTCATTACCGTAGTCTCACTTATTTTTTAACCTACATTACTCAATCGGAACTTTGAGACGATTCAATTCCTGTCCTTGGTTCATCATAAAGCCAATATGATGAAGCCAAGAGGAATCATCACTATCAGGATAATCGATTCGACGATGCGCTCCTCTGCTTTCAGTTCTTTCCAAAGCCGCCTCAACAATAACTTGTGCAGTCAATAACATATGCTCAGCCTCCAATGCTCGTAGTGCATCAGGTAAGCTCTTGGCCTGAACCCCTTTATTTAAAAGTAATTTCAGATCCCCTAACTTTTTCTTCCCTTCTTTCAAGCCAGCCTTATCCCGTATAAGCCCAGCAGACAAAAGCATGGTGTCACATAACGCTTTTTTAATTTCTTCTGCCTTAATGCCTTCCGCCTTATTAGATAAAGATGTAATTTTTTCTAATGCTGCGTGATGAATGGGATCCCAATTTCGCTTGGCCCCACTCTTTTTCAAACTAGCAGCTGATCGCCCAGCGATACCGCCTGAAACGATGACATCACTTGCCCCATTGCCAGCTAAACGACTTGCTCCATGGACGCCTCCACTTGCTTCACCTGCAGCATAAAAGCCTGAGATACCTGTCCAATAATTTTTATCCACCTTAATTCCGCCCATGTGGCTGTGAGCTGCTGGTCTAATTCTTGGAAGATCCGTTAAAGGCTCCAATCCTGAGCTGCGTAATCGTTTGCAATGATGGATATAAGATTCTAATTTTTCTGGCGGCACTTTAGTAGTATCAAATAAGACAGTTCCATCAGGAAGCCCTCTGCCTTCATCAATCTCACGCTGTATGCATAGCGCCATCTTTGCTTTTTCAATTTTCGTTTCACCAAATTCAGGGTTATACCTAAACATGAAACGTTCACCTAGAGAATTCAGCAGATGGGCACCATCTCCTAACATTGCAGTTGGCATTTCCATGCCTTTAGCACCCTCTGGATGTACGACCACTGTTGGTTCAAACTGCACAAACTCCATATCAATTAATGTTGCTCCAACTTGTAAAGCTAACGCATAAGAATCAGAAGCAACATCAGTTGGATAGGTGCTATCCGAATAAATAGCCCCTATTCCACCCATAGCCATAACAACTGCATTAGCGTGGACCGCGAAGAATTCACCAGTATGTTTTTTTGCAAGGATTGCCCCAACAACCTCATCGCCGTCTTTAAGGAGGCTAATGACTTTAACCCCTGATTGTTCCTTGACCCCAATGGCTTTACTGTGCTCTATCAAGCCCTTAAGGGCGAGGCGTCCAATTCCATTAGGATGAAATACCGATCGAGGATAGGAATTACCAGATAGATGACGCTGAACAAATTTTTTGCCAACCCGCTCAAAGGGGATCCCAATAGACACTAATTCATTTAGAGCATCTATAGCACCCTCGGCGACTACAGAGACTAATTGACGGTCATTGAGACCATATCCACCTTTGACTATATCGTCAAAGTAGACTTCGGGATTATCTCTTGGATCCGAATCACCCAAGGGCGCATTAAACCCAATGATGTACTGAGAAGCTCCGTGGGCTTGGTAGGCGACAATAACCTCTGCACCAGAATTTCTAGCACTAACTGCAGCACGAAACCCTGCAAGACCGCCCCCCAAGACCAGTACATCTGTTTCTAAAACTTGAATAGAAAAATCTTGGTTTATTTTCAATTATGGCTAATAAAATTTATTCACCGCGGATATTGGCATCCTTGATAACCCCAAGCCACTTAGCGGATTCAGATTTGAGAATAGATTGAAATGCCTCTGGTGTCATACTACGCGGATCAGTTCCTTGAGCATTTAACTTTGCGGTAATTTCTGGTGAATTTGTAATTTTGTTAAAAGCATTATTTAATTTCAAAATAACGTCATTAGGCGTACCGGCAGGCGCAACAAAACCAAACTGACCAATAATTTCAAAATTAGGATAACCAGATTCTGCTATTGTTGGCGTATCAGGCAATATAGAAGATCGCTTCAAACCGGTTACAGCAATTGGGCGAAGTTGACCTGCTTTAAAGTAAGGGGCCATTAAAAATACGTTCTCAACGGTCATTTGAACTTGGCCACCTAATAAGTCGGCAATAGCGGGGCCTCCGCCTTTATATGGTACGTGGACAATATTCGCTTTAACAGCAATCTTGAATAATTCCGCATTTAAATGAGTCACACTTCCAGTGCCTGCTGAACCATAATAAATAGTACCAGGCTGTGCCTTAGCTAAGGCAATTAATTCAGAAATATTCTTTGCAGGTAAATTTGGATTAACGGCAATGACATAGGGATTTGAGGCTACAAGCGCAACCCCAGAAAAATCTTTTACAGGATCATAGCTAAGTTTTGGATAGATCCCAGCCGAAGCTGTATGGGGAACCGTATTAACGATAAGAAGCGTATAGCCATCTGGGGCTGATTTTGAAACACTTGCAGAACCCATCGAACCTCCTGCCCCGGGACGATTCTCAACAATCACTGACTGACCTAATACTTTGGATAATTCAGGCGCATACATTCTGGCTAAAACATCATTGCCGCCTCCTGGAGGATATGGCACAACGATGCGTATTGGTTTACTAGGGTAAGCGTCTGCTAAAGCAGTTCCGAGATTAAAACAAGATAGAAATAGACCGAAAAATATAAGTGCTGTTTTTTTATAAAACTTTAGTTCGTAAAAGTTAGTCATTGAGTAACCTTTCATTTAAGCCCAGCGATTGTGTCATCGATGACGATAGCACAGGAGATAAGCGTACGCGGTGTTACTTCGGGAAATCCCTAGTTCTAAATTAATCGGCTCACTTACTTCACCCAGGTCGTAAATTCCTCAACTGTTGCACGGGGGGTCTGGAAGGTGTTCACCTTGTGGGACTGATCCGCATATCCCAGGGCCATACCGCAGACCAGCATCTCATCCTCACCAGCACCGATGATTGGGGTGATGATCTTGCTAAATTTATTCCAAGCAGCCTGAGGACAAGTCGCTAAACCATGACTTTGTGCTGAGATCATGACGCTTTGCAAGAACATTCCATAGTCCAGAATAGATCCAGTACCCAAGTCTTTATGAATCGTAAAAAAGAGTCCTACTGGCGCATCAAAGAATCTGAAATTACGCTGATGCTGCAAAAACATCTTTTCCTTTTCACCCTTCTCTATACCCAATAAGCCGTAGAGACTCCAGCCATTTTCACGACGACGATCAATGTAAGGACTAAACCATTTTTCTGGGTAATAACTATAGGTCTCTTTATAGTCATCTGCTAAAGCAGGATTGTTTGAAACAGCTTCATAGGCTTGACAGACTTTTTCACAAAGCTCATCTCGAATTTTTCCCTCTAAGACATAAACTTTCCAAGGCTGCGTGTTTACTCCTGATGGCGCTCTA
>JBILYO010000036.1:0-14168 GCA_044377685.1 Polynucleobacter sp. | reverse complement strand
GCGGCCGATATGGATGCAGCTGTTAGAACAATCGCTGGTAGCGCCCGTTCCATGGGCATCACTGTGGAAGGTCTCTAATCATGACTAAGTTATCTAAACGCGTTAAATCTATTCAATCTAAAGTTGATCGCAATAAGTTCTACCCATTAGAAGACGCATTGAACCTTGTTAAAGAGTGTGCAACTGCAAAGTTTGATGAGTCAATCGACGTTGCTGTTCAGTTGGGTATTGACGCTAAGAAATCTGACCAAGTTGTGCGAGGTGCTGTAGTGCTCCCAGCCGGCACAGGTAAACATGTTCGCGTAGCAGTTTTTGCACAAGGTGAGAAAGCTGAACAAGCTAAAGCTGCTGGTGCAGAAATTGTTGGCATGGAAGATCTAGCCGAACAAATTAAAGGCGGCAAAATTGATTTTGATATTTTGATCGCTTCGCCTGACACAATGAAAATTGTTGGTACCTTAGGTCAAGTATTAGGCCCACGTGGTTTGATGCCAAATCCAAAAGTTGGCACTGTTACTCCTGATGTAGCAACTGCAGTCAAGAATGCAAAAGCCGGTCAAGTGCAATTCCGTGTGGACAAAGCCGGTATCGTTCATGCAAGCATTGGACGTCGTTCATTCGAGCCAGCTGCATTGAAATCGAACCTACTTGCATTGCTTGAGGCCTTGAATAAAGCCAGACCTCCTGCATCTAAGGGTATTTATTTAAAGAAGGTTGCCGTAAGTAGCACCATGGGTGCAGGCGTACGTGTAGACCAAGCATCGTTACAGGCAGCTCAATAAGTAGCCTGTAACAAAAAGAACTTTGGGTCGACTTGCGCTCTTTGGGCGTGTGTCGAACATCAAAGACCGTTGGCGAATTAGTTGCTTGTAAAGAGTTAATTCTTAATCGTTACGAAAGTAATAGCCAGCGCAGATGGCGACCCTGAAAAGATTTTCACAAGAAGCTTTGTGAACAAATGATCAGACGCTGGTGTGTAACCCCAACTGGAAACAGTTGGTTTTTATGGAGTTAAACCGTGCCTTTGAATGTACAAGACAAAAAAGCGATTGTTGCTGATGTCGGCGCTCAATTGGCTGGAGCCCAAACCGTCGTGCTTGCTGAATACCGTGGTATTCCAGTAGAGCAGTTGACAAAGCTACGTGCTAGCGCACGTGACCAAGGTGTATATCTTCGCGTTTTGAAGAACACATTGGCACGCCGTGCTGCACAAGGCACACAGTTTGAGCCCCTTGCTAATTCGATGGTTGGCCCCTTGATTTACGGCATTTCTGCTGATCCGATTGCTTCGGCAAAAGTATTACAGGGCTTTGCTAAGACTCAAGATTTGCTAGTCATTAAAGCTGGCTTATATAACGGCAAATTGTTAGACGTTGCAGGCGTAAAAGCTCTCGCAACAATTCCAAGCCGCGATGAGTTGTTATCTCAGTTGTTAGGTGTGATGTTGGCGCCTGTCTCTGCGATGGCTCGCGTATTGGGAGCAGTAGCAGCACAAAAGGCAGCTGGAGCACCCGCTCCCGCCGCAGCACCTGTAGCAGAAGTAGCAGCCCCGGCAGCAGTAGTTGCCCAAGCCGCCGTTCCTGAGACAAGCGCTGAGCCTGCAGCCGCAGCCCCAGAAGCTGGAACAGAAGCAAAAGAAACCCCTGCCGCTGAATAAGCGACAGATTAACTATTTAAGTATTAGGAGCTAAAAATGGCGATTACTAAAGAAGAAATTATTGAAGCAGTAGGTAGCATGTCTGTAATGGACTTGAACGACTTAGTTAAGGCGTTCGAGGAGAAGTTTGGTGTTTCAGCTGCAGCCATGGCTGTTGCTGGTCCTGCTGGCGGTGGTGGTGGTGCTGCTGCTGCAGAAGAGCAAACAGAATTCACTGTTAACTTGCTCGAAACTGGTGCAAACAAAGTTTCAGTAATTAAAGCAGTTCGTGAAATTACTGGTCTTGGCTTGAAAGAAGCTAAGGACTTAGTTGATGGTGCACCTAAGCCAATCAAAGAAGGCGTTGATAAGAAAACTGCTGAAGAAGCTAAGAAGAAGCTTGAAGAAGCTGGCGCTAAAGCAGAACTCAAGTAATACAAACCGCGCTAGCGCTTCTCAAAAAGAGGTGTTAGCGATGTTGGGTTTGACCATTAGTGGTCAAACCCGATTTCATTTCTGATTGAAATCGGGTTTGCCTTCTGATACGACTGCAGAATGCAAGTTTGGTCGGACACTAAGTCTATCGATTTAGTGTTGTCCGCCAGTGATTGGTAGTGGCCAATCGCCAAATCTTTGTACAGTCGCTGAATTCGGAGATGAAATGAACTATAGCTTCACCGAACGCAAGCGAGTCCGTAAAAGCTTTGCTAAGCGAGTAAACAACCACCAGGTTCCGTACCTGATCGCAACGCAGCTGGAATCCTACGCTAAATTTTTACAGGCTGAAAAGCCAGCTATGTCTCGTCTTACCGAGGGACTTCAAGCTGCCTTTACTTCAGCATTCCCAATTGTGTCTAACAACGGCTATGCGCGTATGGAATACGTGTCCTACCAGTTATCACAGCCACCATTTGACGTTAAAGAATGTCAACAACGTGGTTATACCTACCACTCTGCCTTACGTGCAAAAGTTCGCTTGATTATTTATGATCGCGAAGCGCCTACTAAGGTAAAAGAGGTTAAAGAGAGCGAAGTTTACATGGGCGAAATTCCGCTCATGACCGAAAACGGTTCTTTTGTGATCAACGGCACCGAGCGCGTCATTGTTTCTCAGCTACACCGCTCCCCAGGCGTGTTCTTTGAGCACGATAAGGGCAAAACTCATAGTTCCGGTAAGCTGCTGTTCTCAGCGCGCATCATTCCTTACCGTGGTTCATGGCTCGACTTCGAGTTTGATCCAAAAGACATTCTGTATTTCCGCGTCGACCGTCGTCGTAAGATGCCTGTCACCATTTTGCTCAAAGCAATCGGCCTAAACAACGAACAGATTCTTGCAAACTTCTTTAACTTTGATCATTTTGCATTGACTGCCAATGGCGCATCAATGGAATTTGTTCCAGAGCGCTTGCGTGGTCAATTAGCGAACTTTGATGTGCTTGATAAGAATGGCGTAGTTGTCATTCAAAAAGACAAGCGTATTAATGCAAAACATATTCGCGAACTCGAGGCTGCTAAGACAAAAACAATCGTTGTACCAGACGACTATTTAGTTGGTCGTGTGGTTGCACGTAATATTGTTGATCCAGATTCTGGTGAAATCTTGGCTTACGCTAACGATGAAATCACTGAAGATTTGTTGGCTACATTGCGCGATGCAGGTATCAAGCAATTGGAAACCATTTACACCAATGATTTAGATTCTGGTGCGTACATTTCTCAGACATTACGTACTGACGAAACTGCCGATCAAATGGCCGCTCGTATTGCCATCTATCGCATGATGCGTCCTGGTGAGCCTCCAACAGAAGATGCTGTTGAAGCCTTGTTCCAGCGCTTGTTCTATAGTGAAGATACCTACGACTTATCTCGTGTTGGCCGCATGAAGGTCAATAGCCGTTTGAACCGTCCAGAAATGGAAGGCGCAATGGTTCTGTCGAACGAAGATATTCTCGACACCATTAAGTCTCTCGTAGATTTACGTAACGGTAAGGGCGAAGTAGATGATATCGATCACTTAGGCAATCGTCGTGTACGTTGCGTTGGCGAGTTGGCTGAAAACCAATTCCGTGCCGGTTTGTCACGTGTAGAGCGTGCAGTGAAAGAGCGTCTCGGTCAAGCCGAAACAGAAAACCTCATGCCGCATGACTTGATTAACAGCAAGCCAATCTCTTCTGCGATTCGTGAGTTCTTTGGTTCTTCGCAGTTGTCTCAATTTATGGACCAAACCAATCCACTTTCAGAAATCACGCATAAGCGTCGTATTTCTGCATTGGGACCTGGTGGTTTAACCCGTGAACGCGCTGGCTTTGAAGTGCGCGACGTGCATCCAACTCACTACGGACGTGTTTGCCCAATCGAGACTCCTGAAGGACCAAATATTGGTTTGATCAACTCACTCGCACTCTTTGCGCGTTTGAATGAGCACGGCTTCCTAGAGACACCATACCGCAAGGTTGCCAATAGCAAGGTTAGCGATGAAGTTGTTTATCTCTCCGCAATTGAAGAGGCGAAATACGTTATTGCTCAGGCTAATGCGACGATCGACAAAAATGGTAAGTTAGCTGACGAATTGGTTTCTGCTCGTGAAGCTGGTGAGACCATGATGGTTAGCCCAGAGCGCATTAATTTTATTGACGTTGCTCCTAGTCAGATCGTTTCTGCAGCCGCTTCGCTTGTCCCATTCTTGGAGCACGATGATGCGAACCGTGCCTTGATGGGTGCGAACATGCAGCGTCAAGCGGTTCCTTGTTTGCGCCCAGATAAGCCATTGGTTGGCACAGGTTTAGAGCGCATTGTTGCGGTTGACTCCGGCACTGTTGTATTAGCTAACCGCGGCGGTAATGTGGATTATGTGGATGCAAACCGTGTGGTGATTCGTGTGAACGATGATGAAACTGCAGCTGGTGAAGTTGGTGTGGATATTTATAACCTCATCAAGTACACCCGTTCAAATCAAAATACCAATATTAACCAACGTCCAATCGTAAAGGTTGGCGATCGTGTAGCGCGCGGTGACGTAGTTGCTGATGGCGCTTCTACTGACTTAGGTGAATTAGCTTTGGGTCAAAACATGACTGTGGCATTTATGCCATGGAACGGTTACAACTTCGAAGATTCAATCTTGATCTCTGAGAAGGTTGTTGCTGATGACCGTTACACCTCTATTCATATTGAAGAGTTATCGGTTGTTGCGCGCGATACTAAGCTTGGTTCAGAAGAAATTACTCGCGATATTTCTAATTTGGCAGAGTCACAACTCTCCCGTTTAGATGAGAGCGGGATTGTGTACATTGGCGCAGAAGTTGAGGCCGGCGACGTATTGGTTGGTAAGGTAACTCCAAAGGGCGAGACTACTCTCACTCCTGAAGAGAAGCTCCTTCGTGCGATCTTCGGTGAAAAGGCATCTGACGTTAAAGATACCTCTTTGCGCGTTCCTTCAGGAATGATCGGTACGGTTATTGACGTTCAAGTCTTCACCCGTGAAGGTATTGAGCGAGATGCCCGTGCACAGGCCATTATTCAAGAAGAACTACAACGCTATCGTTTGGATTTAAACGATCAGTTACGTATTGTTGAGGGCGACGCCTTCATGCGTTTAGAAAAGCTGTTAGTTGGTAAAGTTGTCAACGGCGGCCCTAAGAAATTAGCTAAAGGCACGAAGATCGACAAGGATTACCTTGCTGATTTGGATAAATATCATTGGTTTGATATTCGTCCGGCAGATGATGATATTGCTTCTCAAGTTGAGGCAATTAAATCTTCTATCGAAGCAAAGCGTAAACAGTTTGACGAGGCTTTTGAAGAAAAACGCACCAAGCTTACCCAGGGCGATGATTTGCAACCTGGCGTAACCAAGATGGTGAAGGTGTACTTAGCGGTTAAGCGTCGCTTACAGCCTGGTGACAAGATGGCTGGTCGTCACGGTAATAAGGGTGTAGTTTCTAAAATCGCTCCTGCAGAAGACATGCCATTTATGGCTGACGGACGCCCTGTAGATATTGTCTTGAATCCATTGGGTGTTCCTTCCCGTATGAACGTTGGTCAGATCTTGGAAACCCACTTAGGTTGGGCTGCTCAAGGTATCGGCAAGCGCATCGACGAGATGGTTCGTGAGCACGCTAAGCAAACTGAATTACGTAAGTTCTTCAAGCAGCTTTACAACGAAACTGGTCGTATCGAAGACATCGACAATTTCACTGACGAGCAGATCAATGTTTTGGCTGAAAATCTCCGCCAAGGCTTGCCATTTGCAACACCAGTGTTTGATGGTGCTACAGAGGCAGAAATCGGCCGCATGCTCGAGTTGGCGTATCCAGAAGATGTTGCTAAATCTTTGAAGATGACCCCATCACGTCAGCAAATGATTCTGTGCGACGGCCGAACTGGCGATCAGTTCGAGCGTCCGGTGACTGTTGGTGTCATGCATGTCTTGAAACTCCACCATTTGGTCGATGACAAGATGCACGCACGCTCAACTGGACCTTACTCATTAGTAACGCAACAGCCATTGGGTGGTAAAGCCCAGTTTGGTGGTCAGCGCTTTGGTGAGATGGAAGTCTGGGCCCTCGAAGCATACGGTGCTTCATATGTCTTGCAGGAAATGCTGACAGTGAAGTCTGATGACGTCGCAGGCCGTACCAAAGTTTACGAAAACATCGTCAAGGGCGAGCACACAATTGATGCTGGCATGCCCGAATCCTTCAACGTGCTGGTAAAAGAAATCCGTTCGTTGGGTATTGACATTGACATGGAGCGCAACTGATATGAAAGCATTGCTCGATTTATTTAAGCAAACACAGGGCGAAGAACAATTTGATGTCATTAAAATTGGTCTCGCATCTCCTGAGAAAATTCGCTCATGGTCTTTTGGTGAAGTACGCAAACCAGAAACGATCAACTACCGGACTTTTAAGCCTGAGCGTGATGGTTTGTTCTGCGCCAAGATTTTTGGACCAACCAAAGACTACGAGTGTTTATGTGGAAAGTACAAGCGCTTAAAGTTCCGCGGCGTTATTTGCGAGAAGTGCGGCGTTGAAGTGACTCTCGCTAAAGTACGTCGTGAGCGCATGGGCCACATTGAGTTGGCAGCCCCTGTAGCGCACATCTGGTTCTTGAAGTCCCTGCCGTCCCGTTTGGGTATGGTGCTTGACATGACTTTGCGTGATATTGAACGCGTTCTTTACTTTGAAGCATATGTAGTAGTTGATCCTGGCATGACCCCTGAGGGCGCGATGAAGCGTGCTCAGATCATGTCTGAAGATGAATATATTGCGAAAACTGAAGAGTTTGGTGATGGCGCATTTACTGCCATCATGGGCGCTGAAGGCATTCGTGATCTCTTGCGATCGATTGATATCAATCGTGAAGTAGAGACCATTCGTGCTGACTTAAAAGCTACCGGTAGCGATGCCAAGATCAAAAAATACGCTAAGCGCTTAAAAGTGCTTGAGGCGTTCCAGACTTCAGGCATCAAGCCTGACTGGATGATTATGGAAGTATTGCCAGTATTGCCACCTGAATTGCGCCCATTGGTGCCATTGGATGGCGGTCGCTTTGCTACCTCCGATTTGAATGATCTCTACCGTCGTGTGATTAACCGTAATAACCGCTTGAAGCGTTTGTTAGAGTTGCGTGCACCAGAAATCATCGTACGTAACGAAAAACGCATGTTGCAAGAAGCGGTTGACTCATTACTCGACAACGGTCGTCGTGGTAAGGCTATGACTGGCGCTAACAAGCGTCCTCTCAAGTCCTTGGCTGAGATGATTAAAGGTAAGAGCGGTCGTTTCCGTCAAAACTTGTTGGGTAAACGCGTTGACTACTCTGGTCGTTCAGTCATCGTGGTTGGTCCTACATTGAAATTGCATCAGTGTGGCCTACCAAAATTGATGGCCTTGGAATTATTCAAGCCATTTATTTTCAATAAGCTTGAGACTTTGGGAATTGCAACCACGATTAAGGCTGCGAAGAAAGAAGTTGAAAGCCAGACTCCAATCGTTTGGGACATTCTTGAAGAAGTCATTCGTGAACATCCAATCATGCTTAACCGTGCACCTACATTGCACCGTCTCGGTATTCAGGCTTTCGAGCCAATGCTGATTGAAGGCAAAGCGATCCAATTGCACCCATTAGTCTGCGCTGCATTTAACGCCGACTTTGACGGTGACCAAATGGCGGTTCACGTTCCTTTGTCGCTCGAAGCACAAATGGAAGCGCGTACCTTGATGTTAGCTTCGAACAACGTATTGTTCCCTGCTAACGGCGAACCATCAATTGTTCCTTCACAGGACGTGGTGTTGGGTCTGTACTACGCTACCCGTGACAAGATCAACGGCAAAGGCGAAGGTATGGTTTTCGCTAACATTACTGAAGTAGTACGTGCATACGAAGCTGGCCAAGTTGAGTTAGCTTCTCGTGTCGCGGTTCGTATTACTGAGTATGAGATCGTGGATAAGAAAGCAGAAGGCGAGGCGCGTTTTGCTCAAAAGACTAAGATCTATCAAACATCCGTTGGCCGTGCAATTTTGTCTGAGATTTTGCCTAAAGGCATGTCTTTCGAGGAAATCAATAAGCCTTTAAAGAAAAAAGAAATCTCACGCTTAATTAACACGTCATTCCGTAAGTGCGGTTTGCGCGAGACAGTTATTTTTGCTGACCGCCTCTTGCAGTCTGGTTTCCGTTTGGCGACTAATGCCGGTATCTCTGTTGCAATTGACGATATGCTGATCCCAAGCTCTAAAGAGCGCATTATCACTGAGGCTTCTGCAAAGGTTAAGGAGTATGACAAGCAGTTCATGTCAGGCCTCGTA
This sequence comes from Polynucleobacter sp., assembly GCA_044377685.1. Taxonomy (GTDB): domain Bacteria; phylum Pseudomonadota; class Gammaproteobacteria; order Burkholderiales; family Burkholderiaceae; genus Polynucleobacter. Next base: position 5,723 of record JBILYO010000036.1, on the reverse strand, counting down.
ACCAATCAAGAGCGTTATAACAACGTGGTTGATATTTGGGGTGCTGCAGGCGACCAAGTTGGTAAAGCGATGATGGACGAGCTGTCACACGTTGACGTGATCGACCGTAACGGTAAAACTGTGCGTCAAGAATCCTTTAACTCTATCTACATGATGGCGGATTCTGGTGCGCGAGGATCTGCCGCGCAGATTCGTCAGTTAGCCGGTATGCGTGGTTTGATGGCGAAGCCTGATGGCTCAATCATTGAAACACCAATTACTGCAAACTTCCGCGAAGGTTTGAACGTATTACAGTACTTCATCTCAACCCATGGTGCACGTAAAGGCTTGGCAGATACGGCATTGAAGACAGCCAATTCGGGTTACTTAACACGTCGCCTATGTGACGTTACACAAGATCTCGTGGTGATCGAAGATGACTGCGGCGCAACAAGTGGCGTAACGATGAAAGCGCTTGTTGAGGGCGGTGAAATTATCGAAGCATTGCGTGATCGTATTTTGGGTCGTGTATGCATCGGTGACATCGTTCATCCAGATACACAAGAAGTGATCGTTACTAACGATACCTTGCTTGACGAAGATCACGTTGATCAAATCGTGGCATTGGGTATCGACGAAGTGAAGGTCCGCACAGTATTGTCTTGCTTAACTCGCTTTGGTTTATGCGCGAAGTGCTATGGACGTGATTTAGGTCGCGGTGGCTTGGTGAACGTTGGTGAGGCAGTAGGTGTGATCGCTGCTCAGTCTATCGGTGAGCCAGGTACACAGTTGACGATGCGTACTTTCCATATTGGTGGAGCGGCGTCTCGTGCTTTGGTAGCAAGTAATATTGAAGCTAAGTCGAATGGTGCGTTGAAATTCTCCGGCACGATGCGCGTTGTTAAAAACGCAAAGGGTGAGCAGATTGTGATTTCACGTTCAGGCGAAGCTTTGATTGTTGATGACAATGGCCGTGAGCGCGAGCGTCATAAAGTGCCTTACGGCGCAACTCTTTTGCTAAAAGAAGACGCAGCAGTCAAGGCCGGTGCAAGCTTGGCGACATGGGACCCATTAACACGCCCAATTATTTCTGAGTATGCAGGAGTTGCTCGTTTTGATAACGTTGAAGAGGGTGTAACCGTTGCTAAGCAGGTTGACGAAGTAACCGGTCTTTCTACCTTGGTGGTAATTGATGGCAAGCGTCGTTCTGCAGCAAGTAAAGGCGTTCGTCCAATGATCAACTTGGTTGATTCAAAAGGCAATGACGTAATGATTGCTGGCACTGAGCATCCAGTAAATATTGGCCTCCAAGTTGGCGCCTTAATTACTGTTAAAGATGGTCAGAAGGTTGAAGTCGGTGAAGTATTGGCCCGTATTCCAATCGAATCACAGAAGACTCGCGACATTACTGGCGGTCTGCCACGCGTTGCAGAATTGTTCGAAGCACGCTCACCAAAAGATGCTGCTGTATTAGCGAAAGTGACAGGAACAGTTTCCTTCGGTAAAGAAACCAAAGGTAAGCAACGCTTGGTGATTACTGATATGGACGGCGAAGCCAATGAATTCTTGATTCCAAAAGAGAAGCAAGTTCTTGTTCACGACGGTCAAGTGGTGAATAAGGGCGAGATGATTGTAGAAGGTCCTGCTGATCCGCATGACATCTTGACTCTAAGAGGTATTGAAGAGTTGGCGATTTACATTGTTGATGAAGTTCAAGACGTTTACCGTTTGCAAGGCGTGAAGATTAATGACAAGCACATTGAAGTGATCGTGCGTCAAATGTTGCGCCGCGTGCAAATTACTGATGGTGGTGATACTGCCTACATCACCGGTGAGCAAGTTGAGCGTTCAAAACTTTATGACGCCAACGATTTAGTAATTGCTGAAGGTAAGCGCCCGGCTCTGTTCGAGAACGTATTGCTCGGTATTACTAAGGCGTCCCTGTCGACAGATAGCTTCATTTCAGCAGCCTCTTTCCAAGAAACTACTCGCGTATTGACCGAAGCCGCAATTATGGGTAAGACCGATACACTCCGTGGTCTCAAGGAAAACGTCATTATTGGTCGTCTGATCCCTGCTGGTACCGGCCTGTCTTATCGCCGCGCTCGCAAGGTCAGAGAGCAATTCGAGCGTGATCGCGCTCAAATGATTGCCGCCGAAGAGGAAGCAATGGCCAATATGCCTTTAGAAATCGAGGCTGAAGTCGTTACTCCTGCTGGGGAGGCTGATCCGAGCTAATTTGGTCATTCAGGCTTAAAAAGGCCAGCTTTTTTCCCTTGAGGTTGACGGAAAAGGCTGGCCAAGCTAGAATGCTGAGTTCTACTGATTCAGAAGAGGGTCTTTTTGACCTAGAAATTCTCTAAGTCATTGATTTTCTTGAAGAAAGCAACAAAGAAGTACTAACCGAGCTATTTTATGCCAACAATTAATCAATTAATACGTAAGCCAAGATCAAGGCTGATCGTTAAAAGCAAAAGCCCTGCACTGGAAAACAGTCCGCAGCGCCGTGGTGTCTGTACACGTGTGTACACAACCACTCCTAAAAAGCCTAACTCTGCGCTTCGTAAAGTAGCCAAGGTTCGGTTAACCAATGGTTTTGAAGTGATTTCCTATATTGGCGGTGAAGGCCATAACCTCCAGGAGCACTCAGTAGTGTTGATCCGTGGCGGTCGTGTAAAAGATTTGCCTGGTGTTCGTTACCACATCGTTCGAGGCTCCTTGGACTTACAAGGCGTTAAGGATCGTAAGCAATCTCGCTCTAAGTACGGCGCTAAGCGTGCCAAGAAGACTGCTTAATTTTTAATAATTAAGAGTAAAAGTTTTGCAGTAAGTTATTCGCAATAAGTCGTTTTTTGTCGGACTTAAAAGACAAGTAAGTGGTTGTTCCGTTTAGAAATTGATGTATTGCAATTGCTAAATAGTAGGACAACCGGAGTGGGTGATCCATATGGTCCACCCCTAACTGAACTGAAGGAGTAGTTATGCCACGTCGTCGTGAAGTTCCCAAACGGGAAATTTTGCCGGATCCAAAATTTGGTAATGTAGAAGTAGCTAAATTCATGAACGTCCTGATGTTGGACGGCAAGAAGTCGGTTGCAGAGCGTATCGTTTATGGTGCCTTTGATCACATCGAGAAAAAAGCAAACAAAGAACCACTCGAAATTTTTTCAACAGCCATGGGCAATGTAAAGCCAATGGTTGAGGTGAAGAGCCGTCGTGTTGGTGGTGCTAACTATCAAGTTCCTGTTGAGGTTCGTCCATCACGTCGTTCTGCTTTGGCAATGCGCTGGGTGCGCGAAGCTGCTAAAAAGCGCGGTGAAAAATCCATGGCACAACGTTTAGCCAACGAATTATTAGAAGCTGCAGAAGGTCGCGGCGGAGCAATGAAGAAGCGTGAAGAAGTACACCGTATGGCAGAAGCTAATAAAGCTTTCTCACATTTCCGCTTCTAATCAAATAGTAAAGAAAAGGCACCAACAGTGGCACGTAAAACTCCTATCGAAAGATATCGCAATATCGGTATCTCTGCTCACATTGACGCAGGTAAAACAACGACTACAGAACGCGTTTTGTTCTATACCGGCGTTAATCACAAAATTGGTGAGGTGCATGATGGTGCCGCTACCATGGACTGGATGGAGCAAGAGCAAGAGCGCGGTATCACGATTACTTCCGCTGCTACTACTACCTTCTGGAAGGGTATGGCCGGCAATTTTCCAGAGCACCGTATTAATATTATTGATACCCCAGGACACGTAGACTTCACTATTGAAGTTGAGCGTTCTATGCGTGTTTTGGATGGTGCTTGCATGGTTTACTGTGCAGTAGGTGGTGTGCAGCCGCAATCTGAAACTGTTTGGCGTCAAGCAAACAAATATCACGTTCCACGTTTAGCATTTGTAAACAAGATGGACCGCACTGGTGCTAATTTCTTCAAGGTCTACGACCAAATGAAGATGCGCCTTAAAGCAAATCCTATCGTGATTCAAATTCCAATTGGTGCCGAAGAAAACTTCAAAGGCGTTGTAGATTTGGTCAAGATGAAAGCCATCTATTGGGATGAGGAATCACAGGGTACTAAGTTTAATTACGCAGAGATTCCAGCTGAGCTACAAGCTTCTGCAGAGGAGTGGCGCGAAAAGTTGCTTGAAGCAGCTGCCGAAAGTTCAGAAGAGTTAATGGAAAAGTACCTCGGTGGTGATGCATTGACCGAAGAGGAAATTAAAGCCGCCCTTCGTCAGCGTACTATTGCCAATGAAATCGTTCCAATGTTGTGTGGAACTGCTTTCAAAAATAAAGGTGTTCAGGCGATGTTGGATGCGGTAGTTGAGTTGTTACCCTCACCCTTAGATGTTCCTCCAGTTCCTTGTGAATTGGAAGACGGAACTCCTACGACCCGAAAAGCTGCTGATGATGAGAAATTTTCTGCATTGGCATTTAAGATCATGACGGACCCATTTGTTGGCCAGCTGATTTTCTTCCGTGTTTACTCGGGCGTAATGAAATCTGGCGACACTATTTACAATCCTATTAAGGGTAAGAAAGAGCGTGTTGGTCGTTTGCTGCAAATGCATGCAAACCAACGCGAGGAAATTAAAGAAGTTCATGCAGGCGATATTGCTGCAGCAGTTGGTTTGAAGGATGCAACCACAGGTGAAACCTTGTGTGATCCAGATAGCATTGTGATTTTGGAGCGCATGGTATTCCCAGAGCCAGTGATCTCACAAGCGGTTGAGCCAAAGACAAAGCAAGATCAAGAAAAAATGGGCCTTGCTTTAAATCGTTTAGCACAAGAAGATCCTTCCTTCCGCGTGAAGACCGATGAAGAGTCTGGACAAACCATTATTTCTGGTATGGGCGAGCTCCATTTAGAAATTTTAGTTGACCGTATGCGTCGCGAATTTGGTGTTGAGGCTACGGTTGGTAAGCCACAAGTTGCTTACCGTGAAACGATTCGTAAGATTTGCGAAGAAATTGAAGGCAAGTTTGTAAAGCAATCAGGCGGTCGCGGTCAGTATGGTCATGTGGTGTTAAAGCTTGAGCCACAAACGCCAGGTAAAGGTTTCGAGTTCGTTGACGCCATTAAGGGCGGAGTAGTACCCCGTGAATATATTCCCGCGGTAGAAAAAGGTATTCGCGAGACATTGAACTCCGGTATTTTGGCTGGCTATCCAGTCGTCGATATCAAAGCAACATTATTCTTCGGCTCATATCATGATGTTGACTCCAATGAAAACGCTTTTAAGATGGCGGGTTCTATGGCGTTCAAAGACGGTATGCGTAAAGCATCACCAGCGTTACTTGAGCCGATGATGGCAGTTGAAGTTGAAACACCTGAAGATTTCATGGGCAACGTAATGGGTGATCTCTCATCACGTCGCGGTATTTTGCAAGGTATGGATGACATTCCAGGCGGCGGCAAGATTGTCCGTGCTGAAGTGCCATTGGCAGAGATGTTTGGTTACTCAACTGGCTTACGCTCGTTGACCCAAGGTCGCGCTACTTACACTATGGAATTTAAGCACTATACCGAAGCACCCAAGAACGTTGCTGAAGCAGTCATGGCTGCTAAAGCGAAATAATTTATCCACATTCATTTTGAATATTGACTAGCTAAAGAAGGCAGATTAAAAATGGCAAAAGAAAAATTCGAGCGGACAAAGCCGCACGTAAACGTAGGCACTATTGGTCACGTTGACCACGGTAAAACTACCTTGACAGCAGCAATTGCAACCGTGCTCTCA
>JBILYO010000163.1:0-4835 GCA_044377685.1 Polynucleobacter sp. | reverse complement strand
TTTTTTCAGGCATTGAAGACTGAAGAAGAAAAGTCTCACTCTCCCATTCATAAAGGTGAGGAGATCCGTCGGCAGTGGATGATTGATCACTTAATGTTGTGCTCTGAGAAAGAGTTTGAGCGTTTAATTGCAGGCGATGCGAGAGTATTAGGAACCTTGCGCGATTGGCAGAAACAAGTTCCGAGCTTTATTGATTGGCAACTGAAGCGGGAGAAAGAGGGTTGGCGTTATCACGATGCTGAATTACCAGTGGGCTTTACCTTGACTTTAAAAGACCCTGATGGCCTTGAAAGAGAAATCAACATTGCTGGCCGTGCAGACCGATTTGATATTCATATAAGTAATGACACTGCCGCTGCGGTCATAGATTACAAAAACCAAAAGATGAAAAAGATCAAGGATCGTGCTGAATACATCTTGAATGATCCTCAATTGTTGATCTACGCTCGTGCTGCTAATGAGAACCCAATTGCGGCTCATCTTCCTGGGCGCAGGGTCGAGAAGGCGGAATGGGTGACGCTTAAAGCAGAGTTGGATAAAGGCGAAGCAAAAAATATCCGTGCAAATGCTGTGGAGGATATGCCCGAATTGATGGATCAATTTTCAATCCAAATTGAGAAAGATTTAAATGTCTTGTGGGCAAGACAGCCTATGCAAGCTTTTGCACCCAATAGTGTTTGTAAATACTGTGAAGCTCGGGGTATTTGTAGAAAGGGTATGTGGTGAGAGAAGAGTTCGATTACCCCTTAGCTTGTAACCCTGAGAAATCAGTCATCGTATCTGCGTGCGCTGGCAGTGGTAAGACTTGGTTATTAGTCGCACGCATGATTAGGCTTTTATTAGCCGGTGCAAAGCCACAAGAAATCCTCGCTCTCACGTTTACCCGAAAAGCTGCGCAAGAAATGCGGGATCGCCTTTATGGTTTGCTTGAAGAATTTTCTACTGCTGACGATAAGACTCTGACCAAAGAATTAAAAGACCGAGGCTTAACAGCTGAAGAAGCGCAAAAGCTACTTCCACAAGCGAGAGCTCTGTACCTCAAGGTATTGTCTAGTCCACAGGCGATCGTAATTGATACTTTCCATGGATGGTTTGGGCGCTTGCTTGGTGCAGCGCCAGTGTCTGCTGAAGTACAGCCTGGATTTAATTTGCGAGAAGATTCTAAGCGCTTGCAAGAGGAGTGCATGGAGGACTGGTGGGGTAATCTCTCAGAGAGCCTGAAAAAGTACTACGACGTATTACTTGCAGAGTTTGGTGCGCATGAAACACAAAAGTTTTTGATGGGCAACTATAGCCTCTTTAAACAACGAGGCGCATGGATATTTTTTCAAGATGCCTGTGTTGCTAAGGGTGTAAAGCCGATTGATTATTTAAATCAAGTACTACCGTTTCTAGGCACACCCAACCCACTAGAAACCCATTGGCAAAAAACACAAACTGCAGCTGACTTGGCAATGATGTATCAATGCTTTAGTCATGGCACGCCAACCCAAAAGAAAAATGCAGCTTTTATAGAGTATGTCATTGAGCATCATCGTGCAGGCGGGTCGGTGATGGAGATTGCCGATCAATGGGAATCTTATTTTCTGACACAAAATCGTACCCCTCTAGCTGATATTGCCAAGATGGCAGTACCAATGGCAAATTATGTGAATGCTGAGGGCGGTGATTTAGTGCGTATTACGGATATCCGTAATGACTGGGTTGAAGCTTACCAAGTATTTTTTGATTGGCAAAGTGAGGTGCTGATTAACGAGCTAAACGTAGCTTGGTTTGCGATGAGTGAAGCCATGCTTGAGCATTTGGCGAGAACTAAAGAGTCCATGCGGGTTAGGGATTTTGATGATTTAGAAATTGGGGTCAGTCAATTAATGGCAAGCGCTGCTAACGCGTCGTATCTGCAAGCGCGCTTAGATGCCAAGTATTCACATATTTTGATTGATGAGTTTCAAGATACCAACCCATTACAGTGGCAAATTTTGCGTTCATGGCTCGAAGGTTATGGTGACGACGGATCTAAACCCAACATCTTTATTGTCGGTGATCCCAAACAGTCTATTTATCGGTTTCGCCGCGCAGATCCCCGCTTATTTGAAAGCGCCCAAGTATTTTTAGAAGATAAATTGGGCGCCGTCTATTTACCAAAAAATACGACTCGTCGAAATGCGCCAGCAATCAATGATGCAGTGAACGCTATTTTTATGGCAGGAGCTCTACCAGCAAGCTATCGTTATAGCGAGCAACACACCGACTGGACACCTTTATTAGATGGTCTGCCCTCGCAAGATTTCTCTGCAAAAGGAGAAGTCTTTTTATTGCCCTTAATTGAGCGCGTTGAAAAAGATCAGTTACAGCGTATTGGCACAGCCTTTGATGCTCCGATTGAGGATGTTGGTCAAACCGCAAGTGATCAACAGCGCTATGAAGAGGGTAAACAAGTCAGTCGTTTGATTCATCATATTTTGGCAACTCGCCAAGTGATGGATAAAAAAGATGGAAAAGAATTTTGGCGTCCTGCTAGAGGTAGTGACTTTATTCTGCTGGTCAAGCGCAGAAAATATTTGCCTCAGTACGAGCAGGCTTTGCGTGAGGCGGTGCTCGCATATGACAGTTCACGCTTAGGTGGATTGCTCAATACGCTCGAGATAGATGATCTGATTGCTTTACTCACCGTCTTGGTATCCCCAAGACATGATTTACCGCTTGCACAAGTTCTTCGCAGTCCCATCTTTGGCTTTACAGAGGCTCAGATGCAGGAGCTCAGTATCAGTATTAGCCAAGGCTATACCTCTTGGTGGGATGCATTACAGGCTAATCAAAGTCCTCTGATTCAGAAGGCTGCTCGATATTTAGAGCATTGGCGGGTGCTTGGCGAGGCTCTACCAGTACATGATTTACTTGACCTGATTTATCACGAGAGTAACTTACGAATTCAATACGCTATTACTGCTCAAAATCTAGCGCGTGCACAAGTTCTAGCGAATCTTGACGCCTTTTTAGAGTTGGCACTAAATCAAGACGGTGGACGTTATCCTAGCTTGAGCCGCTTTATTGATGAAATCAACGCAATGCGTCAGGGCGATGATGATGAGACTCCGGATGAAGGGGATGTGGAGGCGGAGGCAGCATCTGAAGCCAATGAAGAAATTGGCGAAGTAGATGTAGAGAGTGAGATGTCTGAGGAAGAGCGACATAGGCGAGTACGTTTGATGACCATTCATGGAGCTAAAGGACTGGAGGCGCCATTTATCATCATGCTCGATGCCAATAGCACCGAGTGGCGTCAGCCACATCGTGGCGTCTTGCTCGATTGGTCACCAGAGGACCCTAGTCCTAGACATCTTTCGCTTTATACCTCTGCATCTTTAACAGGTGAGCGCAGTACTATTTTCAAAAAAGAAAATGAAGTGAGTCAAAATGAAAATTGGAATTTGCTATATGTCGCAATGACTCGTGCAAAGCAGGGCTTATGGCTCAGTGGTGTGGATGCAAGAACTAAAACTGGCATTAACGAGCGGTCATGGTATGGCAGAGCACTCGCTGCGGGCCTGAATATTTTGGATGTTGCTGTATTCAATCTACCCAATGAAAACCATCAGGCAGATGAAATCAAGCAAGAACTCGGGAGTATGCCTTTTAAGATGGATCACTTTGATATCGTCTGGGATGCCGCCGCCAAAGGTCATCGGGACCATCTTGCGAAAATAGAAAGTGGTGCTCTAGCAGAAGAGTCAACAGTTACATTATTGGAGCGCGCTAAAGAAGAGCCTGATCCCGAACTCCTACAAGAAGGTACGAACTTTCATCGCTTGCTTGAGTTCTTAATCCCAGACTCTGGCAATCAAGCAAAACCTCCAATGCCAAGTGAACAAGAGCTCATCAATTGGATGGGTATAGATCAAGAACAGGCAAAGGATCTCATCTTGCGTGCCAAAACAGTGTTAGCAACATCAGAACTCAAACCCTACCTTGCTTTAGGAGAATGGGTCGCTGCTTGGAATGAATTAGATATTGCTACTGCAGACGGTAAAGGGTATCGGATTGATCGCTTAGTTGAGTTTGATGATCATTTGGCTATCCTAGATTACAAACTGAGCATTCCTCAGAAGGGCTCCTTATTGCACCAGAAATACCTCGCGCAATTGCAGATCTATCAAGCGCAGCTATCCAGGATCCGTGAGGACAAGCCTAGCAAGGCCTATTTAGTTTCTGCGACGGGCGAGCTTGTAGAGATAAACGCTACCCCGTAGTGCCACCCAGTAGTGCCACCCAGTATTACTTATCATTGCTAGGAGCGAGATTTCTTCTATCGAAGAATCACTTTGGCAATAATTCAGTTAATATTTACTTGAGATGAACAACAAAGAAGGTTTGTGATGAAAACATTTTCTGCTAATTTGCTCAAAACAGTTTGTATTGTCCTTGCTGGATCGGTATTAAGTGTCTCTAGTGTGATGGGACAAACTTATCCTAATAAGCCAATCACCATGATTGCAGGCTTCCCGCCGGGTGGTTCTGCTGATCTGCTTGCCCGAATGGTTTCTCAAAAGCTTTCTATAGCCCTAAATCAATCGATCGTGGTTGAAAATCGCACTGGAGCTGGAGGCACCATCGCAGCGTCAGCAGTTGCAAAAGCTAACCCTGATGGATATACCTTGTTTCTCGGATCGGCAGCAACACAATCGATTGCCCCAGCAGTCTATAAAAATTTATCCTATCAGTCTCCACAAGCCTTTCAACCAATCACGATGGTTGCGCAGATTCCGGTTGCTCTAGTCGTCAATCCTGAGGTAAAGGCTAATACAGTTCAGGAGTTATTAGCTCTTGCCAAAAAT
>JBILYO010000035.1:0-14372 GCA_044377685.1 Polynucleobacter sp. | reverse complement strand
CTTCTTCTAATCGAAAATCAACTGCACGAGCAGGAACAATCGTAGAAATGGCATGTTTGTAAACCATTTGAGTAACGGTATTACGCAACAACACCACGTATTGATCAAACGATTCAATATTGCCTTGTAATTTAATACCGTTCACCAAATAGATTGAAACGGGCACATGTTCCTTGCGCAATATATTGAGAAATGGATCCTGAAGTAATTGGATTTTGTTGTTATTCATACTGCTCCTTTTTAATTTTTTAGTTTGGGAGTCTTGCTTTTTTTATTAATGCTGCTAACCGTAATGATGTTGATGATTCGTTTGTGGTGCTTACTAAGTTCTATATTGGCCCAATTCATGAAAAATCAAGCCTCTCATTAAAAGCTTATCTGAAATCACCTTTTTTTGCCTTTCTTTCCTTTATCCTCATCGACGTAAGGGTTCTTCGCTGTATTCATCTGAATTCTCAATGGGGTGCCTCGCAACTTGAAAACATCCCTAAATCGACCTTCCAAATAGCGTTTATAGCTATCTGTTACGCCACTGAGCGAAGTACCATGAATCACCACAATGGGTGGATTCATGCCTCCCTGGTGGGCATAACGTAATTTAGGACGCCCCATCCCAACCCGTTTAGGCTGCTGATGCTCAATGGCTTCTTGCAAGATGCGAGTCAAACGTGGGGTCGGCAGTTTTGCCATAGCGGCAGTATAGGCCGCATCAACATCTTTAAATAACTCTTTGAGACCAGTGCCTTTTTTGGCTGAAATTGGATGTACATTCGCAAAATCTAAAAAGCGGAGCTTTTGGGCAATTTCTAGACGAGCGCGTTCCTTTACATAAGAATCAATGCCGTCCCATTTATTTACCGCCACTACCAAGGCTCGACCTGCCTCCACAATAAATCCTGCAATATGTGCATCTTGCTCAGAGATATCTTGTTGAGCATCTAGCATCAAAATAACCACATTGCAATCAGCAATGGCTTGCAGAGTTTTCACTACAGAAAATTTTTCAATCGCTTCAAATACTTTTCCGCGACGACGCAAACCTGCCGTATCCACCAAGATGTAAGGTTTGCCATTGCGCTCAAAAGGCACTTCAATGGCATCTCGTGTAGTACCGGGCATATCGAATGCAATAACGCGCTCTTCACCAATCAATTTATTAATGAGGGTCGATTTACCGACATTCGGACGCCCCACTACTGCAATCTTCATCGGACGATTAGGATCGTTTGCGATATCTTCCTGATCAGGTTCAGCAATCCCCAAGGAGTCTAATGCGTCATCAATCAGTCCGCGAACGCCATCACCATGTGCTGAAGAAATCGGAAAGGGCTCGCCTAAACCTAACTCATGAAAGTCTGCAGTAACAATGCCCGCTTGCATTCCTTCTGTTTTATTAACAGCCAAAATCACAGGGCGACCTGTTTTGCGCAAGAAATCAGCAATCACATGATCTTGTGGTGCCATACCTAAGCGACCATCCACTAAGAAAATAATAATGTCAGATTCAGCTACTGCTTGCTTCGTTTGCTTAGCCATTTCGGCTACGATGCCCGTCTTGGCAACCGGCTCAAAACCACCGGTATCTACACAAATAAATGGGCGCTCGCCAATTCGGCCTTTGCCATAGTGACGATCTCTAGTCAGACCGGAAAAATCAGCTACCAAAGCATCGCGTGAGCGAGTCAGGCGATTAAAAAGGGTCGACTTTCCAACATTGGGACGGCCGACGATAGTGATGACTGGGTTCATTTTGGACTGTACGCCGCTAGTTTTCCACCTTGGGATTGAATCAAGATGAGGCCGCCAACTGCAATAGGGGCGGCTGAGATTGGACTGCTATCGTGACGAAAGCGAGAAATATAATCGCCCTTCGCCTGTGTAAATGTATGCACATAACCCTCGGCATCACCCATTAATACCACGCGACCAACAGCAAGAGATTCACCTGCATCCCGGAAAGTGAGTTTATTATTTTCCCAAACTGGCGTTCCATCTTTTGAAGTGAATGCAAAGATTTGGGATTTTTCATTAGCTGAAAAAACCAATTCGGCGCTTTGAGAAGTTCCAGTGTAGCTAGAAAAATCTTTATACCAAATGAGATTTCCAGTCCTCACTTGCCCACAACCAATGCGACCTTGATAAGACACAGCACAAACTGTATCCCCCTCTAAGCTTGGCTTAGAGGTAACATCATTTAGACGTTCAATTTCCGAAAAGCCTTTAGGGAACGATATGGGGGTCTCCCAGATTAAACCGCCATTAGCAATCGCAATCATGCCAAAACGTCCACCTGAAAATCCAGTCACTACCACCTCATTATTAATGGGCAACATGCCATAGCCGACGCGCAAAGATAATGCAGCTTGCGGTCTTTGATAAATCCACTTACGGATACCTGTTTTAGCATCCAATCCCAAGAAACGATTATCCAAAGCTCGGACAACCACTACTCCACCCGACACTACTGGCTCACTCAATACTTCGCTAGCAATATTGACATTCCATAGCGGCTTACCCGTATCATTAAATGCATAAACCGTGCCTTTGATACCAACAACAACGGTAGTATTCCCATCTGTACCAGGACCAATAGCTAAGCGTTCAGGCACAGAAGCCTCCCACATTTTTTTACCAGTAGCTAAGTCAACTTTGGTAACAGTTCCATTATGAGAAGCCGCGTAAACCCCATCTCCTGCAACTGCGGGATGAAAATTAAATTTTTCTGACGAGCCAACATTGGTAGTCCAGACGGGAATCATTTCAAACTGATTCGTTACTGGCGTCAGTTCTGCTGGCTTACGGACACGCACACTACCAGAACAACCAATGAAAGTAAAAGCAAGAGAGCCTATGATAAAAGCAGCTGCTAAGCGCCTTTTCTGATAGCTTATTGCATTGATCACTGAGTCACTCCTCCAACGGCATCTAGTTTGACCTTCAGGAGACGGCGCGCCTCTTCAGGCAATTCTTTTGCTTGATCTAATTTTTTCCAAGCTTCTTGATAACTTGCCTTTGCTTCAGCATTTTTCTTTTGCACTAAGTACCAATCACCACGTCGCTCAAGCCATAGCGCTTCAAATCCCTGAATAGGCTTTTCCTTTAGGATCTGATCAGCATCAGCAAAATTTTGGTCGCCTCCCTGCTCTATTAGTTGAGAGACAAGGCGCAGTTTTGCCAATGCTAAGTAACCATCATTAGAAGCATTTTTGGCAGCCCAACGTAAATACTCAATCGCCTTGGCACTATCACCAGCATCGGATGCAACTCTGGCGGCAACCAGGCTAGACATCGCAGCGTAAGTAGTGCGGGCAAAGTCTTTTTGTAGATCATTGGCAGCGCGTAAGGTCTGATCTTTATCTCCCTTAGCAATTGCAGAGACCATCGTTTCATAGAGCTTAGAAGCCTCTGTAGCTTGATTATTAAGCCACCAGTAATAAGCACTATAGGCAGCATATGCAAATAAAACCGCTGTCAGAACTCCGGTAATCAAGTTACGATATTTTTGCCAAAAATCTTTCAGTTGGTCTATCTGATCTTGTTCTTGTAAATCTAAAGGCATATTAATCCAAACTCATTTATTGGTTATTATTTTTAGGGCTAAGCTCATTCTATTCGGAGGCGCCAACAATTGCTTCCATTACGGCTTCTAGTAGCCCATCTAAGGGAACAGCTTTTTGCTCGCCACTGGCCCGCAGGTCTTTTAATTGCGCTTCATTCCTAGCTAATTCATCGGGGCCAATAATGACTGCAAAGGCAGCGCCACTGCTATCTGCCTTCTTCATCTGCGACTTAAAGCTAGCCGATTGGCCATCTGGTGGGCAAAAGAGAATGGTGTCAATTGCGGCGCTACGAAGGCGCTCAGCAATCATCATCGCGGTCGTGAAAGTTTCTCCGCCCTGATGCAATACATAAACATCACATTGGGCCAGTGGTGCAGGAATTGAATTTGAAACCTTCATCAACTCAAGGACGCGCTCCATACCCATAGCCCAACCACAAGCAGGGGCGGCTTTACCACCCATCCGCTCAATCAGGGGGTCATAGCGCCCGCCGCCAGCAATCGTTCCTTGTGCACCAAGCTCATCTGTGATCCATTCAAAGACGGTGAGGTTGTAATAATCCAAACCACGCACTAAACGTGGATTGATCTTGCACGGGATATTGTTAGCTTTCAGTAAGGCCTGAACTGCATTGAAGTGTTGCAACGATTCATCACCCAAAAAATCTAATAACTTTGGTGCACCTTCGATTAATCCCTGCATCTCTGGATTTTTTGTATCCAGAATTCGTAAAGGGTTGCTTAAAAGACGTCGCTGTGAATCTTCGTCTAATTGCGCTTGATGCTTTTCAAAATAGGTCACTAGGGCTGCGCGATGCTCTGCACGCTCATGAGCTTGTCCTAAGGAATTAATTTCCAGACGGACCCCTATCAAACCAAGCTCATCCCATAAGCGCTGACCCATGAGAATAATTTCTGCATCGATATCGGGACCAGCAAAACCCAAAGCCTCAATACCAAACTGATGAAATTGACGATAACGTCCTCGTTGTGGACGCTCATGACGAAACATTGGCCCTGTATACCAGAGACGTTTTGGGCCTTCATACAACAAATTATTTTCAATCACAGAACGCACTAATGCAGCTGTACCTTCAGGGCGTAAGGTAAGCTGCTCACCATTCAATCGATCTTCGAAGGAGTACATTTCTTTTTCAACGATATCGGTTACCTCACCAATCCCACGCTGAAAAACTGCAGTAGCTTCCACTATGGGTGTTCTTAAAAACTCATAACCATAAGCTCGTGTGAGGTCACGCAATACCTGCTCTAGATGTGCCCACTGAGGCGCATCTGCTGGCAACAAATCATTCATACCACGAACGCCATTGATCTTTTGCGCCTTTTGAGCTTTCGTTTGATTATTTTGATCGGTCATTTTTATTCTTATTTTTTATTACACTTTTGCTGCGTAGTTGTGCTTGACGTATTCATCAACAATCACCTGAAAATCTTGCGCTATATTTTCACCACGTAATGTTTTGACCTTAATGCCATCAACAAATACAGGGGCTGCAGGCGCTTCGCCAGTACCCGGTAATGAAATACCAATATTGGCGTGCTTACTTTCCCCCGGGCCATTCACGATACACCCCATTACAGCCACATTCATATTTTCAACTCCTGGATGTGTTTTTTTCCAGATGGGCATTTGCTGACGCAAATAAGACTGAATATTGGCTGCCAACTCTTGAAAGGTTGTGCTCGTGGTTCTGCCACAACCAGGACAGGCAATCACCATTGGTGTGAAATTACGCAGGCCCATCGTTTGCAAAATTTCTTGAGCCACAATGACTTCGTTTTCACGGGGTGCGCCAGGATCTGGAGTCAGTGATACGCGGATCGTGTCGCCAATACCTTCTTGCAAAAGGATGCCCATCGCCGCTGTTGAAGACACAATGCCTTTACTACCCATACCCGCTTCGGTTAAACCCAAGTGCAAAGGATAATCTGAGCGACGCGATAAATCGCGATAGACTGCCACCAAATCTTGAACATTGCTCACCTTACAAGAGAGCATAATTTGATTGGGATTCATTCCCAGCTCTACTGCTTTTTCTGCCGACTGCAAAGCCGACTGAATCAATGCCTCAATCATGACCTCTTGCGCAGTCTTAGGATCAGCTAAGGCAGCATTGCTATCCATAATAGAAGCCAATAAATCTTGGTCCAAACTGCCCCAGTTCACACCAATCCGAATGGGCTTGTCATATTTGCATGCTGCTTCGATCATTTGGGCAAATTGTGGATCACGCTTTGCGCCTTTACCTACGTTACCTGGATTAATGCGGTACTTAGAGAGTGCTTTAGCGCACTCGGGGTAATCTTTGAGTAAGGTATGCCCGTTGTAATGAAAGTCACCAATCAATGGGACCAAAACATCCATTTTATCAAGCTGCTCACGAATATAGGGAACCGCGGCAGCTGCCTCAGGCGTATTCACCGTAATGCGAACCATTTCTGATCCAGCGCGCGCTAATTCTTTTACCTGAATCGCAGTGCCAACTGCATCTGCAGTATCGGTGTTAGTCATGGATTGAACCCGTACTGGCGCATCACCACCAACTGTAATGATGTTGGTCTTCCAAGCGACCGTTGCTTGACGTGTTGCACGTTTAGGAGAGGGCCCTAATGGCAAAGTTGGTAAGGCACTCATTAGCTATCCAATTTCTTCAGCCATTCAATGGGCTGTTCTTGTGTATGAATAATCTCTGAATCATGTACTGCACGCTCGCGCACGCGGGTACGATCCACAACATCTCCTGCAAGCTGACCACAGGCTGCAGCAATATCATCACCACGAGTCTTGCGTACAGTCGCTACCATGCCAGCATCTAGAAGAATACTTGCAAATGCATGTATACGCTGTGCGGAAGAGCGCTTAAGCCCAGATTCAGGAAATGGATTAAAAGGAATCAAGTTCACCTTACACTTAATATTTTTAAGAAGACGTACCAATTCTTTAGCTTGAATATCTGAGTCATTGATGCCATCCAGCATGCAATACTCAAAAGTTAAAAAATCTCTTGGAGCAAAAGGTAGGTAACGCTCGCAAGCAGCTAGTAGTTCGCGTAGCGGATATTTTTGATTCAGTGGCACGAGCTGATCTCGCAATGCATCATTGGGCGCATGCAATGACACTGCAAGCGCTACTGGACAGTCTTGCGCCAAACGATCAATCATGGGTACTACACCCGACGTAGAAACAGTGACTCGTCGACGTGATAAACCGTAAGCCCTATCATCGAGCATCAAATGTAAGGCTGACACCACGTTATCGTAATTGAGTAATGGTTCACCCATACCCATCATCACCACGTTAGAAATGACACGACCAGTGTGCTCCCAGCCAGGGGTTGGATATTTTTCAATTCTGCGGACAGCCTCAGGATCATTGCGCAAAAGATGTTCAGCAAACCATAGTTGACCAATGATTTCACCAGAAGTGAGATTACGTGAGAATCCTTGGTATCCAGTGGAGCAAAAGCGGCAATTGACTGCACAACCCGCTTGCGAAGAAATACACAAAGTGCCGCGATCATCCTCGGGTATGAATACAGACTCGACCGCATTACCAACACCCACGTCCAGTAACCACTTGCGTGTGCCATCTGCGGCGCGTTCATCTTTAATAACGGGGAGAGAAAGTACTTCTGCTTTGTCTAACAAAGACGCTCTAAAGCTTTTTGCCAGATCACTCATGTCATTAATGTCGGATACACCACGCTGATGTATCCACTGCATGAGTTGTTTTGCCCTAAAGGGCTTTTCATTCAAGCCCGCGACATACGCTGCCATTTGGTCAGCGTCAAAATCTAAGAGATTTACGCGCGGGGAGGTCAATGCGCCTACTTATGAATAAATAGGTGTTGATTAACGATTGAAAACATTCATGCCAGGGAAGAAAAAAGCGACTTCCACTGCAGCAGTTTCAGGCGCATCAGAACCATGAACTGCGTTTGCATCAATGCTGTCAGCAAAGTCAGCACGGATAGTGCCTTTGTCTGCCTTCTTAGGATCGGTCGCGCCCATCAAATCGCGGTTTTTAGCAATTGCGCCTTCACCTTGTAATACTTGAATCATGACTGGGCCAGAAATCATAAAACTCACCAAATCTTTGAAGAAGGGACGATCTTTATGAACGCCATAGAACTGCTCCGCTTCCGATTGGGAAAGATGCGCCATTCTGGACGCGATAATCTTCAAACCCGCAGATTCAAAACGATCATAGATTTTGCCGATGACGTTTTTAGCGACAGCATCAGGTTTGATAATAGATAGGGTGCGTTCGATTGCCATTCAATACTCCAATAGTGATTTCAAAGATTTTTGTGAAATAAGCCTCAATTGAGAGGGAAAATGGGCTACAACCCCACCCTATTTCGACGAGCCCCCGAATTATACCTTGCCTGACCGTATTTACCCCTATATAAGTAGGGCTAAGCCATTGAATTTACAGGGCATAACCCTATGATTTGTAATCTTTTTAACTTGACACTTGAAATTCACCCATTTTGTCTATACTTACTGTCAACAGCCCTATATGGGCTCTTGTAATAACGACAAAGAAGGAGTCAATATGAGTGATCTGAACTCTTACGGCTTTGGCCAAACCGGCTCAATTAGCAGTATCCAGGTACGTAACCGCGTACTCAGAAACACCTACGCCCTCTTGGCGCTATCCATGGTTCCAACCGTTATTGGAGCATGGCTTGGCATTGCAATGGGCTTTAACTTTATGGCACAAAGCCCATTCATGGGATTCATTGTGTTTTTGGCAATCGCCTTCGGCTTCTTTTGGGCTATCGAGAAAAACAAGGATACCGGTTTAGGTGTCCTGCTCCTGTTGGGCTTTACCTTCTTCATGGGGCTCATGCTTTCCCGCTTGGTTGGCTACACCCTCAATAGTTACAGTAATGGTGCAACGCTCGTGATGCTTTCATTCGGCGGCACAGCAGCGATTTTTGCCACCATGGCAACGATTGCTACAGTGAGCAAAACTGACTTTTCCGGCATGGGCAAATGGTTGATGGTTGGAGTACTGCTCTTGATCGTCGCCTCTTTGGCCAATATCTGGTTGCAGTTGCCTGCATTGATGTTGACTGTGATGGTTTTAGCGATCGCGATCTTCTCAGCGTTCATCCTGGTCGACGTACAGCGCGTCATTAACGGTGGCGAAACAAACTACGTGATGGCTACCCTAGCGATCTACTTAGATGTGTATAACGTCTTTACCAATTTGCTCGCACTATTAGGTATTTTTGGTGGCAATAAAGAGTAAGTAATATTTGATGTTTGGAATGTAATGCTGCCATAGCCTTGCAATTCAGACCAAAAGTTAAAAGGCGCCTATGGGCGCCTTTTTCTTTCCCTTCTCTTCTAAGACTTATTTAGCAGTGAAGTCATCACACCATGCGTAATAGGTATTAACCCATTGGGCAAATGGGCCTTCATTTACTCGACCTGCACCACAGCCAACTAACTTATTATCGCTAATATCATAGACACCTGAGCCGCCCTTGTATGCAATCTGCAGCTTTTTCCCATCCGGAGAAATGGTACCGATTTCATAGGCTTTGTAGTTTGGATTCTGATAGATGAACTCTACATGCGGACCATCTTGTTTGATGACCGTCAGAGTCGCCGTGACATTGTGATTCTGTGTCTTAGGATTCTTTTTAGAGGCATTAATAGAAGTTTCAGTCGTAATTCCGCTATAAACCTTTGCCAGAGTGGGAGTACCTTGGGCATTGACAAGGAAGCTGAGCCCTAAGCCAAGAGCAAGGGCAAGGATTGATTTCATAAAATTCCTTTATGTGAAGTGAAAAGAGATTACTACTGTTTTTTATCACACAATCCAGAATATAGGGGTGATGCTAGTGAACTGACGGCTTGATTCTGTCAAAAACAGCCATCGACTCCACGTGGGAGGTGTGGGGAAACATATTGACGATGCCTGCACTGCTCAGGACGAAGCCTGCATGATGGCATAAGATCTCAGCGTCTCTGGCTAAAGTTTTAGGATTGCACGATACATAAACAATGCGCTGGGGAATTAATGGGCTTGATTGGGAATGTAAATCCGCTAGCGCCTGACAAATTTGCATGGCGCCCTCACGCGGTGGGTCCATCAACCAGCGCTCTGCCTTTCCCCAAGAGGTAATGATTTCGGTTGTTACTTCAAAAAGATCGCTTTGTATAAAGCTAGCTTGATTATCAAGCCCATTATGTTGAGCATTTTCCTTCGCACGTGTTGTTAAGCTCGCTAAACCCTCAATCCCCAAAACTTGCCTTGCTTTTCTAGCAAGTGCTAATGTGAAATTTCCGATTCCACAAAAGAGATCCAGCACTCGATCGCCAGAACTTACCTCAAGCAAGCGTATCGCCCTACTCACGAGCGCACGATTCATTAGATGATTGACTTGCGTAAAGTCAGCCGGCTTAAATGGCATCTCAATATCAAACTCAGGCAGGCGATAGCAAAGCTTGCCGTTCTCTGGATAAAAAGGCGCTACCGTTTCAATCCCCTTGGGTTGCAACCAAATCCAAACCTGATATTGATCTGCAAAATTTCGCAACAGTTGCTCATCGACAGGAGTCAAGGGCATTAAATTTCGAAATACCAAGGCAGTGACTGGCTTGGATTTTTTGGGGTCATCTGAAAGAGGATCCTCTGGCTCACCCACTGCTACTTCAATTTGCGGCATACGATCCACGATTGAAAGACCCATTACCAACTGACGTAGTTTAGGAAGCAGATCGGAGACATGCTTTGGCAATATCTCACAGGCCGTCATATCAGCAACATAGCCACTCTTACCTTCATGAAAGCCAATCAGTACAGTACCTTTTTTGATTGAGCGGTTCACCACACTTAAGCGTGCACGCTGACGATATTCCCAAGCGGGCCCGCCCATAGGGCGTAAAACTTCTTGTGGCTTTAACTGAGCAATGTGCTCTAAATCATCTTCTAAAACACGTTGCTTCATTGCAATTTGTGCACGAATATCTAAGTGCTGCATCGTGCAGCCACCACAGATTCCAAAAAACTGACATTTGGGTTCCGCCCTAAATACGGCTGGCTTTAAAATCTCTAAAACCTTCGCTTTACTAAAACGGGCTTTGTCTTGAGTGATGACATAAGTCACTTTTTCTGTAGGCAGAGCACCTCGGATAAAAATCACTTTTCCGCTTTGCCCCAGCGCCGCCTCTGCTTCATTAGGAGCTAAGCGAGCGATGCCTTGTGCGTCTAGGTCTAATGATTCAATTTCTACTGCCTCAGTCACCACAATATTGACTGGCTTCTGCCCTCTACGCATCCGTAGAGAATCCTTGAAGATATTCTTGCCATTGACCACCGTTGGGTTCTTTGGCTTCTTTTTCAAGATAGGCTTTTACAAAAGCAACTTCTTCTTGATACTCATCTAATGAAAATCCACCCCTCAGCAATTGAAAGCGGCAGTACATCAGATAGGTATTGACGACATCAGTTTCGCAATAACCACGAATGTCATTAATTTTGCCTTCTTGATAAGCTGGCCAAACTTGACTGCCGTCCATGCCCATCTTCCCCGGAAAGCCACAGAGCTTTGCTAAACCATCTAGCGGTGCATTCGCCCTGCCATTAAATTTTGCCAACAGATCCATTACATCGAGATGGCGCATGTGGTAACGACTAATGTAGTTATTCCACTTAAAGTCACGACTATCAGCCTCTTGGCTCTCACCCATCTCCCAATAACGTGGGGCCTGAATATGATTTACTAAAGCGCGATAGTGCAGCACTGGTAAATCAAAACCACTGCCATTCCAAGAAACCAGTTGGGGCGTATATTTTTCGATCAAATCAAAAAAGGCTTGCACCAAAATCTTTTCATCGTCTTGTGGCGTCCCAAGGGTACCCACTTTAATTTGAGGCGTACCCTCTTTGGTTGTTCTGCGAATAACGCATGAAATAGCGATGATCTTTTGTAAGAAGAGTGGTAAAAATTCACTTCCGGTTTTAGCAGCACGCTCTGCCATTGCTGTAGCAGCAACCTGCGCATCGCTCATGCTAGCTGGATAATCTTCTAGCCGACGAAGACCAGCGACATCTGGAATGGTTTCAATGTCAAAAACAAGCACAGTGGCCATAGCTGCTTACTGCAAGTAAGGTGTTGGATTCACTGGCTTACCGTTTACACGTAACTCAAAGTGTAATTTGGGTGAATTGGTATCGGTATCACCCATTTCGGCAATCTTCTGGCCCTTGCGAACATTATCACCCTCTTTCACCAGAAGCTTACTGTTATGTGCATAGGCTGTGAGATAGGTGGTGTCATGTTTAATAATGATTAAATTGCCATAACCTCTTAGGCTATTACCTGCATAAACCACATTGCCATCAGAGGCTGCTTGCACGGTTTCACCGACTTTACCGGCAATATCAATTCCTTTGTTTTTGTCAGTGAACTCCTCAATCACTTTTCCCTTAGCCGGCCAAGATAAGCGTATGCCAGGCTCTGCTACTACCTCTGCTTTGGTGACTGGTGGTTTGCTAATGTCTACTTTGGCTGTATCTGGCTTGTCCGCAGGAATCACTTTCACTTCCATCGGCTTACTGGATTTAGCGCCCGCTGGTGGCTTAATCAAGATCAGATCACCGATCTCAATAATATTAGGATTGAAACCGGGATTAGCTGCACTATTCCAAGAGGCGACATCACGTGGTGCCTGACCATGATCCAAGGCAATGCGCGCTAAAGTATCGCCCCGTTTAACGCGATAGTAGCCCGGAGGTGTTGGTTCGGATACGCTGGTGCTGGTGCTAGCAGAAGTAGCGCCAGCACTACGATCCGTAACACTAGCAGGCTTAGTACGCGGCGTAGCGCACCCAACGGTTAGAGCCACAGCAGCGCCTATCAGCACTAAAAAGCTAGCTTTAGGTAAAGACTGGGGCATTGGAGGAAATAGGATCTTCATACTACCCCTGATTGTAAGGGTACAAAAAAGACCTCGTCTAGTACAGTTCTTTGATAGCGCTGAGAACTCATCCTCTCTACTAGAACAAGCTGCTGCTCTTTTTGATTTTTAGCCACTGGAGCAACTAAACGACCCCCAATAGCCAATTGATCGAGCAAGGCATCAGGAATGCCCAATCCCGCGGCTGCCAAAATAATGCCGTCAAATGGAGCGGCTTGCGGCAAGCCCAAAATACCATCGCCATAAATTAAGCGCAGATTTTTAATGCGAAATGGTCTTAATTTTGCGCGGGCCATATCGTGTAAAGGACGAATGCGCTCAATCGAATACACCTCTTCAGCTAACAGGCTCAGTACCGCTGCCTGATATCCACACCCGGTACCGATTTCGAGTACCTTGCCCAACTTATGTCTGGGCTTATGGAGTAACTCAATCATCCGCGCCACTACCGAAGGTTTAGAAATGGTTTGTTGATGGCCAATCGGAAGTGCAGAGTCTTCATAAGCTTGCGCATGCAATCCTGCATCCATAAAGGCATGCCGTGGCACTGTCGCAAGCGCCTCTAAAGTCTTACCGTGCTTGATACCGCCTGCATGAACTTTGGCTGCCAATGCTTGTCGATAAGCAGCAAAACGTTCTGTTGGAGCCTTCAACCGCGATCCCAGCCATTAGAGCGCATCGCCGCTAAACGAGCATGATGCGTTAAGTCTAATTGCATCGGCGTAATGGAGATACAGCCCTCATCAATCGCATGAAAGTCAGTTCCCTCAGAATTATCTTTGACATGCCCTGCTGCACCGATCCAATAGATCTTGTCGCCTCGTGGACTATCTTGCACGACCACTGGTTGAGAATGGTGGCGATTACCTAGGCGCGTTACACGCCAGCGATAGAGGTCAGCATAAGGACGATTGGGAATATTGACATTGAGTAATGTAGCAGCGCCATCCTGACGAGCTAATTGTGGGCTAGCTAAATTGGAAACTAGCATTTGAGCCACTACATCATGCGCAGCTTTGGCAGCATCCTCAATTCGATTCCAGCCTCGGTCAATTTGGGAAAATGCAATTCCGGGTACACCAAACATCACACCTTCTACGGCGGCGGCTACAGTACCGGAATATAAAACATCCTCACCCATATTCTCACCTTGATTGATGCCTGAGATAACCAAGTCAGGCTTTTGTTCCAAGAAGCCGGTCATCGCTACGTGCACGCAATCCGTTGGGGTGCCATTGATAAAAAAGAAGCCATCACGCTCACTGCCAGCAACTCGGTGAATCGATAAAGGCCTAGACAGTGTTAATGAATTAGAGGCTCCACTATGATTTTGCTCAGGAGCAATCACAGTGATGCGTCCCAAAGGACGAACTGCCTCGACTAAAGCCAAAAGGCCTGGAGCGAGATAGCCATCATCATTCGAAACCAAGATATGGGGCTGATGATTACTCATAACTTCAATACACTTTCAATTAATTAATTATTGCTTGCTCTAGTTAAGGCACGTCCTCTAAACCAATCAATAGCTGTTTTTATAGCTCCTGATTCTGTTTTAGATCATTTCACTACTAGCTTTGGTGAGCTTTAAGAATTATAGGGTAGAAAAGATAAAGGTCGAATGATGGGCAATACCTATCTCATTGATTCTAAAGATAATAATGAAACTACAAGTCATCAAACAACTTAAAACTCAGCATGGACCCTAAAGGAAAGGATGCTGACTGGTCCGCGGGCAGAGTTATAGGCAGGATTGCTGATGTACTGAAAGTTCAAACCAGCTAAGACATTTTTTTCGACTGCAGCGTTGTAATAAAGCTCTGCAATGCGCTCAGGGCGATAGCTAATAGCCTTA
>JBILYO010000162.1:0-4912 GCA_044377685.1 Polynucleobacter sp. | reverse complement strand
AACAAGCATGATAAAAGTGGCTCATAGTCAAAGTGGTAAGCGGTTTTAATAGACCAAACAGAGGGGTCGATGATGAAAAAGATTCAAATACACCTTGTTTTCAGCATCGTCTTTGCTGGCTTAGTTGGTTTGAGCCCTGTTGCAGCAAATGCTGGCAATGTGGCTTGGAATGTCAGCGTTGGCGGTGGATATGCAGGTGGCTATGGCTATGGTGGTGGATGGCGTCCAGCAGCATATGGTCCTGGCTGGGGTCGTGGCTATGGATATGGCTATGGTGGTGGATGGCGAGGTCAATGGGCTGGTGCCGGCTATTATGGCTTTCCTCAAGCAGTTTATTATGCGCCACCAGTAGTGGCTTATATTTCTCCTCCGCAGCCGATGGTCTTGGCTGCACAGCCACAACCCGCAGTTTGGTATTACTGCGAGGCCAGTGCCAAATATTTTCCTTATGTCCAAGAGTGTCCAACAGGCTGGCAAACACAGGCTGCTACCCCTCCGACTAGTGGCGTTGCACCAGTAAGACCTCAGAATTAAAGGTATTTAAAATACCCATTCAGTTCTTTTGAGTGCACCATTTTTTAAAGGTATGAAATGAAACGTTTTACATCAGCGATAGTTCTTAGTTTTACTTTGGTAACCATACTCAGCGCTTGTGTTTCAGCGCCAACAGGGCCAACAGTTGCTGTTATGCCGCGTGCAGGTAAGCCATTTGAAATATTTCAGCAAGAAGATCAGCAGTGCCGCAACTTTGCAGCCAATTCTGTAAAAGATACTAGCGATGCTGCGCTCAAAGAAGCGGCAACTAGTGCCGCTATTGGAGCCGCTCTTGGTGCAGTGGCTGGCGCCGTCATTCAAGGTGGTAGTCATACCAACGTTGGAACAGGTGCTGGTGTTGGTTTATTAGGTGGTGCTGCAATGGGCTCTATGAATGCTTCTGGCAAACAAAATCAAGCGCAAGTTCAATACAACATTGCTTATCAACAATGTATGTATGCTAAAGGCAATCAGGTGCCAAGCTTTCGCTAAGTCAGCACTTCACTAAACTGTAATTGGCGGATGCGTTTTTTCAAAGCGTGCCGCCGTTTTTCTAAATAGATAGAGCAGTAAGCAGGCAGCTAGCCCCAGGCTAATACTATTGGCAGCCCAAAAACCATTGGCACCTTGCAGGAATTCTGGAGTATTGCCCAATATATTAAAGCCCAATAGGTAACCGCCACCCAAACCAACGCCCCAGAGAGAGCCTGCATAAATCACCATGGGCCAGAAGGTAACCCGGTAGGCGCGCAGAATAAATGCCGCTGTTACTTGCAAGGCATCGAACATTTGATAAAAGGCAATGAATAAAAAGAGCGGAAGCAAAAAGATTTTCACTTCCATCGGCGGGTCATAGAGCTCAAGTAGTTGTATACGCAAAATCCAAACGCTAATGCCAATCACAATACAAAGCCCGGTAGTAAAAAATACCGAGGACCAGCCAATTTCTTCAGCGCGTTCAGGCTTATTAGCACCAATCGATTGGGATATTAAAGTCATGGTAGCAATCGATAAAGAAAGTGGGACCATATAAATGACTGTGCCCAGATTGGCAGCTATTTGATGGCCCGCTAAAGCAGTGATGCCAAGCCGAGCTATAAATAGAGACATGAAGGTAAATGAAGTGACCTCAATTAAGTAACTAAAGCCAATCGGGATGCCTAATTTCAGTAAGGTCCAGATACGATGCCAATTTGGAGCGCTAAAACGACTGAAGATTTTAAAAGGGCGATAAAAGCGATCAAATAAAACAAAGCTTAATGTAATGGTGAGCCAGAGCCAACTGATGATAGCAGTGGCTACTGCACAGCCTGGACCTCCCATGCCTTCTATACCAAGACCCCCATAAATAAAAAGCAGGTTTAATGGTATCTTTAACGCAAGTCCAATCAGTTGTATCACCGTGATCACTGCTGGTCTAGAGACTGCGTTATGAAATGCCATAAGGACGCGCATTCCCATGCTGGCTGGAAGACCAATTGCTTGGATGTTGAGATATAACCTTGCCTTATCTTCGATTTCAACACTGACACGTGAAATAGTCAGTAAATAATCTGCATTAATGAGTACTATGCAACCTAATATGGCAAGCCCTATTGCTAGCCAAGTCGCTTGTCTAACTTCTTCGCCAATCTCATCAAATCGTTTAGCGCCAAAGAGCTGGCCAGCAATTGGTGTCAATGCAGAGACAATGCCAGTGAGTCCAACATAAATACTGATAAAAATTGCAGATGCCATCGCAAGCGCTGCTAGATCCTCAGTAGAATAGCGTGCTGTCATCGCAGTATCTAATACGCTAAAGGCAATCACAGCCAATTGACCGATCAGCAAGGGGCCTGCTAATTTAAGGAGAGCAGGAATATCCTCGCGCAGGCGCGATAATCTAAAATGCAGCACGTCTTATTCCGGAATAACTTCGTATAGACGTAAGCGTTCATCACGGTCAGAGGCGCGTCGATCTTCCCACAACAGAGTGAGTTTTTTATTATTAAGGCGGGCATATGCTGATGCCTCTGATTGACTATGCGTTAAAAGCCAAGGACAACTTGGATCATCACGTAAATTCAGTTTCGTAAAGTAGTTAAAAGAGGCAAGCTGGGCATAACCCAAATTGCTCGTATCAATGCAACCATCACTAGGCATGGCTTGTACTAAACGAGCAGATACATGACGATACGTTTTAGCGTAATTAATGGTTGGTAACCACAGTGTCATTAATAAAACCCACATCAAGGTGGTGCCTGATGCGGAAATGATCAAGCAGCGCCAGATTTCTTTTGGTGCACGGGAGGTTCTCCAGCGCACAATCGCCAACCATAAACCCGTAATGACAACTGCAACAATAAAAGATAAGGGGTTAAATTGACTTTCATAACCGGGCAAGTAACGCGCTACATTATTGGCAATTTGCTCTGGATAGCCTGTGACTTTAGCAATCCAAATAATCCAGATAGCTAAGGCGATCACAGTGAAGCTAAACATCGCGAACCAGTCAATAAAGCTAATGAGACTGCGTCTCAAAATGGGCAGACTAAACGCCGCAATAATCGATAAACTGGGAATCAAAATCATGAGGTCATGCTCATTGGCTTGGCTGCGGAATAATACGTAAATGAAGCAGCCCACAAATAGACAGAGCGGAATGCATAGGTGGGGTGCACGCCAAGCACCAGCCTCCTTAGTTCGACCCCAGTGAGCTAAGGAAATCATTGCTAGTGGCCAAACTGGCCATGCGTATGCCCAAAAGTTCACACTTAAAAATTCGAGGGATTCAAAAGCAGGGAGTAAGCGCATCTCTGGCGCATTACGCCAGCCTTCTTGCGCAATATGCCGCCACTCTGGCGAGATATCGCAGATGTACCATAGCGCTGGCCAGATCAGAACGCCAACAATACCAAAAAAAGTACTTGTAATAGTCCAGCGATAACGCAATCGCGCATTACTAGCAATGACCGCAATGATGGTTGAGGTAATCACAATCAAGCTTAAGGCTAGATTACTTGAGAGTGCAAGAATAGTTACCCCCAGACCTGTCCAAAGACCGCCTTGCCAAGGCTTATCTAGGCCGCGGACAGTGCCATACAGCATGATGCTGATACCCATCAGTTGCGCCATCATTGGCGTAGTTTCATGGGCACGCTGCGCAAGACCAACACACGCTAAGAAAATTAACAGTGCGCCATCAGCTAAAGTCATGCCATAGCTTTTCAGATCAGGTTGACCACCAACAGCTAAGGCGATTGGCTGAACTTCACGACGACGACCTAGAAGATAGGTTGCATACCAAATGGCTATTGCAGCAGCAAAAAAACAAATGGCAGAATATAAACGTGCAGCATTCGCAGCGCCAATCCAAGGCCCAAAGAGTTCAATCAGGCTTGCACCCATCCAATAAGGTAAAGGGGCGCCCAGTGAGATATCTCTGCCTGATAGGTGGGGAACAATCCAGTCAATGGAATTACCCCGAAATAAAGTCCACATACCACCAAAGCCAATCGCATCTTCATTCTTCCAGGGGTCACGAAAGAACAAGCCCGAAAAACCATAAACCAACGTTAACGCAAAAATAATAATGCGCGGAATGGATTTAGTGGCGGCGGCAGTGAGTTTGACCATGTACTTTATAAAAGGTGAAACTAAGGGTAAAACTAGAACTCAAACTAAAGCTAAAACAAAAAATAAAAAAGGCAGCAAACGCTGCCTTGATTATCTCGCAGAGGGGGGCTATAGCCACACCCTACGAATTGAAGGGTATTAAGCCTTCTTCTTAGATGTCTTTTCAGCAGCCTTCGCTTCTGCAGCAGCCGCTTTTTTCTCAGCGGTTTTAGCAACGCCATCACCGGTAGATTTAGCAACAGCTTTGGTACCGAATTTTTGACGGAATTTCTCAACACGACCAGCGGTATCCATGATTTTTTGGGTACCAGTGTAAAAAGGGTGTGATTCAGAGGAAGTCTCGATCTTGGCCAATGGATATTCATTACCATCTTCCCACTTGATCTTCTCTTTAGTGTTCATGGTCGAGCGAGTTTTAAAGCTGAAATTATTGGAAACGTCTACAAAGACGATTTCACGATATTCGGGGTGAATGCCAGGTTTCATTTTGAGTCCTATGAGCGGGGAGCCGTTTAAGTTACTAAACCTAAATACTTGCCCAAGTTTTTAAAAGCAGTAAAGGCGAAATTATGCCATGAAATCAACAACAAAGCGCGTCTTCGGGGAGTAAAAAGGGCCTAAAACCGCCCCTAGTACACCTAAATTAGCCTCCGCGACGCATTAAGTCGAAGAATTCACCGTTGTTTTTAGTCGATTTGAGCTTATCAACAATGAAGTTCATTGCTTCGATATCGTCCATGTCGGCCAGTAATTTGCGTAGTAC
>JBILYO010000161.1:0-4948 GCA_044377685.1 Polynucleobacter sp. | reverse complement strand
CTTTACGGTATCGCCATACTTTGCATTGCGTGCTACCCCTCGCCATTCACTCATTTGCATTTCTTGAATCGAACAAACTAATGGAGAGACAGCATCAATCGCTTTTAAAAATGCGCGCGCTGTTTTGGCATCTTCCACAATCCAATGTCTTAATTTGGCAGACTGCACAATCGTTTCATGTGGCAATACCCAAGGCAGTTGTTCTACGCGAGCATCATCCCCTAAAGTGTTAGGAATTAAAAAAAGAGTGCCAAGCTTTGCCATGAATTATTTTCTACTATTCGATGGAATCGTAAAACCAACATCACGTAATAAACCGCTTAATGCGATCAGCGGTAAGCCAATGAGAGCCGTTGGGTCATCGCTCTTGATTGACTCAATCAGGCTGATGCCTAAGCCTTCAGACTTGGCGCTGCCTGCACAATCATATGGTTCCTCAGCACGCAAATAGGATTCCAAAATTTCATCTGAGAGATTTCGAAAGACTACTTCAGTGGGGACGCAAATAGTGCTTTCTGTATCTCCATTCATTAGGCAAAGTGCCGTATAAAATGTCACTGTTTGTCCGCGCATCAGTTGTAATTGTGCCAAGGCCCTTTCAAAATTTCCAGGCTTGCCGATAGCAGCGCCACACAGATCAGCCACTTGGTCTGAGCCAATGATCCAAGCATTGGGGTGCTGTTTAGCGATCGCAGCTGCTTTAGCGTGAGCCAATCGAAGTGCTAAGTTCAAGGTGCTTTCGGCGGCAAGAGGCACTTCGTCAACCTGAGGCGAAATAATCTTGAATGGAATACGCAAGCGCTCTAAAAGTTCTCGGCGGTAGATCGAGCTTGATGCCAAGATAAGTGGTGGATTTGTTGAAATACTCATTGCTGCAGGTGCTTTCAAAGTGGGCTTGATTTAGACTGATGTCATGAATCGTAATCAAGTTTTACCTCAAGTCCAGTTATTGGCAGAGCCAAGTGCCTTAAAAAAGGTCGATTTTTGTGCGCCCCAGACTTATCAAGGTACTGGTTTTTTGAGTATTACTGACTTACCAAGGCTTACTAAAGAGGCTTCAGTGGTTTTAAAGGGAGATGGATTTCATTGGGCAATTCAGACCCATTTTGAAGACTCTCCAGCAAGTGAGCCCCTACAAATACTGGATTTTGGCTTAAAAGGCCGTATTCACTTGATTTGCCAACGGTGTTCACAGGACTGTGCCGTAGATTTAGACGAAAAACGTCGCTTTTTGCTGTTGGCAACCGAACAAGATGCGGATGACTATCCGGTTGAGGATGAGGAGAGGGAGGCTTTGGTAGCCAGCCAGCATTTCAACCTCCTAGAAACAATCGAGGATGAGGTTTTATTGTCCCTACCGTTAATTCCAAAGCATCCGGAGGGGTTTTGTGAGCCCCATGCCTCTAGTTTTGGGGGTGATGCGGAAGAGGGCTTATCAGAAAAGCCTGAAAATCCCTTTAACATATTGAAAAATATGAAGAAAAACTAAAAATCTAAGCTTCATTTCGGATCTTGTTTTGAATATAGTTTATCGATAAATCAAGCATTTAGAACCTTTTTTCGTGCTAGAATGTCGCCTTGCTTAGGAGTTCAATATGGCCGTTCAACAAAATAAAAAATCACCTTCCAAACGTGGCATGCATCGTGCTCACGACTTTCTGACCGCACCTGCTACAGCTGTTGAAGCTACAACTGGTGAGGCTCATTTACGCCACCACATTTCACCAAACGGCTACTATCGTGGTCGTAAAGTCGTTAAAACCAAAAACGACTAATTTATAGTTCAATCAGATTGAAGCGGCTCCATTAAAAGCCGCTTTTTTCTTAGACAAATCACTTGCAGCATTCAATGAGTTTATGAGCGTTACTCTAGCTATTGATGCCATGGGCGGAGATCATGGAGTCGTCGTTACGGTTCCAGCCGCTTGCGATTTCTTGGAAAAGCATGCCGATGTCAATATTGCATTGGTAGGTGACACCAAGGCAATTGAGCAAGTTTTAAATAAATTCTCTAAAGCGCCCCTCGAGCGCATTCAAATTATCTCTGCAAGCGAAATCGTTTTAATGGATGATCCCATTGAGGTTGCCTTGCGACGCAAAAAAGATTCATCGATGCGCATTGCTATCGAGCAAGTGAAAGAGGGTTTGGCTGATGCGGTTATCTCTTCTGGTAACACCGGTGCTTTGATGGCAATTTCTCGTTATATCCTGAAGACGCTAGAAGGTGTAGATCGCCCAGCGATTGCAACAGCTATTCCAAACGAAAAAGGCCGCGGCACAACGATGTTGGATTTGGGCGCTAATGCTGACTGCGAACCGATGCATTTATTTCAGTTTGCGCAAATGGCCAATGTGATGGTGCAGGTCGTTGATGGCACGCAAAATCCTACAATCGGTCTGCTGAATATTGGCGAAGAAGTGATTAAGGGTAATGATGTAGTAAAGCAAACTAGTGAGCTGTTGCGGGAATCTAAGCTGAACTTTTACGGCAACGTAGAGGGTAATGATATTTTTAAAGGCACAACTGATATTGTGGTGTGCGATGGTTTTGTGGGCAACGTTGTTTTGAAGGCCAGTGAAGGTTTAGCAAAAATGATGAGCGGTATGATTCGGGAAGAATTTAATCGCTCTTGGTTCACCAAACTCATGGCTATTGGTGCGATGGTGCCTTTATTAAGAGTGCGTAAGCGGGTGGATCATAGACGCTACAACGGTGCTGTATTGTTAGGTTTGCGCGGTTGTGTGATTAAAAGCCATGGTTCTGCGGATCGATTTGCATTTGGTTTTGCCTTAGATCGCGCTTATGAAGCTGCTAAAAATCGGATGGTTGAGCGCATTGCGGAAGCCTTTATGGCGGAGACGAAAGAATGAGTATTTATGCAAGAGTTGCTGGCACAGGAAGTTATCTTCCAGAGCTGCGCTTAAGCAACCAAGATCTAGTTGAGCGCCTCGCTAAAAATGGCTTGGAGACTAGTGACGAGTGGATTACTACTAGGAGTGGTATTTCTGCAAGACATTTTGCCGCTGAAAATGAACTCACTAGTGACCTTGCTGTCAAGGCAGCACAGGCCGCACTGTCTAGCGCGGGTCTGAGTTCATCAGATTTAGACCTCATTATTTTGGCAACCTCTACACCAGATCATTTAGGTGGATTTCCCAGCACAGCCTGTGTCGTTCAAGATAAATTGGGTGCTCATACTGCTTGTGCTGCCTTTGATATTCAGGCGGTTTGCGCAGGCTTTACCTATGCACTCGCAACAGCTGACGCATTTATTCGTTGCGGCACCTATAAAAAAGTTCTAGTCATTGGTGCTGAAACTTTTTCACGCATTCTAGACTTTCAGGATCGTGGTACTTGCGTCTTATTTGGTGATGGCGCAGGAGCAGTTGTGTTAGAGGCTTCAAAAGAGGCTGGCATATTGTCTACAGCTTTGCATGCCGATGGAAGTCAGCGCGATATCTTATGTGTGCCTGGCCGAGCTGGTAACGGTGAAGTGCATGGTTCACCATTTATGACGATGGATGGCCAAGCAGTTTTTAAATTGGCCGTTAAAGTACTAGAGCAAGTTGCATACGAAGCCTTAGAAAAGGCTAATCTGAAGCCGGAGCAAATTGATTGGTTAGTTCCACATCAGGCCAATATTCGTATTATGGAAGGTACCGCTAAGAAGATGGGTATGTCGATGGATAAGGTGATTGTGACTGTGCATGAGCATGGTAATACATCTGCCGCCTCTATTCCACTTGCTTTAGATTCTGGCGTGCGCTCTGGTCAAATTAAACGCGGCCAATATCTTTTGTTAGAAGGTGTTGGGGGTGGTTTTGCTTGGGGTGCGGTAGCGCTAAAGTACTAATTTTTAACTATCGAAAATAATCAAATGACATTCGCTTTTGTATTTCCTGGCCAAGGCTCTCAATCTGTGGGGATGCTCAATAGCGTTGCCCAGCGTCCGGAAGTCCGGGCAACCATGCAAGAAGCTTCTGATGCTTTAGGTGAAGATGTTGCCAAATTAATTGCAGAGGGGCCTTCGGAGGCCTTGTCATTAACGACGAATACGCAACCAGTAATGCTCACTGCAGGTGTTGCTTTTTACCGTGCTTGGATTGCTGCTGGGGGTGCTGTACCAAAAGTGATGGCTGGTCATAGCCTTGGTGAGTACTCAGCACTTGTTGCGGCAGGTGTGATTTCTTTCAAAGATGCAGTTCCCTTGGTACGTTTTCGTGCGCAGGCAATGCAAAGTGCAGTACCGGTGGGTACGGGCGGCATGGCCGCGATTTTGGGTTTAGACGACGCAACTGTGATCAAGGTATGCGCTGATGCAAGTGTTGAATCCGGTAGCATCGTTGAGGCAGTCAACTTTAATGCACCAGGTCAAGTTGTCATTGCTGGTGCCAGTGATGCGGTCACTAAAGCATGCGAGTTACTGAAAGCAGCTGGTGCAAAACGAGCTCTACCATTGCCGGTATCTGCGCCATTTCATTCCTCTTTATTGCAGCCTGCATCTGAGAAGCTCAAGACATATTTGGTAAACATTGAATTTAATGAACCCACGATTCCTGTGATTAATAACGTCGACGTTCAAATCTTGAATGATCCAGTTGCGATCAAAGATGCTTTAGTGCGTCAAGCTGCTAAGCCTGTGCGCTGGCAAGAAACGATTCAAGCGATGGCACAACAGGGTGTTACTCAAGTAGTAGAGTGTGGACCTGGCAAAGTTTTAGCGGGTCTTACTAAACGTATTAACGATCAAGTTTCTGGCGTGCCCGTGTTTGACGAAGCTAGCCTAAATGAAGCCTTAGCTAGCGTGAAATAAAGAATAGCAATAGAGAAAATAGCGAAAGATAAATATGAATCTCGACTTAAGCGGACAAATTGCATTGGTTACCGGCGCTTCCCGTGGCATTGGACAGGCGGTTGCAGATGAGTTGGTAAAGTGTGGCGCCAAAG
>JBILYO010000038.1:0-13856 GCA_044377685.1 Polynucleobacter sp. | reverse complement strand
ATGGTACTTTTATTAAATAGATTTTTAGATTCAGTCGTGTAGGGGAGGTGCAATGACACAACATCGCTGATGGTTATGAGCTCCTCTAGTGTGGCGTAAGTCACTCCGTCTATTATTGGTTGATCACTCGATGATTTTCTATATGTATTAGCAACAACACGAAATCCCATCTTTAAAGCGAGATCCGCTGTAATTTGGCCAATTGATCCGAACCCAACTATTCCAAGAACACTACCTAAAACTTCTTTACCTTGATCGATTCTTTCTTTAGGCCATTGCCCATTAATGACCTCATGTGTTGAAAGATAAGCTGTACGCATTAGCATCATCGAAGTAGCGATAACGTACTCGGCAACGCTACGCGCATTTGCACCAATTGCTGGAATGACTTCAATGCCGCGTGCATGGCAGGTTAAAACGTCAATATTATCTAGGCCTACTCCGAGTCTCCCAACAGCTTTGCAATTAACCATAGAATCAAGAAGCTTACCTTTTACTTGGGTCAGCCGACGGACAATAATTGCATCAGCATCATGGGCAACTGCAAGGAGCCCCTTTTGATCATTTACTAGCTGCGGATCATAAATAATTTCATGGTTATTGACGCGAAGTTGATCTAAGGATTCTGGCAAGATTTTTTCTGGTATGACAATTTTCATTTGATTAGCCAATAAAATAAATAAAAAAACCAGTACCAATTAGCTGGTTTTATTAATTATTAATTAGTTTTAGGGTAAATTTTATTACCCTAAACATAAGCTAAGAGCGCTTATATTGCAGTAGACCACCCATGATCTTAGGGGGCCGAGCTCGAAGTTCTGACTCAATTGGGTCTGTTCCCCAGCCTGGTCGATCTGGAACTACTAATTGCCCATCTTTAAATTCTGGCGCGTGGGTAAATAGCTCTGTTTCCCAATGAATGCGATCGACATCAACTTCCATGATGTGTAGATTAGGGACAGCCGCTGCAAAATGTATATTCATCATGGTACACAAATCGCCGTAAAAATTATGTGGGGCCACATTGATATCATGCGCATCTGCTAGTGCGGCAATTTTTAGGGCTTGCCACATGCCATTCCAGACCCCGTCAATGATTGCAATATCCATTGATTGGTGTTCAAAGTAGGGAAGGAACTCGCGAACTCCCATTAGTGTTTCGCATGAACTTATAGGGCTCTTACTATGTTGACGAACATACGCTAGCGCTTTTGGATTGTAGATATCTATTTCCACCCAAAATAAATTGAAATCATCGATAGCGCGTAAGAGCTTTAATAAGCCCTCGGGTTTCGCGTTAAAGTTCATGTCAATTAAAATACCCATATCAGGGCCACCACCAGATCGTAAGGCCTCTAAATGCTCACAGATATTACGTATTAATTTTGGGCTAACCGGAAGATCTGGCTGAAAAGGAACTGCAAAACCAGGACGCCAAGCAAACAGCGGCCCATCTTCATGAATAAATATATTTGTTTTTAAGGCTTTAAAGCCACGCTCTCTTACCTCGACTGCTGTTTTTTTTACACCTGCAAGGTCCGTCACGGGATTTCCGTAAAACTGGGGATGATTTATTCGCCAGGTTGGGCAATGAGACCAATAGACTGGGATGTGGTCACGCATCTTACCGCCAAAAAGCTCATAGCAGGGCACATTAAGCCCCTTGGCTTTAGCGTCAATTAGAGCGTTTTCCAGAGCCCCAATTGCTTGACCAATTACCCCTCCCATAGCAGGACGTGTCAAGCAATTAGCTAACTGAACAAACTGTTCATGATCATTTACTGACAGACCGATTAGTCTATTTTTGAGCTTCTCGATAATGGCACCTACACCAGGTGAGCCAAATCCCTCATCATATTCACTCCAGCCAATCACATCTGTATCGGTGCTTAATTTAACAAAGTAATAATTGCGCCAACCTGCATCACATTCAATCGTTTCGACCGCGGTAACCTTCACATTAGCCTTTCAAGTTTGGTAATAAAAAAATTAGTTTGTACACTAAATTATGGTCTAAAAGCCCGTAGGATTTGTAAATCAATCAAGTGTAATGTTTAGAGCTTTGATTATTTTTTCGTATTTTGTTAAGTCATTATTTATAATCATTGCAAATTCCTTAGGGGTGTTTCCCACTGGCGTGGCACCAAGTGAAGCAATTCGATCCCTTACAGAGGGCTCTTTAATTGCTGCTACGATTTCGGTATTTAATTTAGCAATGACGTTTGAGGGCGTGCCTATTGGAGCAAAAACACCATACCAAGAAACCAGGTCAAACCCAGGAATACTATCGGCAACCGGAGGCAGCTCTGGTGCAAGAGATGAACGCTTCTCAGAAGTAATTGCTAATCCCTTTAAACGTTTATCACGGATGTATGGAAGTGCTTCATTAATTGCTAAAAAATCCGTATGCCCAGCCATAACGTCAATCATTGCTGGTGAACCGCCTTTATAAGGAATTATATTAACCTTGGTACCGATCGATTGTGCCAGCATTGCACAAGCTAAATGTCCACTTGTGCCAACTCCACTGGATGCACACGATAAATTATCAGGCTTAAGCTTAACTTGGTTGATCAAGTCAGCCATTGAATTTATTTTTGAGTTTGGTGCCGTTGCAACGTAATTTGCAATTGTTAATACTTGTGTAATTGGAGTTAATTCTCCTTGAAGATCAACAATCTTATTACGATAAAAAAACTCTCCTAAAACATTAGCAAATGTGCCCATTAAAAAGGTATGACCATCCTTAGAGCGCGCAACAAATTGCGTACCGATCATACTTCCAGCCCCAGGCTTGTTTTCAACAATTACTGGTTGTCCTAATTTGCTACTTAAAATCGGCGCCAGTTGTCGAGCAATGATGTCAGTGTTACCGCCTGGTGCAAATCCTACAATTATCGTGATTGGTTGTGTAGGCCATGCTAAAACGGTCGCTGAGGAAATTACAAAAATTAAGGCTAATGCGGTTTTTATCAGCTGATTTAATGGATTCATGATTAGTACCCCTTTATTCGTTTCTTTGATCCTAGAGATAATTTATGAATTAGTAAATCTAAATTAATTTACCATTAGCATCGGATAATCCGATGCTAATGTGCTAGAGTAAAGCATGAGTATGCGCAGATTACGAACTTTTTTAGTGTTTAGTCAAACAGGGACTATTGCCGCAACTGCGAAAAGTCTTAACCAATCACCTGCCTCAGTGAGCGTTCAACTCAAGCTATTGGAGGAGGAACTGGGGGGTTCTTTATTTCATCGTACCAATAAATCTATAGGCTTGACGACTTTGGGGTATCGACTTTTACCACTAGCCGAGCAAATTATGAAGTTGCGTGATGAGGTACTCGCCCTGAATTCACCCAGTAAAGCTTCTGGAAAAATTACTATCGGGGTTATTAATAGTGCGCTAATTGATGTATTGCCTCCAATTTTACAAAAGATAAAACTTGAGTCACCTGAGTTAGATATTCGAATCATGGCTGGAATTTCACCCTCGCTATTTAGTCAGGTAGGGGACGGCGTATTAGATGCAGCAATTATTACAAAGCCACCTATATCAATAACAACAGATTTAATAATTCGTCCTCTATACACAGACCCTTTTTTATTGATCATGGCAAAAAATACGCCATATACGCAATTAGCAAAAGTTCTAGAAAACCAACCATATATTACATTTGATCGAAGTACTTGGGTTGGTCAAAAGATTGAGGGATTTTTACAAAAATTAAGTATTAAAGCGCATGTGGCAATGGAGTTAGATTCACAAGATGCGATTATTTCGTTAATCAAGCACGGAATTGGCGTGTCGATACTGCCAATCCGGCCCAATAGCGATAGTATGCGCGATCCTCATTTGCAATTTATTTCAATATCAGGATTAAATCGAGAGGTTGTTTTTGTAGAAAAAAAGAATCATCCGCAAGCCCATCTAACTCATAAATTATTTGATGAGCATTTAAAAATATAAAAAAAGATATTTTTTATAGTCTGATATATTGGGTATCACAATCTAGCTTTCCTAAGACCTAGATAAAACGATTCTTTCAAAATAAAGGCTAAGGAATCTATGAATGCTCAGTTGCTCATGGATCCTCAGCCTGCTGGACGCTTTCGCGCATTATTCATTTTGTCGATCTGCATCGTTTTATCAATGACCACTTGGTTTTCAGCAACCGCTGTTATTCCTCAGTTGCAATCCATTTGGAATTTAACGCCAACTCTATCTGCATGGTTAACTATTGGGGTTCAGCTTGGTTTTGTTATAGGCGCTATTGGCTCTAGCATCTTTAGCCTCTCCGATGTTATTTCCAGTAAGAAACTCATGATTTATGGATCCATTGGGGCTGCAGCTGCTAATCTTGGGTTGTTGCTAGTAGAAAGCGCATACCTTGCCATTTCCCTTCGTCTGATGACTGGGGTATTTCTTGCCTTGGTATACCCACCGTCTTTGAAATTAATTTCAACATGGTTTAGAAAAGGTCGCGGACTTGCCCTAGGCGCTCTGGTAGGATCAATTACGCTGGGTTCGGCTGCACCTCACTTTATTAATGCAATTGGTGGACTTGGGTGGGAATTGGTTGTTATTGCAACAACAATTGCGACTTTATCGGGAGCCCTCATTATTGGAATATTTGTACATGAAGGCCCATTCCCATATCCACGTGCACCATTTCATTTGGGGCGAATCGGGCAGGTTTTTAAAAACCGCGGGGTCTTTTTAGCCAGCGTTGGCTACTTTGGCCATATGTGGGAGCTCTATGCTATGTGGGCATGGTTTCTGACATTTTCGCGAATGGCTTTTATTGAGCTAAATATTGACAATCCAAGCGCAGCATCATTTTTTACATTTGCGGTAATTGGTATAGGCGCCTTAGGTTGTATTGTTGGTGGGTTTTTAGGTGATCGATGGGGAAGAACTGCTACCACCAGTTTGATGATGTGTATCTCAGGCTCGTGCGCTCTTATGGCAGGTTTTGTATACGATGGCCCCTTGTGGATGTTAATTGCTTTAGGCCTTATTTGGGGTTTCACAGTAGTTGCTGATTCCGCTCAATTTTCGACAATTGTTACAGAACTTGGTGACCCCATGTATGTTGGTACTGCATTAACTGTGCAATTAGGAATTGGTTTTATGTTGACAGTTGTAACCATTTGGCTTTTACCCCTTGCAGCAGCCAGTCTCAATAGTTGGCAATGGGTATTCCTAATATTAATACCGGGCCCCTTAATAGGAACTTGCGCAATGTTATTTCTGCGCAGAATGCCTGAGGCAATAAAAATTGCGAATGGAAATAGGTAGCATCTATATCTTTATTAGATTAACAACATACTTTTTAAGTAACATAGCCTAGCTTAGATAATTAATAATTTATGCATAGAGATATTGACTAGGTAAACTCCATTGGAAAGATTCCTTGTCTCTGCTAGTCCGATTGGTTAGGATTCCAAACTGTCGGCTTAACCGACAGTAACCAATGCAGGTCACCCAAAGACCCCAAACCGCATTGCACAGTTTATTACACAGTGCCATTTTTACGCTGTAAGCTATTGAAATTATTAGACTTTTGAACAGCCACGAATTCTTCTAAGGCGTAGGTCGCACGTTCGAATCGTGCTGGGCAGGCCAAATCCTTTTGTATTGATATTGTTTCAGGCTTATCTATTGGCTCGATTGTGAGTTGATTATGCGTGAGCTTGTCTAGCGTTTGGTTCAGCCTGGCCTGGAGTGGCAGATCCTGGTCAACTATGAGCAACTGGGTCAACAGTAAGTTTGTCGGGTAAACCGACAAAATTGGAGTTGGGGTACTGAAGAGAAGCCAGAGCGAGCTAGGCAGAAGATTGCTTCAGGGCAGAAACAATTGGCGAAGATCTAATATCAGTTAAAGTATTTAGAGCCAATCTTCAATTGAAGGGGCAATGAAACCCATGAATCAGATGCAAAAATTCCTAGTGGCCGTTTTGTTAATTTGTCTGTCTTGTATGGCTCAGGCAGCCTGTAAGAATCCTGCTCCTCATGCGTCAGCTTTTTCTAATTCTGGAAATGGCAGTTGTCCCAGTGGTTACTACTCGTCTGGCGCTGCATGTGCCCCAACTTCATCGGCAAAATATGCGTTTGCTAACCCTGGCGGCGGTGGATGCCCAAGTGGCTATTATTCTTCAGGGAATGCCTGCGTAGCATCCTCAGATAACTCGTGTAACGCTTTCTTTTCTGGTGGCGGAAGCTGCCCCAGTGGCTACTACTCATCAGGCAAGAGTTGTGTGGCTAATTGACTGACCGCAGGTCAAGCGTGCGCAAGCAGTTCTAAAGGCAGAGCGGGCCAGGCAGAAGATTCGTGCTGGGCAGGCCAAAAATCTCAACTAACTCAAGCGGATACAGTGGCAGTATTGCTGCTTTAGTTCATTGCACAGTTTGTTCGTAGGTTACTCGCCTAAAGTAATGTGATTTTGGCCTATATTTTGTCAATTTAATCCCAGGATGCTATCAAACTACGTTATTGCCACAGATATTGCAGCGCAGCTTGCTTTTATTGAAAACTATGCCAATATGGAAACCGGTTGCCATCTACTTTATAAAAAATAGAACAATTACCTTTTCTATTTAAGAAAGATTAAATAATGCGAAATTACTTAAAGAAAGTAGTTCCAAAGACTCCGCAGGATCGTCGAAATCTTGAAAATACTGTGCGAGACATGCTAGATGAAATAAGAATAAATAAAGATGCTGCTGTCACAGGGTATGCAAAAAATTTAGATAAATGGTCTAGAGGATCATTTCTGGTAACTCAAGATGAAATAAAGAAGGTTGGCAGTCTCTTGCCAGACTCTTTTAAACAAGATTTTGAATATTGCAAAAAGCAGGTAATTGAATTTGCTAAGCGTCAGCTTGAGAGTCTTCATAGCTTTGAATCAGAGGTTACCCCAGGGGTTATCTTGGGTCAAAAAAACATTCCAATCTCGAGAGTGGGTTGTTATGTTCCGGGTGGTAAATATCCTTTGATTTCGTCTGCGATTATGAGTGTTAGTACAGCGCGGGTAGCTGGAGTAAGTCATATCACAGCGTGCGCCCCCCCAAGAGATAGTGACGGCATGTATCCGCATACTTTATACGCATTGAATAATGCTGGTGCAGATGAAATCTATCATCTAGGTGGTGTGCAGGCATTTGCCTCAATGGCTTATGGCTGTCTTGGCATGAAAGCTGTAGACATGGTTACTGGGGCTGGAAATCAATTTGTTGCAGAAGCAAAAAGACAGCTTTTTGGAACGGTTGGCATTGATTTACTTGCTGGTCCTACAGAGATTCTTATTATTGCTGATGATTCAGCAGATGCATCGCTTATTGCAACGGATTTACTTGGGCAAGCAGAGCATGGTCCCGATAGCCCTGCATGGTTTATAACCACCTCTGAGCAATTGGCTAATGAAGTGTTGAAGGAAGTTGATATACAACTTCAGACACTACCAACAGCAGCAATTGCATCACTGGCATGGAAAGATCATGGTGAAGTTGTAGTGGTAGATACAGATGCTGAAGCAGTTAAATTGAGTGATGAATATGCCCCAGAACACCTTGAGGTTATGACTAGAAGAAATGATTACTATCTTGATAATTTAAAAAATTATGGAAGTCTTTTTGTTGGCGAGGAAACTACAGTTGCCTACGGAGATAAGGGCGTTGGAACCAATCACACACTTCCAACATCTGGGGCTGCTCGCTATACAGGGGGATTATGGGTTGGTAAATTTTTGAAAACAGTCACCTATCAAAAAATGAGTCGAAAAGCGAGTTTGAACATAGCGCCGATTGTGTCTCGAATTTGTGAGGCGGAGGGTATGCTTGCCCACCAAATTACAGCCGATGTTCGTAGTAGGCGTTATGCGCAATAAATGTAGGTTTGCATTTTAACTAAAGGAGATATTCCATGGAAAAGAAGAATAACCAAAATAAAAGCTTTTATTCTCGCAGGGAGTTTGTTAAAGATTTAACTGTTTTGTCAACCGGTGCGGCATTAGGCGTATCTCCATTAACTTCTCTAGCGCAAACTAAATCAAATAAAACTGGCATTGTAAGAGTGTGGGGTGAACCAGGCCCTTACGGGGCTGTAGCTGCCGATGCAATGAATGAGTGGGCTGCTAGTAATGCCCCTGGACTCCAATTCAAAATAGAAACGCTAGGTTGGGATAGCGTTTATGTAAAGTTAATGACTGATATGGCTGCTAAACGTCCTGCAAATTGCATCAGCGTTGAGTCTCCGATTGCCATGCAATTGATGGCTCAAGGGTTATTAGAGCCGGTAGATGATGTTGTTAAGAAAATTGGAAAGAGTCGCCTAGTTGATGGAGCAATGTGGGATTACTGGGGCGCCTGGAAGGGGAAGCAATATGTGGTGCCCGGTCATCATCAACCACATTTATTGGTCGTTCGAATGGACGTTATTAATGAGTTGGGATTAGGTGATCCTGATAAATGGGACTGGAATGACCTGTTAAAAGCAGCTAAAACAATTTCTGAAAAGAAAAAGGACATGGCAGGAATTTCTTTAGCATTAGGTAGAAATCTTTGTACTGATTATCACTTTGCGGCACTGATGCATTCTGCTGGTGGCCGAATGTTCGATCAAGCTAATCAGTATGAGGTTATATTCGACAGCCCTGCAACAGTAGAAGCTCTAACTTTTATAAAAGAACTTCAACCGTTCATGCCAAAAGCAGCTGTAAGTTCTGGCTTTCTTGAGGTAACTGATTCAATTGTCACCGGAAAAGCTGCAATGGCTTTTTACTGGGGTAGACCTTATGGAAGGGCATTTGAAGAGAATAAGGAAGTTTTTAAAAACATTGAATCCTTTAATCATGCTAGAAATCCAAAGACCGGCAATCGATCAAATTGGAATGATTTTCAGGGTTGGTGTATTCCAAAGCTGAATAATCCTTACGTGCAAGAAGTAAAAGACGCACTTACGTATTATCAGAATAGTAAAAAGTGGCAGATTCGTTATGCCCATTCATTGGTTCCAAACGTAGGTCCGGTTTATAAAGATGTTTATACCGATCCAGAATTTCCAAAGAATCCTATTTTTGAAGCAAAGAAAAAAACATCAATGACTTATTATGCGGATTCTCTAAAATATTCTAGTAGTACAGCTAATGAGCTTCTAAAAGGTATTAATCCATTTGCCGGTATTGTGCACGGAAGATCGATTCTTGCAGAGACGGTTCAGAAAGTAGTTATAGATAACTGGAAACCAGAGGACGCTGTAAAGTGGGGTCACAAGCAGCTCGAAGCTGTTCGCAAAGAGCATATTGCATTAATAATGTAACTGGTAATCTCTAGTGACACATTGGCGCGTTAAGGACAATCGGCTCGGAGTTTTATTTATTCTGCCGTTTGTCCTTGCTGGATGCATCTTTATGCTTTATCCGGTTGCAGAGGCTGTAAGGATGTCTTTTTATTACATTAATCCT
This sequence comes from Polynucleobacter sp., assembly GCA_044377685.1. Taxonomy (GTDB): domain Bacteria; phylum Pseudomonadota; class Gammaproteobacteria; order Burkholderiales; family Burkholderiaceae; genus Polynucleobacter. The sequence continues at coordinate 4,391 of JBILYO010000038.1, read as the reverse complement.
TTAATGCCTGATGGAAATCGATTCGCTGGTTTAGAAAATTTTGGATTTATTTTTCAGGATAGACTTTTTTGGGCGTCTTTCTATAATGCAATCTATTGGACTTTTTTCTCAGTCTTATTACAGACGATCTTTGGTGTTGGGCTTGGGCTCATCCTTCATCGCACACTTCGTGGGATCTCTTTTTTTCGTGGCCTTTTATTATTTCCCTATATCGTCCCAACGGTTGTGATTGCCCTTTGCTGGCAGTGGATGCTAAATCCTGAAATAGGTATTGTTAATCACTCACTTAAAGAAATTGGTGTTATATCCGAGAATGTGTATTGGTTATCGACTCCAGGAATGGCAATGTGGTCCACGATTATGTTAAATGTTTGGAAATACACTCCGTTTGTCACCATCTGTGTTTTAGCAAGACTGCAGAGTATTCCTCTAGAGCTCTTCGATGCGGCAAAGATTGACGGGGCAGGGCCGATAAGGCGTTTTTTTGATATTACGTTACCTCAACTTGCTGAGGTGTTAGCAGTCGTTATAGTCTTTAGAACAATATGGACATTTAATAAGTTTGAAGAAATATATTTATTAACAAGGGGTGGACCTGGAACCTCCACATTTAACCTTGCAATTTACTCTTTTGAACAGAGCATAGCGAACTTAAAAATGGGTGTGGGTGCAGCCACAGGGGTTGTCATGATGTTTATTCTATTTATTGGCAGCTTAATCTACTTAAATTTATTTAAGTTTGAAGAGGATTGAGTAAATGATAAAACGTTTTAATAGGACATCAAAGATTGCAAGCATTAGCCATTTTCTGATCTTGGCTGCAATTAGCTTATTAATATGCTTTCCACTGATCTGGGCGCTTAGTACGTCATTAAAGCCTAAGAGCGAACTAAGCTCAATGCCGCCCACTATTATTCCGAAAAATATAACGCTTGAAAATTATCAACATTTAATCACTGGTAAGGCACAATATTTTTCTGCCGATCTTGCTTATAAGGCCAATTCGACTCCCCCACAGTATTTTATTGGTTGGTTTTTAAATAGTTTTATTGTAAGTTTTTTTAGTACCTTAATTAGTTTGGCAATTAGTACTCTTGCTGCATATAGTATTACTCGTTTTAAATATAGGGGGCGAAAAATCGTGCCTTATGCAAGCCTTCTTGGATATATGGTGCCCTCAATTATTTTGGTATTTCCACTCTTCATGGTTATGGTGGAATTGGGGTTAACTGATTCGCTATGGAGTCTTGTTTTGGGATATGTATCAATAACCCTACCATTTTGTATGTGGTTGCTTTGGGCTTTTTTCAGAGGAATACCAATTGAGTTGGAGGAGGCCGCCATGATTGATGGAGCAAGCCGCATTCGTGTCTTCATAACTATCATTTTACCGATGGCATTTCCAGGCATTATTGCTGCAGGAATTTTTTCAATCATAGTATCTTGGAACGATTTTCTTTTTGCTCGCGTATTTATGAACTCAATTGAAAATCTACCCCTAACAGTTGGGGTCATGTTATTTTTTGAAGGGGTTCATGTCGATTGGGGGTTAATGATGGCATCTGCTGTTTTGATGACACTACCAATGGCAGTTTTTTTCATGTTATTACAAAGGCATTTGGTTGCAGGCTTTGGAGCCGGCGCTGTTAAAGGGTAGCTATTTATGATAAAAATTGAGAACCTAGTAAAACAGTTTGGAAAGGTGAATGTCTTAAAGGGAATTAATTTGGAGTTTCCTGAAAAAGAATTTATTACCCTTGTTGGCCCAAGTGGCTGTGGCAAAACAACTCTATTAAGAATAATTGCCGGGCTAGATGACCCCACTAGCGGAGAAATTTTCTTCAACAACAAAGCAATTACTGGCCTTTCCCCACGCGAAAGAAATATTGCTATGGTTTTTCAAAGTTATGCTCTATACCCTCATTTAGACGTAGCTGGAAATTTAGGTTATGCATTGAAGCTTCAAGGAATTAAAAAAACTGAGATTGCGAAGCGTGTTTTGGAGGTTGCTAAAGTTCTTGAGATTGAAATGTTATTAGATAGAAAGCCTAAAGCACTTTCTGGTGGTCAGAGACAAAGGGTAGCGCTCGGTCGAGCGATGGTCAGAAAGCCCGATATATTCTTAATGGATGAACCCCTTAGTAATTTAGACGCAAAGCTAAGAACTTCAATGCGCAGTGAATTAAAAAGATTTCATTTTGATTTAGGCGTCACCACAATATATGTGACTCATGACCAACTTGAGGCTATGTCGATGTCCGATCGAATAGCAGTATTTGATGCAGGAGTAGTTCAACAGTTTGGTACGCCTATGGATATTTATCGACGACCAAATAATTTATTTGTTGCAGAGTTTATTGGTAGTCCGCCAATGAATTTTATTAAAAATCTTGAAATAGGAAATTCAAAGATAATTTTTTCAGATTCAAAAAAAGTTTTGTGTAATTTGCCTCAAGCATATAGTCACCTTCTGAGTACTCAGCAATGTATTTTGGGAGTTCGTCCTCAGGATATTCAACTATCGAACATTGAACAATCTGAAATAAAAGCTAAAATCGATTTGATACAACTACTTGGTGCTAACAAATTAGTAGATCTTAGTTTTTCTGGCGGCGATAATTTCCGTCTTTCAGTGGAAATGCCGTCTGAAATTGCTTGTGAACAAGGTGCTAACGTAGGCATTCAATTTTCTATAGATCAAATTCATTTATTTGATCCTATAAGCACAAAAAATTTAATGATTTAGCAAAAGAGGGATTTAATCTATGGATAGGATAAGTCTGGAGCGTGAAGCGGCTTTTAAAATTCTTGAGCGCTCATATTTTGGTGCTGGAAAATTAGAAATTCTTCCTAAAGTTTTTCCAAGGAATCTTCAGGACGTTGCTGCACTCTATACCCCTGGTGTTGGATATTTAGTTAAAGAAATTCTTGAGCGCGATGATGCATTGGGTGAAATTACGGGTAGAAATAACTCAATTGCTGTAGTGTCTGACGGAACTGCTGTGCTCGGCTTTGGTTCAGTTGGTCCACGTGCTGCTTTACCTGTGATGGAAGGTAAGGCATCCATGTTTAAGCTATTAGTTGGTATAGATGCCGTTCCAATTTGCGTAGCTACGAAAAATTCCGATGAATTATTAGGTGTTTTAAAACAACTTGAGCCTACCTTTGGTGGATTTAATTTGGAGGATGTTGCTAGTCCCCATTGCTTCAGTGTCATGCAACATGCCGTTAAGGAACTTCAGGTTCCCATTATTCATGATGATCAGTATGGAACTGCAACAGTAGTGGTAGCAGGCTTAAAAAATGCACTTAAATTACTTGGTAGAGAAGCTAATCAACAAACTATAGTTGTTTGTGGCGATGGTGCAGCAGGAACAGCTACAACTCGCCTACTATTAGCTTCTGGTTTTGGTGATATTCGGGTTGTGGGACTTGGTGGTGTGCTTACAGACCAGATCAATTATGAAAATGAGCACCAAAATATGCTAGCTAAGATTACAAACCGGTCACATTGCTCCGGCGGACTGAAGGAGGCTATGCGCGGGGCAGATATTTTTGTTGGGCTTTCTAGGGGAGGTATTGTTGGGATAGATCATATAAAAAGTATGAATAAAGATCCAATTATTTTTTCTATGGCCAACCCTATCCCTGAAATCATGCCTGAGGAAGCGCGAGCTGGCGGTGCTGCAATTATTGCAACTGGGCGATTTGATTATCCCAATCAATGTAATAATGTTTTAGCCTTCCCAGGACTGATGAGGGGTGCACTTGATACTTCAGCCATTGAAGTTACTGAAGCTGTTTGTCTTCATGCGGCACAAGCAATCGCTTCAGATCTACCTGACACTCAACTGGCTTTAGATAACATCTTGCCAACGACACTTTCTGATACGCTATATTCAAATGTATCAGAGGCTGTTGCTAGGGCTGTTATTGATCTTGGTTTAGCTAGAAAATTTCCAGCGAAGGGTGAAGTTTTTGACAGAACTAATCAATATAGACGAGCTGTTCAGTGGCGAATAAAACAGCTTTCGGAAGAGGTCTTCCAAGGTTAGCGCAATGGCAGTAAAACTCACAGATATCGCAAGGATTGCTGGCGTTTCAAAAACCACTGTTTCAAGAGCCCTCTCTAATCCTAGTAGAGTCAGCACTAAGTCACGGACTTTAGTCCAAAAAACAGCTAAAAAATTAAATTATGTATCTGATGGTGTTGCACAGGCGCTGTCAAATCGCAGAACTAAGACAATTGGTGCAGTAGTCCCAACCTTAGAAAGTGCGATATATGCAATCTCTATACAGGGGCTGGAGAGCGAACTTGCGAAGTTTGGTTACACATTGCTTATCGCATCTCATGGTTTTAATCTTTCTAATGAAATTACAGCCGTTACATC
>JBILYO010000160.1:0-4997 GCA_044377685.1 Polynucleobacter sp. | reverse complement strand
TGCTTATCGTTGTTGGGGACAGGGTGTGAATAGAGCGGGGCCTACAGTAGCAGCTTTTTTTGCCAACTTCATCCCTTTGTTTACCGCACTTTTTTCTGCCGCTATTCTGGGTGAGCCTCCCGGCTTATTTCATGCGGTAGCCTTTGCCTTAATTGTTGCCGGGATTTGGGTTTCTTCTCCTAAAAGTCGAATGCCCAAGCTTTGATAGTTTCATTGTGGTCTAGGAAAGAATTTCAAAAAAACAGTACAGTTAGTTCTTTTGGTTTTTAAAGCTTTTTAGAGTCTATGGTTGATGTCTTAGTGATTGGAGGCGGTAATGCTGCCCTTTGCGCTGCTCTGATGGCCCGAGAGGCAGGCGCTAGCGTCTTGTTATTAGAGTCAGCTCCCAAAGAGTGGCGGGGTGGAAATTCCCCTCACACTCGCAATATACGTGCCATGCACGAAGGTCCTCAAGATGTTTTATTAGGCACTTATTCAGAGGAAGAGTATTGGGAGGATCTTTTAAAAGTAACAGGTGGACTCACTAATGAAGAACTTGCCCGACTGGTGATCCGCTCATCTTCTAGTTGTCGCTCATGGATGATGAAACACGGTGTTCATTTTCAGGCACCACTATCAGGCACTTTGCATCTTTCCCGTACTAATGCTTTTTTCATGGGTGGTGGAAAAGCTTTAGTCAATGCGTACTATCGCAGTGCTGAAAAGCTTGGAATTACGATCCGCTATAACTCCTTAGTCGATTCAATTGAAATGGAAGATGGTCAGTTTGTTGCCGCTTATGTTGGCAATGAGCGAATCGAAGCGAAATCCTGTGTGCTGGCCGCAGGCGGTTTTGAATCAAATCGCGAGTGGTTAAAAGAAGCCTGGGGAAAGAATGACTTAGGCGAATACCCGGCGGATAATTTCTTGATTCGAGGCACCAAATTTAATATGGGCGTCCTACTCAAGCACATGATTGAAGCAGGGGCAGATTCAATTGGTGATCCGACACAAGCCCATATGGTCGCGATTGATGCACGTGCCCCACTATACGACGGTGGTATTTGTACTCGGATTGACTGTGTTTCTTTAGGTGTGGTGGTTAATAAAAACGCTGAGCGTTTCTATGATGAGGGTGAGGATTTTTGGCCTAAGCGTTATGCCATATGGGGCCGACTGGTTGCACAACAAGCCGGTCAAATCGCTTACTCGATCATTGACTCTAAAGCGCTTGGGCGCTTTATGCCACCAGTTTTTCCTGGTGAGAAAGCAGATACGCTAGAAGCTTTGGCGGATAAGTTGGGCATCAATCAAGCCACATTTGTTAAGACAATTCAAGATTACAACGCAGCGTGCGTAGAAGGTAACTTTGACCACACTGCATTGGATGATTGCCATACAGAAAATCTCAGCCCCCCTAAGACTCATTGGGCAAGAAAAATTGACGTAGCTCCGTTTTATGCTTATGCCGTTAGACCTGGTGTGACTTTTACTTACCTAGGATTGAAGACTGATCAAAATGCGACTGTCTATATCAACGGTAAACCAAGTGAAAACTTATTCGTTGCGGGTGAAATGATGGCAGGCAATGTATTAGGTAAAGGTTATACCGCTGGCATTGGAATGACTATTGGAACGGTGTTTGGCAGAATTGCTGGAGTAAGCGCTGCAAAAGCAGTTGGCTTGAAAGTGGAGTTAAATGATGCAACAGCTTAATTCTTTAATCCGTGAGGCATCAGATTTAGGTAATGCCAGAGCCGATCAAGAGGTCGCTCGCGTTATGCAGATTTGTAATGCTTGCCGTTACTGTGAAGGATTTTGTGCTGTCTTTCCGGCAATGACAAGACGAATTGAATTTAATGCTGCTGACGTACATTACCTTGCTAACTTATGTCATAACTGCGGAGCCTGTTTGCATGCTTGTCAATACGCGCCTCCACATGACTTTGCAGTGAATGTTCCTTTGGCAATGGCTAAGGTCCGTCAAGAAACTTATATTGATTTTGCATGGCCCCATGCCTTAGGAAGTCTCTATAAAAAGAATGGCATTACGGTGGCTTTGGCAAGCTCCATTTCTCTGATAGTCTTTTTATTGGTAACGCTTGTACTGAATGGCACTCTATTTATAGCCCCAAATGGCGGAAACTTTTATGCGATTTTCTCTCATAACACTTTGGTCTTGATGTTTGGATCTATATTTTTATTTGCCATTTTTGCTCTAAGCCTTGGTGTTATTCGTTTTTGGCGCCAGATTTCACCGGGGTCTATATCTGGTGCTGCTGCAGCCGAAGCTACCCATGATGCTTTAACTTTGAAATATCTTGGTGGGGGTCATGGTAAGGGTTGTAATAATGAAGATGATGCTTTCTCCTTGTGGAGAAAACGTTTTCACCACTTCACTTTTTATGGTTTTATGTTGTGCTTTGCGTCAACTAGTGTTGCCACCTTGTATCACTATGTTTTAGGCTTGTCAGCACCTTATGCCCTGAACAGTCTGCCAGTCATATTAGGAACTGTAGGCGGAATCGGTCTTCTCATCGGACCTGCAGGATTACTTTATCTAAATTACAAGCGTGATAGCGCTCATGGTGATGTAAATCAAAAGCCCATGGATAGAGCATTTATATTATTGCTTTGGTTAATCAGTGCATCGGGTCTTGGCCTCTTGGCTTATCGTGATACCTCTTGGATGTCTATTTGGTTAGCTGTGCATCTCGGTTTTGTGATGAGTTTCTTTTTGACAATGCCTTATGGAAAATTTGCGCACGGCATCTATCGCACTGCAGCATTATTGAAAAATGCGATAGAAAAACGGCAAAAAAGTAATCTCCAGCTTGGTACTGACTAGTAAGGCTAAAACCCTTCATTCTCAGTTTCAAGCTTTCTAGAGGGGGTAGCACCTGAGTTTTTGCATTCCACCCCCATTAATAGCCTTAAATCGGTATCATTTAGCACTTATCTCAGAAATTCTTAGGAAATTACTATGCCAGGCTTACTACCAAACGTTGATCCAGATGGATTGTTGGAGTTCTCAGTCGTTTACACCGATCGATCCTTGAATCATATGTCTGAAGAATTTAAGCGGGTAATGGTGGATATTTCCGGCGTCTTGAAAGATGCTTATAACGCGAGCTCAGCGGTAATCGTCCCTGGAAGTGGCACTTTTGGTATGGAGGCTGTAGCACGTCAATTTGCAAATCAGCAAAAGTGTTTGGTTTTGCGTAATGGTTGGTTTAGTTATCGCTGGACACAAATTTTTGATTTAGCCAATATTACGAATGACGTTACTGTTATCAAAGGTAGGCAGCTGGAGGATTCTACGCAAGGTGTATTTGCTCCTGCGCCAATCGAAGAGGTAGTCGCTTTCATTAAGAAAGAAAAACCTGCAGTCGTATTCGCTCCCCATGTTGAAACCTCTGCTGGAATTATTTTGCCAGATGATTATCTAAAGGCAGTAGGTGAGGCTGTTCAATCTGTTAATGGTCTATTTGTTTTAGATTGCATTGCATCTGGCGCTATGTGGGTGGATATGAAAGCCTGTAATGTCGATGTTGTCATTACTGCCCCCCAAAAAGGTTGGAGTAGCTCTCCATGCTGTGCATTGATTGCCTTGGGTGATCGCGCTCGTGAGCGGATTGAGTCTACTCAAAGCACTAGTTTCTCGATGGACCTCAAGAAATGGTTACAAATTATGGAGGCTTATGAGAAGGGTGGTCATGTGTATCACACTACTATGCCTACCGACGCCCTGAAAATTCTGCGTAATGTGATGAAAGAAACACAAGCACTTGGATTTGCTGCGCTAAAACAAAAGCAAATTGAGTTAGGCTCCAAAGTTCGTGAGTTATTAGTATCAAAGGGATATGATTCTGTTTCTGCAAAAGGCTTTCAAGCATCTGGCGTTGTTGTTAGCTACACCAAGGATCCCGATATTCAGTCCGGTAAAAAGTTTATTGCTCTCGGTTTACAAACTGCTGCTGGTGTACCGTTACAGTGCGATGAAAGGCCAGATTTCCGTACTTTCCGTATTGGTCTATTTGGCTTGGAAAAATTAGCCAATGTTGATCGTACAGTAGGGCAATTAGCCAAAGCGATAGAAAAAATTACTGAAGCTGAAGCACAGCCAGCTTAAGTAGTCGATTGAAGATTAAAAGGCCATCATTTGATGGCCTTTTATTTCTTAATTGATAGGCTCTACATCATCATGGGCATTAGATTTTTTTGAATCCTGAGATTTTTTATTATTAGGATCATTACGAACTAAAAGCCACATAGCTACAATGACTAAAGTCATGCCACTAATTTGCATCCACGTAATTGGCTCGGATAAAAAAGCATAGCCCATAAAAATAGTAGAGACAGGGCCAAGCATTCCAGCCTGCGCAACTAAGGGTGATCCAATTCGATTAATGGCAACCATAATCATGAGCATGGGGATCGCTGTACATACGCTGGCATTGATTAAGCTAAGCCAATAGATTTGTGGAGTCTGCTCAAATAAGGCGGTCGGGTTATGCATTAATGACTGTATCAGACTGAATACGGTTGAGGCTGAGCTTGCATAAACTACTAGGCGTACGCTACCAATGCGTTTCACCATCTCTCCTGCACCAATCATATAAATAGCATAGAGGCACGCACTTAAGAACACGAGAAGCATTCCGAGCCATGCGCTGATGCCAGTCGAGCTAGCATCTTGAATAAAAACAACGGTCACGCCGAGATAACCAACAACTAAAGCGTACCACTGCAAACGTGAAATTGATTTTTGTAAAACAAAATAGGAGATGAGCAGCACAATGGTCGGCGTGAGATAAAGAATCATTCTCTCCAGGCCTACGGAAATATATTGCAGTCCTAAAAAATTGATATAACTAGAAAGGAAGTAGCCTAAAAATCCAAGACTAATCAACTTCAGTCTATCCGGCCAGATCAAAGGATTCATGGGTCTTGTGCGTGAGTGCCACCAATATATTCCCCAAAATATCGGAAAGGCCATCACCATTCTGAGGGCGAGG
>JBILYO010000159.1:0-5005 GCA_044377685.1 Polynucleobacter sp. | reverse complement strand
CGCATCTTCTACTAATGAGATGATTTTTGAGAGAACACTTTCAATCCCCACTGCTTGCGCTTGGACTACCAAAACACCTTCGCCATTTAGAGCTCCACCAATCACTAGATCGTTAACCTGCTTCTTTACGGGCTCACTCTCTCCAGTAAGCAGGGATTCATCTACATGGCTTTTGCCAAGCAGAATCAGACCGTCAACCGGAATGCGCTCGCCAGGTAAAACCAACACACGATCTTTTGGGAATACTTGCTCTAGTGGAAGATCACGATATTGATCAAGGAGAGAGCCCTCAGCGATCATGATCTGAGAGTCTAGAACTTTGGCATGTTCTGGCCATAGTTTTTGAAGCGCTCGAATGGCTTCACTGGTTTGCTGTTTTGCTCTGGCCTCAAGCCATTTTCCCAATAGCACCATACAAATGATGACAGCAGAGCCTTCAAAATAGAGTTCGTGATGCTCATGCGAAGAACTCAGCATTTGATAAATACTCAGACCGTAGGCTGCACTAGTCCCGAGTGCCACCAATAGATCCATATTGCCAACACCTGACATTAAGGATTTAAAACCTGCTCTATAAAAACGCCATCCCAAAAAGAATTGCACAGGAGTTGCTAGTAACAATTGCCATTTTGGTGAAAGCGCCCAATGAACTCCAAAGGGCATCAAGAACATCGGCAAAAAGAGCGGGGCAGATAAAGCAAAACCTAACAAAACACGACCTAAACCATCGGAACCCCAAAAACTTTTATTCGAGGAGATGGCTGGGACGCTATGGGGATTACTTAATTTGGCTTGATACCCCGTTTTTTGCACCACCGCGATCAAATCTTCAATCCGTGTCTTGGCTCCTGCTTTTAGACGAATTCTGGCTTGTTCAGTCGCCAAATTAACTGTGGCAGCTTCAATCCCGGGCACCTTATAAAGTGCTTTCTCGACCCGACCTAAGCAGGAGGCGCAGGTCATTCCACCGATATCCAGAGTAAATAGTTCGGAATTCGTATCTTTTGGCATGCTCATATAGAAGATAATCTACTGCATACCAAGCAATATCAATATAGGGGGGGGGCGATGTTAAGTCTAAAGGTGACTGGGATGACTTGTGGGGGCTGCATTAATGCCGTAACTAGGGCAATTCAATCCCAGGATCCCCAAGCCAAGGTCCAAGCCGATTTAGCTACCCAGATAGTGAGTCTAGAAACTTCACTCTCAAAAGCACAGGCCAGCCAGCTCATAACAGATGCAGGATTTCCAGTTTTAATTTGAAACCCAGAATTTAAGGGCTGCTTAATCCCCTATAAGCAAATTTTCCTTTGTGCGGTTAATCTACCCACTAATTAAATATATGCAATAAATATAAAAAATTACTTTATGTACCCCAATTTAGGGAGTAGTTTCTTAGGAGAAAGTTGTGGCAGTTACTATTGAGGCAGTTCAAGCGGCGTTAAAAAACTTAGTTGATCCCAATACGCAGATCGATTATGTAACGGCTAAAAACGTTAAAAATTTACGTGTTGAGGATGGCGATATTTCTTTGGATATCGTTTTGGCTTATCCAGCCAAGAGTCAATTTGAGATTATTCGCAAATCAATGATTAACGTATTGCGAGAGCTGCCGGGTGTAAAAAATGTCAGTGTGAATGTGAGTAGTCAAATTGTTGCTCATGCAGTACAACGCGGTGTAAAACTTCTACCCAACGTCAAAAATATCATCGCTGTGGCGAGTGGTAAGGGTGGGGTTGGTAAGTCAACTACTGCCGTGAATTTGGCCTTAGCTCTTGCAGCTGAAGGTGCGCAAGTTGGTATTTTGGATGCAGACATCTACGGGCCCAGTCAACCGATGATGTTAGGTATTACTGGCAGACCTGAATCGATTGAAGAGAACACTATGGAACCGATGGAAGGACATGGGTTACAAGCGAGTTCGATTGGTTTCTTGATTGATGCTGACGCACCGATGGTATGGCGTGGCCCAATGGTGACTTCTGCTTTAGAGCAGTTGCTGCGTCAGACCCGTTGGCGCGATCTTGATTACCTGATTGTCGATATGCCACCAGGTACTGGTGATATTCAGTTAACGCTTGCGCAAAAGGTGCCAGTAACGGGCGCAGTCATTGTGACTACCCCTCAAGATATTGCTTTGCTCGATGCACGTAAGGGCTTAAAGATGTTTGAGAAGGTTGGTGTTCCGATCGTCGGCATTATCGAAAATATGAGTACTTATGTGTGCCCAAGTTGTGGCCACGAAGAGCACATCTTTGGAGCAGGTGGCGGCCAAAAAATGTGTAAAGAGTATGGCGTTGATTTCTTAGGCGACCTGCCATTAAATTTATCGATTCGTGAGCATGCAGATGCGGGCCGCCCTACAGTAGTTGCTGATCCCGATGGAGCTATTAGTGCAATTTATAAAAACATCGCCAGACAAGTTGCGATTCGAGTTGCTAATTTAGCTAAAGATATGAGCAGTAAATTCCCCAACATCGTAGTTCAAAATACCTGAGGACTTATGCGCTTTGCAGTATTGATGCGTAAGCAAAATATCGACAACCCATGGATTACCTATCGATGGGCTCCTCAAGAGGTATTGCCTGATTTTGGGCAATATGACTCTCAAAAACAGCCAAGCAAGCCCATCTGTGGTCAATTCTTAGGTCGTGATGATGGTGGTGAATCATGGTTGTTTACTGGTTTTGAGTTGAATCTCTTTCCTGATGAGGCTGAGGGCTACTATCTCAACGTATCTGCAACTACACCGAGCTGGTTTGTGATGTGGCGTCTAGAGGAAGATATTGAACCGTATATTGACGAGCAATCTTTAGTGCTGGCAAAAACAGAGGCAACATGTGCAGTGCCTCATCGGATTTGTGTGAGCTATAACGAGGCAGCCCGTCTATTAGATGGGGGTGAATCCGTAGATTTAGTTCCCATGACCGAGGAACATGCTTCTTGGTTACAAGAGTATGTCAATGAAAATTATCGGCCTGAACCCAAAAAACGGCACAAGCCAGCATCATTCAAAGGCGCAAATCGCCCAGCGGAGGAATGATGGCGGATAGTTTTTTAAGTCGTTGGTCTAAGCGCAAAACTGGACAGCTAGATGAGCCAGAAGAGCAGCCTAAAGAAGTTGCTCAGACTCCTGATCCCATTCCGCCTAAGGTAGAAGCCCCGCCACCCGCAACTCTAGAGGATGTTCAGAAAATTGATCGATTTGATCCAGATTTTTCTGCTTTTATGAAGCCAGACGTTGATCCCACAGTTCAGCAGGCTGCACTTAAAAAGATGTTTACTGATCCCCATTTCAACGTGATGGACGGCTTAGATATCTATATAGATGACTACTCCAAGCCTGATCCCTTGCCCCCAGGCATGCTAGAAAGAATGGTTCAGAGCGATATGCTCAACCTGTTTCGTAAACCTGAAGCTGATTCAACAACTGGTGAAAAGCAGTCAGCGGAACAAGAGGCCTTATCTAAGTCCAATGATCCGCTTTTAGAAGCCCAGGGCGAAACTGATTTAACATCCACAGATTCAACAGCGCAGGCTAAACCTGCTAACTTGGATGAAGTATCGATAGAACCTACCCAGAAAAAAACCAAAGAAGATAGTGCATGAGTCAAAAACTAGTTTGTAACTGTAATGGCACTATGCCTTTAGATGCTAAGACGCTTGGCGTACCAGTGCATCGATCTTTGTGTAGACAAGAGGTCGGCTCTTTTTTAAAGGCGCTAGATGGGTCTGATTCATTGGTGGTCGCCTGCACCCAAGAGGGTGCTTTATTTAATGAGCTAGCAGAGCAGTCAGAAAAACCGTTGGTAGCACCGCTACGTTTCGTCAATATTCGTGAAGTAGCGGGCTGGACTCAAGAAGCTAAAGCATCGGGACCTAAGATTGCTGCTTTGCTTGCTTTGGCTGAAATGCCAGAAGCGGAGCCCGTTCCAGTGGTGAATTATGAAAGTCAAGGCAGGCTCTTCATTATTGGTGCGGGATCTGTAGCATTGCCGTGGGCAGAAAAACTGAGCGGGTCATTAGATGTTTCTGTCTTGTGTACTGAGCCTGGTTATTTACCGCTGGCACGAAACTACCCCATTTATACCGGTGTGGTGACTAAGCTAGACGGCTTCCTTGGCAAGTTCTCAGTTGACTGGGATCTGCAAAATCCGATTGATCCAGAAATGTGTACGCGTTGCGGCGCTTGCGTTGAAGTCTGCCCCGAGAATGCAATTGATCTTTCCTTTCAGATTGATTTAACTAAATGTAAATCACATCGTGATTGTGTTACTGCGTGCGCAAGTATTGGCGCAATTTCTTTTGATCGAGCCGACCAAAAACGTAACTCCGAATTTGATTTAATTTTGGATCTGCGTACGGATCCAAAAATGCGGATGAGTCAAACCCCTCAAGGATATTTTGCTCCTGGCAAGGATCCCGTAGATCAAGCATTAGTAGTCAATCAATTATTAGAAATGGTTGGCGAGTTTGAGAAACCAAAATATTTTGTCTATAACGAAAAAATTTGTGCGCATGGCCGTAACGGCAAAGTCGGGTGTAATGCTTGTATTGATGTCTGCTCGACTAGTGCCATTAGCTCTGTATTCAAAAATGGCCAAGGTAGCGTTGAGGTTAATCCCAATCTCTGTATGGGTTGTGGAGCATGCTCTACAGCATGCCCATCGGGTGCAATGCGTTACAACTACCCTAGCGTACCCCATCAGGGCAAAGAGTTAAAGACCATTGCCACAGTCTTTACTGCAGAAGCGAAAAAAATCAGTCAAGCTGCAGCGCCCAGTCTGCTCCTGCATACTTTAAAAGCAGGCACTCAAATGATTGATGGCTTGGGCCGCTCTGCACATGTTCTGCCCAAACAGTTTGAAGGCTTGCCATCATTTGTGATTCCCTATGGCATTGAGCATATCGCCTCTACCGGTTTAGATTTATGGCTTGGCGCTCTTACATATGGCTTTACAGAAGTGGTCTTACTCTTGAGCGGTGATGAGGATCCAGCTTATCG
>JBILYO010000033.1:0-14792 GCA_044377685.1 Polynucleobacter sp. | reverse complement strand
AGTGATGGCTTAGAAGTACTTGTTCGCAGTAGCCAATATCGGAAATGTGGTCGCTGCTGGCACCACACTGCTGACGTAGGCAGTCATGCGAAGCATCCTGACTTGTGTGGTCGGTGCATTGATAATGTATTCGGTGATGGCGATCACCGCCTATTTGCTTAAGTGCCAGACCATTTTATGAGCCTAACATTTCTGCGCTATCTAGCAATCGCCGTCATTGTTCTTTTGCTTGATCAGCTCAGCAAATGGTCAGCGCTCAGCAATCTTCAAATTGGGGTGCCAGAGCCGGTGCTCCCGTTTTTCAACTGGCTGCTACTGTTCAATCCAGGCGCTGCCTTTTCATTTTTGGCACAAAGCTCAGGTTGGCAACGCTGGTTTTTCACCGTCATCGGAATTGCAGCAGCAATTTATATTATTTGGTTGCTATACAAAAACCAAACGGATAAATTACTCTGCTTTGCGTTAAGTCTCATTTTGGGCGGAGCAATTGGCAATGTATTGGATCGCATTATGTATGGTGCGGTAGTCGACTTTATTGACTTGCATTATGGTAACTGGCACTGGCCCGCATTTAATATTGCCGATAGTGCCATTTGTATAGGGGCTGCCCTCATTATTTGGGGTGAATTACGTAAGTCATTTGGCAAATCATCTCAATCCCAGTAAGCTGGCGCCATGCAATCACTTTTAAATAAAAAAATTGTTCTCGGAATCTCAGGCGGTATTGCTGCCTATAAGACTCCTGAGCTTGCACGCCAATTAATGCAAGAGGGCGCTTCGGTTCAAGTTGTGATGACAGAAGCAGCAGGACAGTTTGTAACAGCTGTCACGATGCAAGCTTTGACAGGTAACCCGGTATATACAAGCCAATGGGATAGCAGTATTCCCAATAATATGGCCCACATTGAATTATCCAGAGCTGCGGATGCGATTTTGATTGCTCCAGCAAGTGCAGATCTCATGGCAAAGCTTTCTCTTGGTTTGGCCGATGATTTACTGAGCACCTTATGTCTTGCAAGAGATTGTCCTTTGCTACTTGCCCCAGCAATGAATAAACAAATGTGGGAACATGCAGCCACTCTGCGAAGCGTACAACGTCTTCATCAAGATGGTGTTGCATTGCTTGGTCCAGCAAGTGGCTTTCAGGCATGTGGTGAGATTGGTATGGGTCGAATGCTTGAGCCCAGCGAAATATGCGAGCAAGTAGTTGCCTTCTTCCAAAAAAAGATACTTGCTGGTAAAAAAGTATTGATTACTGCTGGCCCTACTTTTGAAGCAATTGATCCCGTTCGCGGCATTACCAATCACAGCTCTGGAAAAATGGGTTTTGCGATTGCCCGTGCAGCGCTTGAAGCTGGTGCAGACGTCCACCTCATTGCTGGGCCCTGTGACCTAGAGACACCTCTTGCTGCTACCGGAAAAATCACTCGCACCGATATCACTAGCGCAAAGCAAATGCATGCAGCGGCACTGCAATCACTTGATAACGATATCTTTTTTGCTGTAGCTGCGGTAGCAGACTGGGGAATTGAAAAGCCCGCAAAAGAGAAGATCAAACGCCAAAGTGGAAAAGCCCCAGCATTGGAGTTTGTTCCTAATCCAGATATTCTTCTCGATATTGCAAAAACAGTAAAGACTAAGGGTGGCAAGCCATATCCATACTGTGTCGGGTTTGCAGCTGAGTCCAGTAATCTAGAGTTGCATGCTGATGAGAAACGCAAGCGTAAGGGTATCCCGATGATTGTGGGTAATATTGGGCCCGATACCTTTGGCAGCGATCTAAATCAATTACTTGTCATCGATGCGCAGGGTAGTAAAAAACTAGCAAATGCTGAAAAACTTCAGCTTGCAAGACAACTCATTGCACTTGTTGCGAAAAAAATCTAAATAAAAATACCGTCTTTACCGTTTCCCCTTACTCGCTTTAGGACATCTCATGCAATCATTACAAGTCAAAATTCTGGATGAACGGATGCGCGATCAGCTGCCTACTTATGGCACACCAGGAAGTGCTGGACTAGATCTTCGAGCATGTATTGACGAAACGATTGAAATTGCACCAGGTCAAACTGTCCTAGTTCCAACGGGTTTATCGATTTATGTTGAAGATCCACGTTATGCAGCATTTATTTTGCCCCGCTCAGGACTAGGCCATAAGCATGGCATCGTGCTGGGTAATTTAGTTGGCTTGATTGACTCTGACTACCAGGGACAACTCATGGTCAGCACCTGGAATCGCGGATCTATCCCATTCAAACTTGAGCCCATGGAGCGCTTAGCGCAACTCGTCGTAATGCCCGTACTACAAGTAGAACTCAAAGTTGTTGAAGAATTTACTGAAAGTAGTCGCGGAAGTGGTGGCTTTGGCAGCACTGGTAGAGCTTAATATGAAGCGGCGCGGCGCACTATTGTGTTTATGCGGTATTGGTTTAGCTGGCCTGGCTCGGGGCGTCCTAGCAAAAACTACTCTTTCATCAATTCCCATCAAGAGACATGAAACTGCAATGCGTGCTGCTATTGCAATGGCGACTCAAAACCAAGCCTATCCATTTGGTGCCGTCATTACCAATGCAAGTAGCGGAACCATACTTGCTAGAGGTGTTAATAAAACTTTTGAAAATCCCATACTCCACGGTGAGATCTCTTGCATTAATAACTATGTTGCGCAATACGGCAATAAAAATTGGCCTGATTTAGTGTTGTATACGACTGGAGAACCTTGTCCGATGTGCATGAGCGCCCTCATTTGGGCCGGCATTGGTGGCGTTGTCTATGGCAGCTCTATTGAGACTATTCAGAAAGCAGGAATTGATATATTTCAATTTACAGCCAAACAGATTAATCAAGGTAACAACTTTAGCCAAACACAAATACTGGGCGGGATTCTTGAGTCCGAATGTGATTCATTATTTAAAAACCGTAAACGAACTTAGGGCATCTCAATTCATTTTGAGTCATGCCGTTCTAGTTCACCTTCCCACTTAGATATCACAGCGGTAGCGAGTCCATTGCCCAATACGTTGGTGGCAGCTCGTGCCATATCCAAAAATTGATCGACCCCCATAATTAATAAAACCCCTGCTGCCGGTAAGTTAAATTGAGTAAGAGTAGCTGCAATCACTACCAATGATGCACGCGGAACCCCAGCAATGCCTTTAGAGGTCACCATCAAAACAAGGAGCATCAATAATTGCTGTGATAGGGGCATCTCTATGGAATACACCTGCGCAATAAATACGGCAGCAAAGGAGCAGTACATCATGGAGCCAACTAGATTGAATGAATAGCCCACCGGTAATACAAACGAGGCAATTTTGTTTTTACATCCAAAGCGCTGTACTTGTTCGAGTGTCATTGGATAGGCAGCCTCCGAACTTGCAGTAGTAAACGCCAGCAAAATAGGTTCCCGCAACATCAATGCTAAGAGCAAGGCCCCTTTTTTAAGAACTAGCGCGCTAATCATAATGAGCACTAGCCAAAGCAACAAAATAGACCCATAAAAGCTTGCCATAAATTTGCCATAGGTCCACAAAATATCCAAGCCGTTCTCGGCAATCACCGAGGAAACAGCTGCAAATACTGCTACAGGAGCAAACTTCATCACTGCTGTAGTGATCTTCAGCATGATGTGCGAGAGCATGTCTAGGTTGCGAATAAACTCCTCAGCGCGCTCGCCAAAACTGCCAGCCGCTACTCCAAAAAATATTGCAAATACTACTATTTGCAATATTTCATTTGTTCCAAGCGCCTCAAAAATACTATTTGGAAAAATATGCACGACAAAATCATGTAAATTAAATTTAGAGTCGGTGAGCCCTGTTGCAGTAGTCAATTCTGGGATAGGTAAATTGATACCGACACCGGGGGTCAATAAATTCACCATCAACAGACCTAGTAGTAGGGAAATGGTGGACATACCCAAAAACCAAGCAAAGGTTTTTAACCCCACTCGACCAATAGTTGAAGCATTTCCCATACGAGAAATACCAACTACCAGGGTACTAAAAACTAATGGCGCAATAATCATCTTGATTAAGCGCAAGAAAATATCCGTCAAAATAGAAACGTATTCAATATATTGAACAGCGAAACCAGAATGTGATCCGTGTGTATTGACGACGTATCCGCCCACAGTACCTAGGACCATTGCACCAACAATATAGTGCGTTAACTTACTAGAAGACATAAGCGCCTTGTTTATTTTGACTGATGCATGTCGAAGCAAATACAGCGTGGAACAAAATTATAAAAGTAAGAAAAAGGCCGCTTAAAGCGGCCTTTTGATCATCAAACTAGTTATTTACGAACATGTGCATGGCGGGCTGCATCTTGTGACATACCAGCACCCTTGCCTTCACGAGACTCTTTTTCAGTAGTAATTTCTTTACGACGCTCTTTACAAGAGCCTGCAATTTCTTGAAGTGCCTTGCGGGCACGAGCTGCTGATGCTTTGATGCCCTTACCTTGGAACTTTTCATTTTCTGCTTTATAGGATTCAAAAGCTTCCAGCAACTTATCGTGATGAGACATGGCTTCCTTTTTTTAATAGTTATTTAAAGATTTAAATTTCTTCTGCTGAAGCGATATCAGTCTTAGGCGCTTTACGCGAAGGAGCGGGAGCATCAAACTCAAGCTGCACCTTGCCATCCGCATCAATATCGACTGCGACATGACCACCTTGCGCTAATTTGCCAAATAAGAGTTCATCAGCAAGCGCCTTACGAACCGTATCCTGAATAATCCGCTGCATTGGACGAGCCCCCATGAGAGGATCAAAGCCATGCTTTGCCAGATGCGCACGTAAGGCGGAGCTGAAAGTAGCATCTACCTTCTTCTCATGTAATTGCTCCTCTAATTGCATCAAGAACTTATCGACTACCCTCATGATGATGGTTTCATCAAGCGCCTTGAACGAAACAATCGCATCCAAACGATTACGGAACTCAGGCGTAAAGAATTTCTTAATATCAATCATCTCATCACCAGATTCACGAGCATTGGTAAAGCCGATGGTCGACTTTTGCATTGCTTCAGCGCCGGCATTAGTAGTCATAATAATAATGACATTACGGAAGTCAGTCTTACGACCATTGTTATCTGTCAAAGTACCATGGTCCATCACTTGTAGAAGAATATTGAAAATATCAGGATGAGCTTTTTCAATTTCATCTAACAAAAGAACACAATGCGGTTTCTTGTTGACGGCTTCAGTCAATAAACCGCCTTGATCAAATCCAACATAGCCTGGAGGGGCCCCAATCAAACGGCTTACAGCATGACGCTCCATATATTCAGACATGTCAAAACGAAGCAGCTCAATACCCAAGATATAAGCAAGCTGTTTAGCAACCTCAGTCTTACCTACGCCAGTAGGTCCTGAGAATAAGAATGAACCGATTGGGCGATCAATCTTGCCAAGACCAGCGCGCGTCATTTTGATGGCACTAGCCAAAGCCTCAATAGCAGGATCTTGACCAAAAACGACACTCTTGATATCGCGATCTAAAGTCTGCAACTTACTACGATCATCAACCGTAACCGATTGAGGGGGGATGCGCGCAATTTTGGCTACGATCTCTTCGATCTCTGGACGGCCGATCGTTTTCTTTTGCTTAGACTTTGGCAAGATGCGCTGTGCTGCACCTGCTTCATCAATCACATCAATGGCTTTATCTGGCAAATGACGGTCATTGATATAGCGGGAAGAAAGCTCTGCAGCAGCCACTAAAGCGGCAGAGGCATACTTAACACTATGATGCTCTTCAAAGCGAGACTTCAGCCCCCGAAGAATTTGGACAGTCTGATCAACGGTTGGCTCAACCACCTCGACCTTCTGGAAGCGACGTGACAGAGCGGCATCTTTTTCAAAAATTCCACGATATTCAGTGAAAGTCGTTGCGCCAATACATTTCAGCTGGCCATTAGATAAAGCAGGCTTTAATAAGTTACTTGCGTCTAGGGTTCCGCCAGAGGCAGCACCAGCGCCGATCAAAGTATGGATTTCATCAATAAATAAAACACCATGCGCATGATCTTTTAAAGACTTCAAGACACTCTTGAGGCGCTGCTCAAAATCTCCGCGGTATTTAGTACCCGCTAAGAGAGCACCCATATCTAGCGAGTACACAGTGGCATTAGCCAGGATATCGGGAACGTCCCCTTTAACAATGCGCCATGCTAAGCCTTCAGCAATTGCAGTCTTACCAACACCAGCTTCACCAACTAAGAGGGGATTATTTTTGCGACGACGACACAAAACTTGTATGACGCGCTCGACTTCGCTATCACGACCAATCAGCGGATCAATCTTGCCTTGGCGAGCCAGTACGTTTAGATTCTGAGTATATTGATCTAGCGGACTTTCTTTGCCTGAAGAAGCAGACTCTTCAGTTTCTTGTGTTGTATCAGCAGGCTTGACATGCTCTGCCTGATCTTTGCGCACACCATGGCTAATAAAGTTCACTACATCTAAACGAGTTACGCCCTGCTGTTGCAAGAAGTAAACAGCATGAGAATCTTTCTCACCAAATATTGCTACCAGGACATTGGCACCAGTGACTTCTTTTTTTCCATTAGATGTCGATTGCACGTGCATGATGGCGCGCTGGATGACGCGCTGAAATCCCAGCGTTGGTTGTGTATCCACTTCGTCTGTACCAGGCACTACTGGAGTATTGTCATTGATGAAGTTTTTCAGCTGTGCACGTAGCTCCGCAATATTGACTGCGCAAGCTTTGAGCACCTCAACAGCAGTAGCGTTATCAAGTAACGCAGCCAATAAATGTTCCACCGTAATAAATTCGTGACGTGAAGCTCGCGCGTCAACAAATGCCATATGCAAACTCACTTCTAATTCTTGGGCAATCATGCTTCCTCCATAGTGCACTGTAGTGGGTGGCCCGCTTCACGGGATAATTCGACAACTTGATGCACTTTGGTGGCAGCAACGTCACGGGTAAATATTCCGCAAACGCCTTTACCAGCTAAATGTACTTGCAACATAATGCGTGTAGCAGTTTCATGATCCTTACTAAAATACTCTTGAATCACCATGACCACAAATTCCATTGGGGTGTAATCGTCATTTAATAACAATACTTTATACATCGATGGTACTTTTACTTTTTCTGCCTGCTTTTCGAGCAGGATCGTATCCTCGATATAGGGATTTACAGGATTTCCAGTACTGGGATTTTTGGGTGTGCGGCTCATGAGAAACATTCTAAACACAGATATCAAAACTTTTATCGACTAGGGTCTTGTTGCGAAAACCCCGCAAAAACCCCTATTTATTACATATTGGGGCATTTTTCGATAAAAAAAGGGGTAATTACTGAGTGGTAAGCCCATATAAATCCTTGACACCCCTTCAAAAAGGGCAAACAATCGGGGGGTAGAGCTTTATTAAGGTTCTATTGAGGCGTGTTGTGGAGCGAGACTGATTAAAAAGTATTTACCCTCATCACGGTTGTTTTAAGTTTATGTAATGGAGTTCGCATGGCGACCGGAATTGTTAAGTGGTTCAATGATGCAAAAGGTTTTGGCTTTATCAAACCTGATGATGGTGAAGAAGAGTTGTTCGCGCATTTCAGCGCAATTACTATGCCTGGGTTCAAAACCCTTAAGGAAAACCAAAAGGTAACGTTTGACATTACCCAAGGCCCTAAAGGCAAGCAAGCTACTAATATCCAAGCGGCTTAATCGTCCTTAGATCACTATCGAAAACCCAGGACTTGTTCCTGGGTTTTTTTTCGCCTGCGATTTGCCTAACTTAAAATAGACAATATGCACATACCGCACCAATACCTAGGCAAACTATTTTTTGTTCTTGCCTGTCTTACTCCAGGCCTTTTACTGGCACAGGTCAATACTGGTTTGCCTTCAATTGAATTAAAAACTGGAATCTATCGGATACAGGCTGAGCTAGCTGATACGCCCAAAGCAAGAGAAATTGGTTTAATGAATCGCACCAGCATGCCAACCAATTCAGGGATGTTATTTGTATTTGATCAAAAGGCCTCGCATTGTTTTTGGATGAATAACACGAAGATTCCCCTTTCCATTGCCTTTATTGCTGACGATGGAAAGATTGTGAACATCGAAGAGATGCAAGCTGAAACCACTAATAATCATTGCCCAAAAGCTACCGTACGGTATGCCTTGGAGATGAACAAACAGTGGTTCTCAGAACGAGTCATCACGCCCGGCAGCGTAATTACTGGGCTGCCCAAGAGATAAGTAATAACAGATAATTAAAAAACGCAGACCTTGGTCTGCGTTGTATTTAGTGCTTAGCTTGATGATCTTATTTATTCAAAGTGGCAAACATAATGGACAGGTTGTTCAGCGCGGATAATGAAGTAACCGCCCTTGTCCACTTCCCAGCTTTGACCTGCCTTGAACTCCTGCTCAGGAGTGCCATTAATACTGACAAAAGCATTGCCGTCAACGACTTCCATGATTTCTTTAGTACTAAGGTCAAAACGTAAGGTGCTAGGTAAAACCACACCCACTGACTTCCGAGTCCCATTGGGCAAAGTCACTGTATGGGATACGCACTTACCATCAAAAAATACATTGGCTTTTTTGCCTACTGAAACTTGATCAAATTGCATCTGAATATCCTCTAACTAAAAATAGGGTTTTATTATTTTTGGGCACGCTTACGTTTAGCTATTTCTGCAATGCGCATACGTAGGGCATTGAGCTTTATAAAGCCGCCAGCATCAGCCTGGTTATAAGCGCCACCATCATCGTCAAAGGTAGCGATATTTTGATCGAACAAAGTATTGGCTGAATCCCTTGAAATAACAGAAGCGGAACCTTTGTATAGCTTTAGTCGAACAACGCCATTTACCATCTGTTGGGTATGGTCAATTAAGGTCTGCAAGGCAACGCGTTCTGGTGACCACCATAAGCCGTTATAGATCAGGCTAGCGTAGCGTGGCATCAGGTCATCTTTCAAGTGAGCTACTTCGCGATCAAGGGTAATGCTCTCAATGCCGCGGTGTGCCTTTAATAAAATTGTGCCGCCAGGAGTTTCATAACAACCCCGGCTCTTCATGCCAACAAAACGGTTTTCTACCAAATCCAAACGTCCAATACCATGCATGCCACCAATACGATTGAGTTCAGCTAATAACTCATGCGGTTTATAGGCCTTGCCGTTAATAGCAATCGGATCACCTGCTTTAAATTCAATCTCAATAATCTCTGGGGTATCTGGGGCCTTCTCAGGAGAAACCGTCCAACGCCACATGGCTTCTTCGGCTTCAGCATTGGGGTTCTCTAAATGACGGCCCTCATAACTGATATGCAATAAGTTGGCATCCATGGAATAGGGTGAGCCGCCTTGCTTGTGTTTCATCTCGACTGGAATACCGTGCTTTTCTGCATAGGCCATCAGTTTTTCCCGGGAGAGTAGATCCCATTCACGCCATGGGGCAATTACTTTTATCCCCGGCTCAAGAGCGTAATAGCCCAATTCAAAGCGAACTTGATCATTACCTTTTCCAGTAGCGCCATGTGATACAGCGTCAGAACCCGTTAAACGGGCGATTTCAATTTGACGCTTAGCGATTAATGGGCGCGCAATAGATGTGCCCAACAAATACTCACCTTCATAGATGGTGTTGGCGCGAAACATCGGAAATACGAAATCACGGACAAATTCTTCACGTAGATCATCAATAAAAATATTCTCGGGCTTGATCCCAAACTGCAGCGCCTTAGCACGCGCTGGCTCTAATTCTTCTCCCTGACCTAAGTCAGCCGTGAATGTCACGATCTCGCAACCATAAGTATCTTGAAGCCACTTCAAGATCACACTAGTGTCTAGACCACCCGAATAAGCTAATACTGCTTTTTTAATTTCAGACATGTTTTCTATTCAATCAAAAAAATAATCAAAACAATTTACTCTAAACGCCCGCAAAGCAAATACTCCATCAAGGCTTTTTGCACGTGCAAACGGTTCTCCGCCTCTTCCCAAACAATACTTTGTGGACCATCAATGACTCCAGCAGATACTTCCTCACCTCGATGGGCGGGCAGGCAATGCATAAACAAGGCATCTGGTTTTGCCAAAGCCATCAACTCTTCATCGACCATCCAATCTTTAAAGGCGCTCATACGGGATGTATTTTCAGCTTCATAACCCATGCTAGTCCATACATCTGTACTCACTAAGTCAGCACCCTTACAAGCCTCTCTAGGGTCTGCATAAACAGTTAAATGCTGAGCTGCCTTTGCTGTCAAGCGCGAAGTATCTAACTGATAACCTGCTGGAGCTGAGAAATGAAACTGGAAGTCTAAACATTCTGCAGCTTGAATCCAGGTATACGCCATATTGTTGGCGTCACCGACCCAGGCCACTGTTTTTCCTTGAATAGGTCCACGCGCTTCCACATAAGTAAAGATATCGGCTAAGACCTGGCAAGGATGAAATTCATTGGTTAAACCATTAATGACGGGAACCCGTGAGTTAGCTGCGAAACGATCGATGATGTCTTGACCAAAAGTCCGAATCATAATGATGTCCGTCATCCTCGATATGACTTGTGCAGCATCCTCTACAGGCTCGCCACGGCCTAACTGAGTATCTCTGGTGTTGAGGTATACAGCTTGACCCCCAAGCTGATGAATACCGGCCTCAAAAGACAAACGTGTACGAGTGGAATGTTTCTCAAAAATCATTGCCAAGGTCCGATCATGCAATGGATGCCAAGTCTCATAACTTTTGAATTTCGCCTTGAGCCATGCTGTTCTTTTCAGCAGATAGTCATACTCTTGACGGTTAAGGTCGGAGAATTGCAGGTAGTGCTTCACCTGACCGGGCACTTGTGGCTTTGCCAGAGATGTCATCGTTGAGCTTTCTACTAAAGTTTTGGATTGCATTTTTTTCAAAGCTTTCGACTGCACGAAAATAGATTCTTAAGTCATCTTACGGCCAACTCAGGCTGTTAAGCTAGAGGGCTTAGTACCACTGATTTCAACCACGACCTTGACGCCAACTTGAACCCTAAAAAGCTTTTCATTCAAGGTATTACGACTACTGGCAAGCCATTTAGACCCAGCGATTGGGCGGAGCGTCTTTGCGGAGTAATGGCTACTTTTCGCCCTCCAGGAGATTCTGGAGACCCTCGCTTCACTTATTCACCCTACGTCAGACCCATCCTGATTGCTACAGTGAAATGCGTTGTTATTGATACCAGGCTAGGTGATCTTGATCCCAGAGCGTTAGACTTTGTCATGAACTTTGCCAAAGATAACAGCCTGCCGATCGAAGAGGCGTGTGAGTTTGAACCCAAACCCCAAACCTAGCCCTAAAAACAAAAACCCGCTCTGATCAGGAGCGGGCTTAGGTCGAAACTACTTCGACCAGCCTAAAACAATTACTGAATTACGCTGCCATCGCCTTAATAGCGGCTGATAAACGTGACTTCTGACGTGCTGCAGTATTTTTGTGAGCAATCTTTTTGTCAGCAATCTTATCGATTGTTGCTTGAGTTGCTGAGAACACTTTCGCTGCAGCAGCTTTATCACCCGTTTCGATTGCTTTGCGCACTGCCTTGATAGAAGTGCGGAGCTTCGAACGCAAGCTGGAATTGTGATCATTCTGTTTTACTGCCTGGCGTGCGCGCTTACGCGCTTGTGCTGTATTGGCCATCTTTAAACCTTGCCTCTATAAATTGCAAAATACGATTAGTTGAAAATCTTGTCGGACTTGCTGGATTTGTAAGCCAGCTCACCAAAACCCAAGATTTTACAGTAAAGGGGCAAAAAAGCCCAGTTGCTTGATAAATAGGGGAAAATCGGCTCATGAACTTGCTTTCTGCTGCTGCCAAAGTTAGCTCCCTGACGATGTTATCCCGTATTACGGGCCTTCTAAGGGAGACTTTGATCGCTCGAAACTTTGGTGCATCCGAGTGGACCGATGCCTTTAATGTGGCTTTTAGGCTACCAAACCTCTTACGTCGCTTATTTGCCGAAGGAGCCTTTTCCCAAGCTTTTGTACCCATTTTGGGTGAAATTTCCAGCAATGGTGATCAAAAACAGGCTCAAATCCTTGTAAATGCCGTCGCCACCCTCTTATTTTGGGCTTTACTGCTTACGGTACTACTTGGGGTCATTGGCGCCCCAGTGCTCATTCTGGTGATTGCTACAGGCTTTAGCGGCGGGCCTGCTTTTGAGGCAAGTGTTGTCATGACCCGCGTCATGTTCCCTTATATTGGGCTGATTTCACTGGTATCGCTTTCTGCAGGAATTCTCAATACCTTTGGCCGTTTTGCGATTCCAGCCTTCACCCCCGTTTTACTCAACCTCGCTTTAATTGGGAGCGCCATCTTATTGGCACCACATCTTGAGCAACCGATTTACGCTCTGAGCATTGGCGTACTTTTAGGTGGCTTCTTGCAATTGGCGATTCAAATTCCTGCACTCTCGCGCTTAGGACTTTTGCCGCGAATCGGTTTATTACCTGCTGCCATTAAATCAGCAGTGCAAAACCCAGATGCAAGACGTGTTTTAAAGCTCATGGGGCCCGCAGTCTTCGCAGTCTCTGTGGCACAAATTTCCTTAATCATTAATACCAATATTGCTTCACGCTTACAGACTGGAAGCGTATCTTGGCTCTCGTATGCTGATCGCTTGATGGAGTTTCCGACTGCACTACTTGGGGTTGCCTTGGGTACCGTGCTTTTGCCAAGTTTAAGCAAAGCTAACGCTAAAAATGATTTGGTTCATGCCGGTGAATTACTCATCTGGGGTTTACAACTGACATTCCTATTGGCAGCTCCTTGCGCCATTGCTCTCTTTATTTTTGGAGAACCTATTGCAGCAGTTTTGTATCACTATGGAAAATTTAACGCCCTCGATGTGTTGATGACACAGCAGGCTTTAGCAGCCTATGGCGTTGGTTTAATTGGCTTGATCTTGGTTAAAATTTTGGCGCCCGGTTTTTATTCTCGCCAAGATATACGAACTCCAGTCAAAATTGGCTTGATCGTGCTCGTGGCCACACAATTAGCTAATCTGGTATTTGTCCCTTGGTTTGGACATGCTGGATTAGCCCTATCGGTTGGTACGGGGGCTTGCTTAAACGCAGCATTGTTATGGATCGGACTTCATCGAAAGGGCGCACTTCCCAGCGCCGCTTGGGTGAAATACCTAGGTCAACTGTTTTTAGCGCTGATTCCCTTTGCTGGGGTACTTTTTTACGCTGCTAGTGCCCATAATTGGATCGCCCTACAGGCAGAACCCTGGACCCGGATTGGCCTGCTAGCCGCGTGGCTAGCATTGGCGGCCATTGCCTACTTTGGTGCACTAGTTTTAGTCGGAATTCGCTGGCAAAAATTCTTACGTCATGCAAAATAGCTTTTATGCCAACACAACAACTCGACTACTTCACTTCTTTAGTTGCCGAAGATGAGCACCTGCCTTTAACTGAGGCTGTCATCGCAGTCGCTCAACATGCCTACCCTGATTTAGATGTTCAAGGCGTGCTCGATCAGATTGATCAGATGGGTAACAAACTTAAAACGCGAATTACTCCAGATACTTCTCCGATGCAACGCTTGCAAATTCTCAAGCACTTCTTTTATACAGAGTTAGGTTTCGGTCCTAATCCCAATGATTTTTATGCGCCAGAAAATTCTTATCTACATTACATTCTAGAAAATCGTAGAGGTATTCCCATTTCATTAGCGATATTAATGATGGAACTTGGCAATCAAATTGGTTTGAAGATTCGGGGGGTTTCTTTTCCAAATCACTTCATGATGCGGATCTCCTTGCAACAAGGAGAGGTGATCATGGATCCCCTGACTGGTGAATCACTCTCCAAGAATCAATTACAGGAAATGCTTGATCCCTATCTTGATGCCAAAGGCTATCGTGGCGAGCTCGGCTTGCCACTGAATGTATTCTTGCGCGCCTCTAGCGCACGAGAAATCCTGTCGCGCTTTTTAAGAAACCTCAAAATGATTTACTCAGAGCATGAGCGCTGGGAGCGTCTGCTAGGCGTTCAAGAACGCTTAGTGATCCTACTGCCTGACTCGATTGAGGAAATTCGGGATCGAGGCTTAATTTTTGCTCAGCTGGAATACTTTCGGCCTGCACTAGATGATATGCATCGCTATCTCAATAAGGCACCTGAAGCAGAAGATGCTGGAGACATTCGTGAGCATATTGCCACTTTAGAAAGCCAAACCAAACTGCACTAATTTATTTCAGCAGGCTCTTATAATGAGGAATGCAATCTGAACCCTACATTCAGCCGATGCAATCTCCTGAGCCCCATCCAATAATCTGCATTGTTGGACCTACTGGCGCAGGCAAAACGCATCTAGCCATGTCTTTGGCTGAATATGCGAAATCTATTGGACTAACGATTGAACTGATTAGCATGGACTCTGCGCTGGTCTATCGCGGACTTGATATTGGTAGCGCTAAACCCACCAAAGCAGAACAAAAATTGGTAGCGCATCACCTAATCGACATTCTTGAACCTAGTGAGGTCTATTCAGCAGCCCGTTTTGCTAAGGATGCAAAACGACTGTCTGAAGAAATCCGCAATAGAGGAAATTTACCGGTTGTTGTTGGTGGAACCATGCTGTATTGGCGAGCATGGGCATATGGCCTATCCTCATTGCCGCCAGCATATCCGGAAATTCGAGTAAAGCTTGAAGAGCAGGCAAAGAAAATTGGTTGGCCTGCAATGCATGAACTTTTATCAAAGGTAGATGCTGTAACAGCAGCACGCTTAAAACCAAATGACTCACAACGTATACAGC
>JBILYO010000032.1:0-14813 GCA_044377685.1 Polynucleobacter sp. | reverse complement strand
TAGTCGATTTTTTAACACCCCAACCAATCGGCTCTAGTGAGCGCCGTAAAGAGCTCATTGAAACGCTTCGTGAAGCCCAATCTGAAGGCTTGATTGATGCAGACGCCCTATCCATGATTGAGGGTGTATTTCAAGTAGGACAACTTTGTGCACGTGACATCTTGGTACCCAGAGCCCAAATCGATTGGATTGATATCAATCGTAGTCTTGCTGAAATTATACAAAGTGTCATTCAAGCAGCTCACTCACGCTTTCCTGTCTATGAAGGTAGCAAAGACAATGTGATTGGCATCTTATTGGCCAAAGATCTACTGCGGCATGCTACTGAAAAAGACTTTCAAGTGCGTGACTGGTTAAGACCAGCTGTTTTCATTCCTGAATCAAAACGACTCAGTGTTTTATTGCGTGACTTTAAAGATAATCGTAATCATTTGGCAATTGTGGTGGATGAATATAGTGGTGTGGCTGGCATCATCACAATTGAAGATGTACTTGAACAAATCGTGGGTGATATTGAGGATGAGCATGATATTGATGAAGAAGCCGATAACCTCATAGCGCTAGATAATGGCGATATCCGGGTCAAAGGAATTACAGAAATTGATCAATTTAATGAAACCTTAGGAACCCATTTTTCTCAGGACGAAATTGAAACAGTTGCTGGTCTAGTTATTCAACATCTGGGCAGAGTTCCAAAAGTAGGTGAGCTCATTTTGATTGATGGTATTGAATTTGAAATCTTGCGCGCCGACCCTCGTCAAGTGCATATTTTGCTTGCGCGCCAAATTCCTAAAAAAACTGACTGAGATTCATCTTGATTGATCAGCTTTCTCGCGATCGCCATCAAGGTATCCATTTTTTAGCGCTATTAATCTTAGGCGCCATTCTCGCAGGCGCCGCCGAATTACCCTATGGTGGCTGGATACAAATCCCAATACTCAGCATCGTTTGGTGGTGGCTCAAGCAAGAGAAATTTGCTTCAATTAAAAAAATGTTTGTATCTGGCCTCATATTTGGCTTGGGATACTTTGTGATTGGTCTATGGTGGATTTATATCAGCCTACATGATGTTGGTGGTATGAATACAGCGCTTTCTTGCATGGCGGTTTTTTTGCTTTCTGCATACATGGCCATTTACTTCTCACTGGCTACGCTAACAATCTCATTACTGCATCAATCTCGCTTGACAGGCTTATTTTTAGCAGCGAGCTGGGTGATCATGGAATTTTTGCGTGGCTACATCTTTACCGGCTTTCCTTGGATGGGTCTTGCCGAAGGTCAATTGAATGGACCCTTTGCGCCGATAGCACCCTATTTTGGTGGTCTTGCTTGCACCTTCCTCGTGATTTGGACCTCGTGGCAAATTTTACAAATCAAAAAACATGCAGTAATGAGTGTAGTGAGTATTGCAGCTCTTATTACCTTGTCTCAAGCGGCTAGTCTCATTACCTTTACTAAACCATTTGGTAAGCCAATCACTGTTCGTCTTATCCAGGGTAACTTTGAACAATCACTTAAATTTAATCCTGAATCCATTAGTCAGCAAATTGCTTTTTATACTGATGAAATTAAAAAAGAGGCTGCAAACCTCATCATCATTCCTGAAACGGCATTTCCTTGGCCACAAAATAATCTACCAACTGGTTTATTAAATTACTTACAAAATTTCTCTAACTTAAGTGCTAGTAATATCTTGTTAGGATTAATCGGTGAAGTACCTGGTAAAACAGGATTGCAATACACCAATCGTGCTACCGGCCTTTCTCCAAATACTGCCCCATACCAGTTCGATAAGGTACATCTAGTACCCTTTGGAGAATTTATTCCACCAGGATTTCGTTGGTTTGTAGAAGCTTTTCGTGTACCC
This sequence comes from Polynucleobacter sp., assembly GCA_044377685.1. Classification (GTDB taxonomy): domain Bacteria; phylum Pseudomonadota; class Gammaproteobacteria; order Burkholderiales; family Burkholderiaceae; genus Polynucleobacter. The sequence goes on along the minus strand of JBILYO010000032.1, from coordinate 12,946 downwards.
ATGAGTGATTTTGCTAGAGGTAGTAGTGAGCAAGCGCCTTTTTCTATTACTCGTTTAGGTCAAGCTGATATCAACGCAGCGATAACGATTTGCTATGAAGATATCTTCGGCGGTGAATTAGCATCTCGTATTGGCAATAGTGAGAAACCAGTTCATTTGCTCATCAATATGACTAATTTAGCCTGGTTTGGAAAATCGCAGGCCTCATCACAACAATTACGCCTCTCACAACTCCGATCATTAGAGACTGGTCTTCCTGCCATTCGAGCAACTAATACTGGTATTACCTCAGTACTAGGTCCAGATGGAAAAGTGCTCTCTTCCCTTCCTGAATTTACCCAGGCAAACTTGAGTACCCAAGTTCAGGGCTATGCAGGCAAAACGCCCTATGTTCGCTGGGAAAACTTCCCTATTTTGAGTATTTCTTGCATCCTGCTGATCTGGGGCTTGATTCGTCATAGACGTTTTTAGTCAGTTTTAACTACTAAGCTCCCCTAGCCATGTAAAATCAATGGCTTAGCCAGGTTAATCATGCTTACTTTTCAGCAAATCATTCTCAAACTTCAAGATTATTGGGACCAACAAGGTTGTGCCCTATTGCAACCTATTGACCTCGAAGTAGGCGCTGGCACTTCTCATACGGCGACTTTCTTAAGAGCTATCGGACCAGAGCCTTGGAAAGCAGCTTATGTTCAGCCATCACGCAGACCAAAAGATGGTCGCTATGGTGAAAACCCAAATCGCTTGCAACATTACTATCAATATCAAGTCGTTCTTAAACCAGCTCCTGAAAATATTCTGGAGCTCTATCTTGGCTCACTTGCTGCTCTAGGTCTTGACCTCAAGGAAAACGATGTGCGCTTTGTGGAGGACGATTGGGAAAACCCCACATTAGGTGCATGGGGCTTAGGCTGGGAAGTCTGGCTCAATGGCATGGAAGTGACCCAGTTCACTTATTTCCAACAGGTTGGTGGCTTAGATTGCAAACCAGTACTCGGTGAAATCACTTACGGTATCGAGCGCTTGGCAATGTACATTCAAAACTGTTCAAACGTGTTTGACCTTGTATGGGCTGATGGGATTTCTTATGGTGACGTGTATCACCAGAATGAAGTAGAGCAATCTTGCTACAACTTTGAACACTCAAATGCTGATTTACTGTTTGCCAACTTTGCAAACTATGAAAGCGAAGCCAAACGCTTAATGGAAGTGCCCTTAGCTTTGCCTGCCTATGAAATGGTTTTAAAAGCTGCTCATACATTTAATCTTTTGGATGCCCGCGGTGCTATCTCTGTTACCGAGCGTGCCGCTTATATTGGTCGCATCCGCAATCTTTCTCGCGCCGTTGCCCAAGCGTATTTAGAATCCCGTGAAAAACTGGGATTCCCAATGTGTCAACGCCAAGCTAAAGCATAAGTAAGATCCATTTATGAGTACAAGTCATTCTCTTTCCCAATCAGATAGTTTCTTGATTGAAGTATTTACAGAAGAACTACCCCCCAAATCACTCCACCGTCTCGGGGATGCCTTTAGCGAGGGAATCTACTCATCTCTAAAGTCAGCTGGATTAACTACGGATTCATCCAAAGTGACAGGCTTTGCAACGCCACGTCGCCTTGCGGTATTGATTACCAATGTTTTAGCGCAAGCACCTGATTACCCAGTGCGGGAAAAATTATTACCAACCAGTATTGCTTTTGATATAGATGGCAAAGCAACGCCACCCCTACTGAAGAAATTAGGCTCCTTAGGTTATGCCGATATTGATTTAGCTACCTTAGAAAAAGCAGGCGATGGAAAGAGCGAAGCTCTCTATCTGAATGTTGTTGCCAAAGGTGCTGCTTTAGAGCAAACCACTCAAACAGCGCTTGAGCAAACCTTAAATAAATTACCGATTGCTAAAATGATGCACTACCAAGTACAGCAAAAAAACGGCGTACTTGCTGACGTACAATTTGCTCGTCCTGCACATCGGATGATTGCCTTACATGGTAAAAATGTTCTCCATGTGAGCAGCCTAGGTATCGGTGCTAGCAATCAGACTGAAGGTCATCGCTTCTTGGCACCAAGCGCAATCACTATTCACTCTGCCGATCAATATGAAGCAGACCTAGAAACTAAAGCAAAAGTCATCCCGAGCTTTAATAAGCGTCGCGCTCAAATTGCTTCTGCACTCCTCAAGGCTGCAGGTGACGACTTAGTTCTGATGCCCGATAGCCTTCTGGATGAAGTGACTGCATTGGTTGAATGGCCTGCAGTCTATGAATGCCATTTTGATCAAGAGTTCTTGGAAATTCCACAAGAGTGCTTAATTCTGACAATGCAAACGAATCAAAAATATTTTGCCTTAACTGATAAACAAGGGAAATTACGCAATCGTTTCTTGATTGTTTCTAATATTGAAACAAATAAACCCAATGCCATCATCTCGGGTAATGAACGTGTAGTTCGCCCCCGTCTCTCTGATGCACGTTTTTTCTTCATGCAAGATCAAAAGCGTCCTCTAGCATCACGGATAGTAGATTTAGAGAAAGTGGTTTATCACAACCAATTGGGCAACCAATTAGACCGCACAAAACGCGTCCAAGTAATTGCTACTGGAATTGCGAAACAATTGGGTGCAGATGAAAAATTGGTTCATCGCGCAGCAGACATTGCAAAAACTGACTTGCTCACCGATATGGTTGGTGAATTCCCAGAGCTTCAGGGGATTATGGGAAATTACTATGCCAAGCATGACGGAGAGAATGCGGAGGTAGCTGCAGCTTGCAGCGAACACTATATGCCTCGCTTTGCTGGTGATGCTTTACCACAGACTCAAACCGGTACGATTTTGGCTATTGCTGACAAGCTAGAAACTTTAGTTGGTATCTGGGGAGTAGGTCTAGCGCCGACTGGCGATAAAGACCCCTATGCACTGCGTCGTCATGCCCTAGGTATTTGCCGTTTACTCCTTGAAAAGAATCTTTCTTTAAGCTTACCTGCGTTAATTGAACTTGCTCGCGCACAGTTCCCACAAAAGGAAGTTCAAGAAAAAGCGCAGTTGGCTGATATTTATGCCTTCATCATTGATCGCCTGCGTGCTTATTTACGCGATCAAGCGATAGCAGGTAAACCCTTTACTAGCGCTGAGATAGATGCAGTACTGAGTCAATCGCCTGCTCATATTCATGATCTGATTGAGCGCTTAACGGCCTTGCGTGAGTTCAATGCCTTAGCACAAGCATCTCAACTTGCGGCTGCCAATAAGCGTATTAGTAATATTCTGAAGAAAACGACCACTGCTATACCTACGAGTTGCTCTCAGGGCTTATTACAAATCCCAGCAGAAACTGCACTCTTCAAAGCCTTGGAAGCAGTCACCCCAGCACTGAATAGCGCATACGACAAACGTCAATTTGTGGAGCTACTAAAAGCGCTGGTTTCCTTAAGCACTCCGATTGATCAATTCTTTGCAGATGTGATGGTGATGGATCCTAATCCTGAGCTACGCGACAATCGCCTAGCACTCTTGCAACAACTTCACCAGAAAATGAATCTCGTTGCCGATCTCGGCAAATTAGCATGAGCCTAAGCTCTTCTAAACTGATTATTCTGGATCGCGATGGTGTGATTAATGAAGATCGTGATGATTATGTGAAGTCAGCAGATGAGTGGGTCCCACTTCCAGGAAGTTTGGAGGCTATCGCCCTTCTCAATCAAGCTGGATATCAGCTTGCGATTGCAACCAATCAGTCTGGCCTGTCTAGAGGATATTTCACGATCAATGATTTACATGCAATGCATGCCAAGATGGATAAGCTACTCAAACCCTTGGGTGGTCATATCGATAGTATTTTCTTTTGCCCCCATACTGATTCTCATGGCTGTGATTGTCGTAAGCCCCTTCCAGGTCTGATGAAGGAAATTGCTCTTCGTTATAAAAAAGCAGACAGCGCTACTCCATTACTTGGAGTACCCATAGTGGGTGATTCTTTACGCGATCTACAGGCGGGTATCGCCTTGGGCGCGACACCTCACCTAGTACTTACTGGCAAGGGTGAAAAAACGTTGGCAAAGGGCACTTTACCCGAGGGAACAAAGATACATGCTGATCTCATGGCTTTTGCCCAGGCAATGCTAGAAGATAAGGTTTAAGACAATGCAATTGATCAGCTCAACCCTCTTTGCTTTCTTTCTACTGATCTTTACCCCGATCTGGTCCGTTTTATGTATGCTAGCTTTTCCATTTCTGAGTCCTGAAAATCGCTATAGCTTCATTGGTATTTGGAATAAAGTTGTGATTTATGTGCTCCAACATTTATGTGGCATCCATTATGAAATCCGCGGAATGGAAAACATGGAAGCCGTTCTAAATGAGCGCGTAGTCATTCTGAGTAAGCATCAGTCTGCCTATGAAACCATTGCTTATATCGCTTTACTACCGAAACAACTTTGTTTTGTATTTAAGCGCGAATTACTCTGGATACCTTTTTTTGGCTGGGCCTTAGCCTTGCTGAAAATGATTCATATCAATCGCGCCAGCAAACAAACTGCTGCTCTATCAGTTGCCAGCCAAGGGCGTAAACGTCTGAGTGAAGGTAAGTGGATCATGCTCTTTCCTGAGGGCACAAGAACCCCTATAGGCTCTAATAAACCTTATCGCAAAGGCGGCGCACGTCTTGCGAGCGCAACGGGCGCACTAGTTATTCCGATTGCGCACAATGCAGGACGTTTTTGGCCCAAAAATAGCTTTCTCAAAAAACCAGGAACTGTGATCTTCTCCATTGGTCCAGTGATTCGCTCAGATGGAAAATCTGCCGAAGCACTACAACAGGAAGTTGAGGGTTGGATTGAAGCGGAAATGCGCATCATTGATCCAAGAGCATATCAGTAAGGCCTGCCCTACTAGATCAAGCGGCTAGAATTTTTGCCCACTCGATATAACGATCTACTGAAATATCTTGTGCTCTAGACTTTAGCTCTATATCGCTTAATTTCAATCGATCTGAAAATGACTGCAAATTAGTACGAAGCATTTTTCTTCTTTGGGAGAATGCTGCTGCAACGACTTTCTCAAGAGAATTCCACTGAGCACTATTGAGACTGAAATCCTGACGCGGAATCATCCTTACTACTGCTGAGTTCACTCTTGGTTGGGGATCAAAAGCTTCGGGGGGCACCTCTAATACCTGCTCCATATCATAGCGAGCTTGTAACATCACCGATAACCTGCTGAAATCTGAGCTGCCAGCTGGAGCAACCATGCGCTCTACTACTTCAGCCTGCAACATAAAAACCTGCTCGTCAATCTCATTGGCTGCGCCTACCAAATGGAATAACAAAGGGGATGAAATGTTGTAAGGAAGGTTGCCAACTACTTTACAAAGACCTAGCCTTCCTGATCGATGCTTGGCCCATTCTAAGAAATCAAATTTCAGGGCATCACCCTCGATGACTTTAAGCCCTTTTAAATTTTGATCATTCCAATAGGCCACTAAATCACGATCAATTTCTAATAGATCTAATTGATCTAAATTACTCAACAAAGGCCTAGTTAATGCACCAAGGCCCGGGCCAATTTCAATGACATGCATGTCATCGCTAGGCTGAATCAAAGTAACAATCGAATGAATAATGCCGCCATCTTGTAAAAAGTTTTGGCCGAAACGTTTACGAGCACGATGCATTATTGAGGATGTCTTCTCTGGTTCATCGCTAATTGATAAGCTAGGCGTAAAGCCTGTAGCATGCTGCCTGAGTCGGCAATACCAGAGCCGGCAATATCCAAAGCTGTGCCGTGATCTACTGAAGTACGAATCACTGGTAAACCTAAGGTGACATTCACTCCACCACCAAATGTAACAAACTTAAAAGGTGCAAGTCCCTGATCGTGATACATCGCGATAAATGCATCCACGCTTTCCAAAGCTGTTGCATCAAACATAGTGTCACCAGGATAAGGGCCTGATACTGCGATACCTAAACTCTGAGCCTCTTTGATAGCAGGCGTAATCACTTCAATTTCTTCGCGTCCTAAATAACCAGATTCGCCCGCATGTGGATTCAAACCAGCCATGCGGATCATTGGGTTTGCAATCCCAAAGCGATCTTGCAAATCTTTAGCAACAATTTGGATCGTTTTTAGAATCAAGCCTTGATTGAGGGTGGCGGATACTGCCTGCAAGGGAATATGGGTTGTCACTAAGGCAACGTGAAGATCTCTTGCCTGCTTGATACCCAAGAAACCTTTAGGCAATGGAGCACAGAGCATCATCACTACCTGTCCTACACCGCAATGTTGCGCCAAATATTCAGTATGTCCAGAAAATGGAATGCCCGCATCGTTAATCACACTTTTTTGCACAGGAGCGGTCACCATGGCATCAAAGCGCTGCTGTTTACAGCCCTCTAGCGCTAGATCTAATAACTTGATTACATAAGCTGCGTTATCTGAATTTAATATTCCAGCCTGAACAGGGCTTTGTAGTTCTACATTCTCAAACTTCAAACGTGCCAATACATTTGGATTCAATTGCTTTGGTATGGAAAACAAATTAGAAGCGCCAAGTAAAGTAATCTGGGCATCTTCTTGCTCAGCCAAAAAAGTGACTGCAGCACTTAAAGAAACTTCTGGCCCAACTCCAGCTGGCTCGCCAGTAGTAACGACGAGATTAAGGGGCGCTGGTTGCGGCATCTTCTGAGTTCAGAATTTTCACCGTAGCACTATCACGTAATTCACGAATCCAATCCATGTATGCTTGTTCATATTTACGTTCACGAATATTAGCGCGGGCAAACTGTCGTTGCTTTTCAACGGTAAGCTGCCCTTCGCGACGCTCCATCACCTGGATTAAGTGCCAACCAAACTCTGATTTAACGGGATCACTAACCTCACCAATTTGGAGACGATTCATGGCCTGCTCAAACTCAGGAACCAAATCACCTGGACTCATCCAGCCGAGCTCACCACCATTAGCTGCTGAACCATCTTCTGAAAATTTCTTGGCTAAATCAGCAAAATCAGTGGTCTTGGCGCGCACTTGATCTCGGAAGCCTTGTAAACGTCTTTCAGCATCCTGATCAGTGAATCCAGCACGAGTGCGAAGCAGTATATGACGTGACATTGTTTGGGTAATGGGGATAGCCTTAGGTGGAGTTAAAACAACCTCCGGAGGAGGGGCTTCTTGCCTAGGCGCCATCTCCACCAAAGTTCTGCGGTCCAACACCTTGAGGATATGAAATCCTGCTGGGCTTTTCACAACAGCTTTGGCGGTTTGGCCACTACCTATATTACGAACGGCATCGTAGAACAATTGCGGTAGCCGATCTGAGGTGCGATAACCAAGCTCCTGAAATTTGATCTTCGGGTTTTCTTTCGCAGCAGCACTACCTATCTGCATAAAGTCTCCGTCACCTCTAGTAGAGGCTAGAAGGGCATCGGCTTTCTTTTTAGCTTCTGCCTGTGCACTAGCTCCTGCTCCAGCATCAACAGGAATAAAGATCTGAGCTAAATTAATTTCTTCTGGTCCACTGCTAGATACAGGTACTGGCGAACTCGGAGCAATGCCTTGTCCAACAATGGCACGCGCACGCTCTGCAATAAAGTTATCAACCTCAGCGTCAGAAATCTTAATTCGGGCATCAACCTCGCGCTCACGAAAGCGAGTAAGAACAACATCTTCACGTAAATTTTCTTTATATCGCTCAAATGAGATACCAGATGCAACCACTCTATTCTTGAATTCTGCGAGACTTAATGTATTTTTTGCAGCAATATCAGCAATAATTTTTTCTAATTCTTTATTAGTGACTCTGATACCTTCCTGCTCAGCGCTTTGCAACTGAATTTTTTCAACGATTAGGCGCTCTAATACTGCTTTTCTAAATTCAGTAGCATCTGGTATTTTAGTGCCCTGCTTTTGCAAAGCAGCAATGCGATCATCAATTTCCCTGCGAGTAATGAAGCCAGTATTGACCACTACTGCGACACCATCAATATTCCGAATCTTGTTATCTGCAGGCGCAGTGACTGGCGCAGGTATAGCAGTATTAGCAGTAGCAGTTTTACGACTCGCATCTTGAGCATAAGACGAGCTCACTAATACTGAGCTGATCAGCAAAAAAGCGCAAGCAACATAGCGCTGCAGATGTTTCTTACAAAAGATCATTGGTAATTCTCATAAGTTGAGGCGGGCAATGGCTTAGGTGTAGGTAAGTAACCAGGAACATTTAACTTCATCAAATCTACAGGGTTGTCTCCCGCAACACCAAGACCTCTGAATTCAATTTGAAACAAGATTTGGGTTGTCGTATTGTTGTTCAATAACAGTTGAGAATATGCACTGCGGAAAACAATACAGTCACGAATATACTCAACCGCTACTAAGGTATTTAAAGTCTTAGTTGTAAGCGAATCATACCCCCAACGGCCAACTAAAGAAATCTCTCTTGTAACTGGCCATTGACCAGAAATATTATATTGATCCGTCGTGGTTGCTGCCGGAGTGCCAATTGGATTAAATGGAGATGGCTGTATGGGTGGCTGCCAAACATTTCGATAACCAAAGTTCACGCTACGGCCTGGTGTTGGCCGCCAACTACCTCCCACGGTTGTCTGTACAAAGCGATTTAGTTGGGTGTTGTATTGGCCAAAAACATCAGCATTGAAATTACCCATAAAACGCACGGATGCAGCAGCTAATGTGTCGGAATAGGCTGTTGGGCTAGCAATATTGCCAGTCAAACCAACTTGCTGTGCCGTGAACTGTTGTTGCTGAGCAAGAGTGATAACTGCTCTTTCAGCGCCCGTATTCGACTCTGTAATTCGACTAGTCAGACCAACGGTTAGCTTATTACTATCTGAGACACGATCGTTACCAATAAAAGTGTTTTCACTATAAATTTGTCCAATACCAAATCCCTGATCTGCCGTATCAAATAAAGGGGTATTTGCTTGGTTTACATAGGGCGTATATACATACAAGGCGCGTGGCTCAAGACTGAGCAACATATTCTGTCCGAAAAAACTACCCATCTCTAAGGCATCCCTTTCGAATGCCAAACCAGTATCTAAACTAGCAGTAGGTATTAAGAAGCCTTGGGCTGGCAAATACCCAGGCTGATAAGCCGTAGCGCTATAGTTATTAGACTGAAGGCTTAACTTAGGACGGATATAGTAACCAGGCGTTATTGTCGGATATTCCAAAACACCTTTAACCACGGTACGATCTGCTTGACTAAAAATACCAGGCGCCGTATTGGGAATACTACTTGCAATGTTGTATGAAAACCGTGAGAAATCAGTTGATACCATCGAAGTAGGGCCAGTAGGCAAAGTGATATAGCGTCCATCAGTCCCTGAAGCTGGTGGCACCAAATTGCTCCGATAGATTGCTGTCACTTGAGGCAAAATGTTATATGGCGCTCCAACTGTACTAGGTAAGTTGGGTTGCAGCGTCTGAAAATTTAATGCTTTAGCAGAAACAGTCCAATTACTCAATCTATCTGGAAGTTGCGATACGGCACCAACCTCTTGGCGGAACTGACTTGTCACAGCACCCGCCACTGTTTGCGAAAAGTCAGTTGGATAGGCATTATCTGAAACTTTAGCGGCATTGATATAGGCATTCACTGAGCCCGGGCCACCCGTTGGCGATCCCAGCAAAGTTTGGCGTTGCTGCCAGTCATAACGCCAACGACTAATTCCACCTGCCTTTTGATCGCTTGGCAAATAGTCACCCATCACGTTACCGTTATAGGTAGTATCAATAAATCGATAACCAGCACCTAACTGCACTCCGCGTTGACTCATATAACGCGGCATGATTGTTAAGTCACGATTTGGGGCAATATTGACGTAGTAGGGTTGAGTAATATCAATGCCATTTTTAGAGTTATATCCCGCGATTGGAGGAAGAATACCCGACCGCCTCTCCCTTCCCATAGGCAAACTAAAGTAAGGCACATATACAACCGGTACATCAAAGAGGTGCATAACCCCATCCTGACCCTTCATTTCTTTTTGCTCGGTATCAATCTCAATTTTGTTGGCAGTGAAATACCAGTCTAAATTTTCAGGAGTACAAGTGGTATATGTTGCTTTATCAAAAACAAACACATCACCACTTTCAATAGTCAGTTTTTTTGCTTTTCCACTGGCACGGCTATCGCCAATTTCATATACAGGGCTTTCCATTTCCCCTTCGCGAGCATCAACTGTTAAACGCGCATTGGGACCTTTGAAGTTAGCATTACCTTTAATCAACTCTGCATTACCAATTAATCTAGCAACATCGGTGTCTGGGTTATAAATAATTTCATTACCCTTAGCAACTGTGCCATTGCGTCGAATTTGGGCGCGATCTTTTAATCGCATTTCGCGATCAACAATTCCGTCAATTGAATCACTAGACGTAAAAGTAAGAGCCTTACTATCCTCAATAGGCTGGCCAACTCTAAGCTGGTCATCTAGCTTCAAAATCGTCACATTGCCACGATCTGGCAGGATTGGTGCGGCCTCTGCAGGCCTGGACGAGAATGGCAATGGCGGGGGTGTTTGAGCGCTCACCAACAATGTCAATTGGAGCAACGCCAACCCCAACATTACGCGCAGGGTTACAGCTATAAAAAGAGGGGCGCAAAGACCAGCGCAACGGTGATAATGACTCATAGTTCCAGACCCGTCTTATTATACGAATCGACCATGATTGACGCACGCTTAAACACCCTTATTCAATGGCTAAAAGGCCTTGAGCCTAGCTGGCAATTGGATCTTGGCTCTCTATGCCCCGCTTCTGCTGATGCAAGCTTTCGCCGGTATTTTCGCATTGAGAGTAAAAACCCTCAATTTAATACGTTCATTGTGATGGACGCCCCTCCTCAGCATGAGCCATTAACTGCCTTTATTCAGGTCGATTTATTGCTCTCAGAAGCAGGTCTGAACGTACCTAAAATTCTCGAAAAAAATATTAGTGAAGGCTTTCTTTTATTAAATGATCTTGGCACTAAAACGTATTTAGCAAAACTTAATGGAGAGACGGCAAATCGTTTGTATCAAGACGCTACGCATGCTTTAGTACAAATGCAATTGGCTAGTAAACCGAATGTATTGCCAAACTATGATGAGGCCCTTTTGCAACGCGAACTAGACTTGTTTCCTGATTGGTATTTAAAGAAACATTTAGGGATTGATCTAGGTGAAGTACAGCGAGCCCAACTCAAAAAGTCTTTTGAACTCATTATTCAGAATAATTTGGCGCAAGCCAAGGTATATGTCCATCGTGACTATCATTCGCGTAATTTGATGGTAACTGAAATGAATAATCCTGGAGTGATCGATTTTCAGGACGCTGTGTATGGACCCATTACTTATGATGCATCTTCTTTATGGAGAGATGCTTATATCGCATGGCCAGAAGAAAGAGTAATTGACTGGGTAATTCAATTTTGGGAAGAAGGTCGTAAAGTTGGCTTGCCAATGCCCAGTGATTTTGGACAGTTCTATCGCGATTTTGAATGGATGGGTTTACAGCGCCATCTCAAGGTTCTTGGTATTTTTGCAAGACTATTTCATCGTGATGGCAAGGATGCTTACCTTAAAGATATTCCGCTTGTACTTGAATATGCAATTGCTACCGCCAATCGTTATATTGAATTAAAGCCATTAGCGCGTATTTTAGAAGCGACTCGTACAATTAAAAATGGCTAAAGCAACTACAAACATCATCCCTTGTTTTATATTAGCCGCCGGCAGAGGCGAGCGAATGCGTCCCTTGACTGATGATTTGCCAAAACCCTTACTAACGATTCAAAATAAATCTCTATTAGCATGGCACCTAGAGTCGCTCGCTAAAGCAGGTATTCCAAAAGTAGTGATTAACCATGCTTGGTTAGGCTCAAAAATTGAATCTGCTCTTGGTGATGGGCGGCAATTTGGAATTCAAATTCAATATTCACCTGAAGTCACCGCTCTGGAAACTGCCGGCGGAATTTGTAAGGCGCTGCCCCTCCTCGCCCCAACTGACTATTTCTTAGTAATCAATGGGGATGTTTTTTCTCCGCATTTGCCCATTGCGCAGATTTTGCAAACAGCATCTCAATTAAGCACTCAATCCAATCAGCCTTTGGCCCATCTCCTTATGGTTCCCAACCCTATTCAACATCCAGATGGTGATTTTTACTTGAATGGCTTGGCAATCTCAGACCAAGAGTCCACAGGAGCTGAAAAACTGACCTTTTCAGGGATCGGCATCTATCACAAAGCCCTCTTTAAGGACTTAAAGATAGGCAGTCCTGCCAAATTAGCTCCCATCCTCAGGCAAGCAATGGGTGAAAATAGAGTGAGCGGTGAAAAATATCTAGGTCCGTGGCACGATGTAGGTACGCCACAGCGCTTACAAGAACTGAATGCAGTCTATGAATAAAACCAATATCTATCAACAGCGCAGAATTGCCTTAGCAAAACAGATGCTATCCAAAACGGGTGGTGGAATTGCCGTCATTTCTACAGCGCCCGAGGTCGCACGCAATCGCGATAGTGAGTTTCCGTATCGACACGATAGTGATTTTTTCTACTTAAGTGGTTTTGAAGAACCAGGTGCAACCCTAGTTTTAAAAGTATCTGACAAAGGTCAGCTTGAATCACACCTATTTTGCAGACCGAAAGATCTGGAACGAGAAATTTGGGATGGCATTCGTTTAGGGCCAGAAGCAGCCCCAGAAAAGCTCGGTATGGAATTTGCGCATAGTAATCAAGTACTCGATCAAAAGCTGGGTGAGCTTCTAGCGGATCAAGAAGCCATTTATATCCGTTTGGCAGAAAGTGCCGATGCTGATCGACGCTTGCGTCATTGGATGAAGCAAGTACGCAGTCAGTCGCGTGCAGGCATAAATCCCCCTTCTGAGTTTCATGATGTTGAATCTCTGATTCATGAAATGCGTATCTTTAAAGACGCTCATGAAATTG
>JBILYO010000158.1:0-5025 GCA_044377685.1 Polynucleobacter sp. | reverse complement strand
AGTCATGATTACAACATAGCTTTCAGCAAAGCAGCCATTTCAGATGGATTCTTTGTGACTGTGAAGCCACATTCTTCCATTACAGCCAACTTAGCATCAGCAGTATCAGCACCACCAGAGATCAATGCGCCAGCATGGCCCATCCGTTTGCCAGGAGGTGCAGTGACGCCAGCAATGAAGCCAACAATTGGTTTTTTCATATTGTCTTTACACCAACGAGCTGCTTCTGCCTCATCAGGTCCGCCAATTTCACCAATCATGATGACTGCATCGGTTTCTGGATCGTCATTAAACATCTTCATGATGTCGATGTGCTTTAAGCCATTGATAGGATCGCCACCGATACCCACTGCAGTGGACTGACCTAAACCAATAGCGGTTAATTGACCAACAGCCTCATAAGTCAAAGTTCCGGAGCGACTAACAACGCCAATGCGACCCTTTCTATGAATGTGGCCAGGCATGATGCCGATCTTGATTTCGTCAGGAGTAATGATTCCCGGGCAGTTCGGTCCCAGTAATAAAGTCTTTTTACCGCCAGCCGCTTCTTTGGCTTTCATCTTATTGCGTACTTCCAGCATATCGCGTACCGGAATGCCTTCAGTAATGCAAATAACAAAATCGAGGTCAGCCTCTACTGCTTCCCAAATAGCTGCTGCTGCGCCTGGAGGTGGAACATAAATGACAGAGGTAGTTGCACCAGTTTGCTGGGCAGCTTCTTTCACTGTTCCATAAATTGGAATATTAAAAATCGACTCGCCAGCTTTTTTGGGATTCACACCAGCAACAAAACAATTTTTGCCGTTTGCGTATTCCTGACATTTTTCTGTATGGAACTGACCGGTCTTACCAGTGATACCTTGTGTAATGACTTTGGTGTTTTTATTAATCAAAATAGACATATTGAAATTCCTGGATTATTTGTTTTTGGCAACAGCAGCAACTACCTTAGTAGCGGCTTCAGCCATTGAGTCTGCGCTAATGATCGGTAAACCAGAGTCAACTAGGATCTTCTTGCCTAACTCTTCATTGGTACCCTTCATGCGCACTACCAAAGGAACGGTTAAATTCACTGCCTTACAAGCAGTCACAACCCCTTCAGCAATCACATCACAACGCATAATGCCGCCAAAGATATTCACCAAGATAGCTTCTACGCTCTTGTTCTTGAGCATGATTTTAAATGCTTCGGTCACTTTTTCTGCAGTAGCACCGCCACCAACATCCAAGAAATTGGCTGGCGAGCCACCGAATAATTTAATCGTATCCATAGTAGCCATTGCTAATCCAGCGCCATTGACTAAACAACCAATATTGCCATCTAAAGAAATATAAGCAAGGTCAAACTTAGAAGCTTCAATCTCTGCTGCATCTTCTTCATCCATATCGCGGTAGGCAACGATTTCTGGATGACGGAACAGTGCATTTGGATCAAAGTTAAATTTAGCGTCAAGTGCTTTGATCTTGCCATTACCTTCAAGGATTAATGGATTGATCTCCACCAAGGATGCATCAGTATCCCAGTACGTTTTATACAAATTCTTAAACACATCTCGCGCCATTGGAATGGAGGCATCAGGAACGCCAATACCTTTGGCAACAATATCGCAATCAGCATCTGTTAAACCAATCAATGGATCAACAAATACTTTAATAATTTTTTCTGGATGTGATTCAGCAACCTCTTCAATATCCATACCGCCTTCGCTAGAAGCCATGATCACATTCTTTTGTGTCGCACGGTCTGTAACGATACTGAAGTAATACTCTTTTTTAATATCTGCGCCATCTTCAATTAAGAGACGATTGACTTTTTGACCTTCTGGTCCGGTTTGATGAGTTTTGAGTTGCATACCCAAAATCTCGGATGAATATTTCTTCACCTCATCCATGCTTCTGGCCAATTTGACGCCGCCGCCCTTGCCGCGTCCACCAGCATGAATCTGGGCTTTGACAACCCAAACTGGACCGCCTAGTTTTTCAGCAGCTTTCATCGCCTCATCAATACTGAAAGCAGGGATGCCATTTGGAACAGGCACATTAAATTGGCGCAAAAGTTCTTTGCCCTGGTACTCGTGAATTTTCATAATGACTCCGAAACAGTATCTTTATTAGCAAGTGATGAGGGTTAGCAAAATCGATATCGCCTTCATCTCATCCCTACCCTGAAAATGGCTAGATTAGCCAAATTTGAATAAATGCGAACGGCTTGACCGACCTCGCAAGTCTATCATGCTGCAACGCCGCAAACCTGATTTTACGATCCGTGATTGTCCTAGTCTTGGCGCTGGCCAGCGATGACCTTTACTACGACCTCAGAACTAAAGCCCTTAGAGGCCAAGAAGCGATAGTGCTTAGCTTTCTCTTTTTGATCCTGGGCAGGTGCACCAAACTTTCTAGACCACAACTCATAAGCCCGCTGATATTCAGTCTCTTTAAGTGTTTTGAGAAGAGGGGCTGATTTACTGGAATCCACGCCAGCTCTTTCGAGCTCATCTTGGATCTTGCGGATGCCATATCGGTCACTACGACGGCGGACTAAGGCCTCTGCAAAACGATCATCTGAAAGCCAGCCACGCGCTTCAAAGTCATCCAAAATGGTATCAATCTCTATTGCAGTAGATTTGACTGGAAGACTATCTTGATCAGCATTTGAGCTTTCTTTGGCATCCGTCTTGGCAAGTTTTACCCATCGCTGCTCGGACTCGGCTAGTTTAGCCGCCATACCTTTACGGCTATATTCTCGTAGCGATAAAAGGCGCAAAGCCCGAGCTTTGAGACTCGGGCTTTGTTTAGCGCCTTTTTTTTCTTTGCTACCTAGTTCTGACATCAAACTATTCGACTTCCTCTTCTTCACTCAGTACATCGGTAACTACGGCTGAGCCCGCTTTGACACCTAACTTCTCACGTATTTTTGCCTCGATATCTTTAGCGATCGCTGGATTCTCTTTTAAGAAATCCCGCACATTGTCTTTACCTTGACCAATGCGATCGCCGTTATAGCTATACCAAGAGCCTGACTTTTCAACGAGATCGGCTTCTACACCCATATCGATAATCTCACCTTCGCGCGAAATACCTGCGCCATACATGATGTCAAAAATGGCTTCGCGGAATGGAGGAGAAACTTTGTTTTTGACAACTTTCACACGAGTCTCATTACCTACCACCTCATCACCCTTCTTGATGCTACCAATGCGGCGAATATCTAAACGCATCGATGCATAGAACTTGAGTGCATTACCACCAGTAGTGGTTTCTGGGGAGCCGAACATGACACCGATCTTCATCCGAATTTGGTTAATGAAAATGACGGTTGTATTAGTGCGCTTAATAGCACCAGTGAGTTTGCGCAAAGCTTGGCTCATTAAACGTGCCTGCAAACCTGGCAATGAATCGCCCATATCACCTTCAATTTCAGCTCTTGGAACTAAGGCAGCAACCGAATCAATCACGATCAGATCAATGGAGCCTGAGCGCACTAAAGCATCGGCGATTTCCAAAGCTTGCTCACCCGTATCAGGCTGAGAAATTAAGAGATTGTTCACGTCTACGCCAAGACGTGATGCGTACTGAACATCCAAAGCATGCTCGGCATCAATAAAGGCGCAAGTGCCGCCTAACTTTTGCATCTCTGCAATCGCATGCAAGGTTAAGGTTGTTTTACCGGATGACTCTGGTCCATAGACCTCAATCACACGTCCCCGTGCCAAACCACCAACTCCAAGTGCAATATCAAGACCTAATGATCCACTTGATACCACTTGAATATCTTGACTGATTTCAGCATCGCCCAATCGCATGATTGAGCCCTTACCAAATTGTTTTTCAATCTGAGCTAAAGCTGCTGTTAGCGCTTTTTGCTTATCTCCACTCATTCCTTCGAATTCTGAGGAGGCTGATTTTTTCTTATCATCCAAGGCCATTTTTGATTCCTTTTCGCTTTGTATTGGGCTTTTTCCCGAAGTTTTATCGACTACCTGACAACTTAGAAGTTACTGTATATAAAAACAGTAGTATTTGCAAGCGACTTTTCAAAGGAATTTACAGATTTTTTACTAGGGCACCATCGACCCTGGGTCTGTCCCAATAGAAAAAGAGGGGCATCGCTACTGCCCAGATCAGGCTAATGAGGCCTAAACCCAGGATTTGGGACCCAGAACCCCAGTTAGCTGCCCCCAATCGAATCCCAGCCTCGTAAGACAGGGGGCCGCAAATTGCCCCTAAAACTACCCCTAGAACCAGCTTACCCCGCAGCCAAGATAAGGAGCCATTGAGGGTGCTAGCTACTAAAAGCCAGAGTGCCCACATCCATGCTGGCGATAAATAAGGAGCGGGCCAGGCATCCTTAAAGTCGACGAGCCCTAAATGCATCAGGAGGCTATCGGTCACGATCCCAAAAGCCAGTACTTTTAGCAGCAAGCTGAGCTCCAGCTTTGGGGCCTGAGAGCGCCAGATATGAAACACAATATATGCCAGACTTCCGATCACTGCCCAGAGATCCTGCTGATGAGCAGCGCCCAAGACACAAGCAAACCAACCTGCCTGAAAGAGAACGAAATTCCAAAATTTAGACATATTCAAGTTATCTCAGCGCTTCATAACTTAAATTTACTAACGCTAGAAATAATTGAATCCAAGTCGTATCCATTGAATTTTGCATGCTTATCTACACTGCTAAAAAATACTGCTAACAAGATAGCCAAAATAGATTGCATAAAGATGATCAATAGGGCAGCAAACAAAGTTGAAGACCAGCCGGGAGATGCAAGACTTAAAGTCTTTAAAACTAGTGGAATGGGCATCAACAATAAAGCAAAAAAGGCAAATAAACTGCTAACCACACAAACTCTCACAACGATGCTATTAGAAAAAATAGACATCCCCTTTAAAGCATGTAAAACCAATGAGGAAAAATTCATCTTGCTTGTACCTCGGTACCGAGCGCCCCTTTCAACCGCAATTCCCTTGATTGGTAGCTTTGAACAAAGTAGGCAACCAGCAATATGAACCCATAATTCATGC
>JBILYO010000031.1:0-14919 GCA_044377685.1 Polynucleobacter sp. | reverse complement strand
TACCGTATCCACTGTACTTTTGGATTATCCGTCGTTTTGTAAAAATCTGAGTAGGCTTACTAAATTAATAAGCTTTACTTGTATTTATCTTTACGAATCTTTTCTTCAAGGAAATCCATCACTCCAATAGCTTTAACCTTAGTGCCAGCAATAGATGGGGAGGTAACGTATTTGCCTTGCATCACCATGGTTGGTACGCCATCAATACGATAGGCATCAGCTAACTGCCTAGCCGCACGGGCTTTTGAAGTCACTGCAAATGAGCGATAGGTAGCCAAGAAAGTATTGCGATCAATACCCTGAGCAGCGGCCCAGTCAGCAATTTCTGATTCTGTTAATAAGCGCTTATTTTCTTTATGCATGGCATACATCACTTTTTCATGCAAGGCATCCCCTTTGCCAAGCGCTTCAAGGGTATAGAAGAGTTGACTATGGGGCATAAAGTCATCCCGAAAAGCAACTGGAACTCTTTTAAAAACAACATCTTTAGGCTGACGTTTCACCCAACTAATCAGCTCAGGCTCAAAGTCATAACAATGGGGGCATCCATACCAAAAGAATTCAATGACCTCAACTTTCCCCTTAGTTTCAACTGGCTGCGGAATCGGAAGAATGCGGTAATCAAAACCTTCTTCAATTTTTGGACCTTGTGCAAGCACGGCCCCACTTAAACAGAGAAAGGTGAATAAGGTAAAGATTCTTTTGCTAAATGAAATCATGGTTTGCCAGATTTAATAAGGGTTGGTTTGATACCCATGCCATTTAACTTATCACGCATGGAATTTGTTTCTTCAGGACTGCCATAAGGTCCAATACGAACTCGCCACAAGGTACTACCTTCGCTAGTGACTTCGCTCAACTGAACCTGAATTCCTTGCATTGCCATAGTCGCTTTTTGTGCATCAGCATCAGCTCGCTTTACAAATGCGCCAATTTGAAGATAGTACTGTGCATCAGATTTTGCTGCTGGCACAGATGAAGTCTCAGGTGGCTTCTTACTATTGAGTAAATCGCTAATAGGATCTGGCCCAGAATTGGTAGAAGACTTGCCCTGCAAAGGCTTATTCAAATCTACAGGTTCTGTAGGAAGGGTAGATTCTCCCTCAGCAGGGGGAGGAGCAGGTTTAATAATATTGAGTGGCAAATTAGGCGCGCGTACCCCAGATCTTTCTTGGGGGATATTTTTAGAAAGATAAAAAGCAATCACAAAAGCAATTCCTAAACCTACCCCTAGGCCTAGAATAAAACCCAAAATAGTACCGCCGAATTGAGTATTACTGCTCACGTGCTTACTGAAGCCATTTTGTTGATTCTGTTTATTCATGATTTCCTCATCTTACATGTCACTTCATAAGCAGTCACTACATCTTAGCTGGTGCAGATACACCTAATACTTTTAAACCATTTTGCAAGACTTGGCGAGTCGCTGATAGAAGGGCTAGCCGCGCTAATTTCAAATGCTGATCATCAACCAATACTCGATCAGCATTGTAGAAGGTATGGAAATCACCAGCCAAATCACGTAAATAGAAGGCCAATGCATGTGGTGCTAGATCAGCAGCTGCATCAGTCAACAGCTCTGGATACTCTGCTAAACGTCTTAATAAATGGTCGGATGCTTTACTATCCAAAAGCGATAAGTCGGCCGCCACTAAATCACTTGTTTTTCCACCCCATTGGCTCAGGATTGAGCTAATACGCGCATGAGCATATTGCACATAGAAAACGGGATTTTCGTCATTTTGCTGTAGTGCTAAATCAATATCAAATACAAATTCTGTGTCCGCCTTGCGAGAAATTAAAAAGAAGCGTACAGCATCACGGCCTCGCTGTAATGCCAAATCTCGTTCTTGCGGGGTCATCTCAGGGGTGATGCCACCTGACCACTCAACTAAATCTCTCACAGTCACATAAGATCCTGCACGTTTAGAAATTTTGACTTCCTCACCGTGACGCATCACTGTCACCATCTTGTGCAGAACATAATCTGGATAAGTTTTCGGAATATCCCATCCACGCTTTTGGGCCACTCCCTGCAATCCTGAGCGAACGCGAGTAATCGTGCCATGATGATCGCTACCCTGGACATTAATCACTTTTTCAAAGCCACGCTTCCACTTGCTTGCGTGATAAGCCACATCGGGAACAAAGTAAGTAAAACTGCCGTCGGATTTGCGCATGACACGATCTTTATCATCACCATCATCTGTCGTCTTTAACCATAAAGCACCTTCATCTTCATAGGTTTTTCCGATGCTTTGAAGATCTTCAACAATTTGAGCAACACTACCGTCAGTGTACAAAGAGGACTCTAGGTAATAACAATCGAATTGCACGCCAAACGTTTTTAAATCGATATCTTGTTCATTACGCAAATACGCTACTGCAAATTGACGAATCGCCTCAAGATCATCCTTAAACTGAGGTGATGCTTTAAAAGTAGCAGCAATCTCAGCAATATATTCACCGTTATAAGCCTGTTCTGGCCATGCCGTATCACCAGGCTTTAATCCATTTAATCGAGCCTGTACGGATAAAGCCAGATTAGCGATTTGCACTCCAGCATCGTTGTAATAAAACTCACGATGCACTTTGATGCCTTGGGTTGCCAAAAGATTGGCTAATGCATCACCTAATGCAGCCTGTCTACCATGCCCTACATGCAAAGGCCCAGTTGGGTTTGCTGAAACAAACTCAATCATGGCGCTAGTAACAGGACCAGCACCCTGAGATATTTCTCCATACTGAGAACCCGAGGATAAAATTTCTTTTACTACTGAGGTTTTGGCGGCATTGCTCAGTCTGAAATTCATAAAGCCTGGACCAGCAATTTCACAAGCAGCGATCAGTTGGTCAAAGCCAGATTGTTTTTGCAAGCGCTCCACAAGCGTCTGAGCCAACTCTCTTGGATTCAGTTTCCAAGCTTTAGAAAGCTGGAGAGCGATATTACACGCCACATCTCCATGATCATCAGCCTTAGGGCGCTCTAGCCGAACTTGCGGCACATCACCCAAGCCTCGCTCATCAGCTAAGCCCTGTAAAGTCTTAGTCAGCATCTCAATTAGGTGATTTTTATTAGTCAACAACATAGAATAGTGAGTTTATCAGGTGGTAAGCTATTGAAATGATCTATCAATTTCGATCCAAAGCAGGGGCAGATGTCATCATGCTGGCAGATTTAAGCAAGCGAATTTTTGTCATCTTGGGCCGCCCATTGGAGCCTAGGGGAATTTTCACAATAGAACAACTGCCAGGTCTGATTAGTACCCTAGAAACTGCCATCCTAAAAGATTTAGAAGAACGGTCACAGATCAAGACAGGAAATCAAGAAAACTCGGAAATGCCTAAACTGGCAGATCGGCTGGGCCAAAGAGCATATCCCTTTCTTGAGCTCTTAAAACAAAGCAATGCTAAAGGTGAACCTGTAATGTGGGGCGTTTAATCCAGAGAGCTAGATAATTGGCGACGCACGTCGTCAATAGATTCGCCACGACGTTGGGCTAGGTCCTCTATCTGGTCAGTAGATAACTTACCAACATTAAAGTAACGAGCTTGCGGGTGAGCCAAATAGAATCCGCTCACGCTCGATGCGGGATTCATTGCCATCGACTCAGTCAAAGTCATTCCAATATCTTCTGAACCTATCACGCGTAATAAATCCTTTTTGACTTCATGTGCAGGACAAGCAGGATATCCAGGCGCCGGTCGAATACCGCGATATTCTTCATGGATCATTTGGTCATTTGTCAAAACCTCATCGACAGCATAGCCCCATAAATCTGTTCTTACTCGATGATGCATGAGCTCAGCAAAAGCTTCCGCTAAACGATCAGCCAAAGCCTTTAACATAATAGCGCTGTAATCATCATGCTTTGCTTGAAATTCTGCGACTTTTTTCTCAACGCCATGACCCGTTGTTACAGCGAAGCAACCTAGATAATCAGACACTCCAGATTCTTTTGGCGCAATATAGTCTGCCAAGCAACGATTCGGTCTACGTATGCCATCAATGATTGGACGCTCCGCTTGCTGACGTAAGTTATGCCATACAAATAATGGATGCTCGCGTGCTTCATCGCTATATAAAACAATGTCATCACCGACAGCATTGGCAGGGTAAAAAGCAACTACCGCATCTGCTTGTAACCATTGGCCCTTAATTAATTTATCTAGCAGGGTTTTAGCGTCTTCAAATACCTTACACGCTTCCACACCCACTACTTCATCATCTAGGATTGCTGGAAACTTTCCAGCTAAATCCCAAGTCTGAAAGAAGGGGGTCCAGTCAATATATTTAGCAATATCAGCTAAGGCAAAGTTTTTAAAAACTCGGCGACCAATAAACTTTGGCTTCTCAGGAACATAGTTATCCCAATCGATTAACTCACGATTTTTGCGGGCCGTCTGCAGAGAAATGGTAGGCGCTGCTTTTTTATTAGCATGTTGCTCACGAATACGCACGTAGTCATCGCGTAAGTCTTGAATAAATTTCTTGGCACTCTCATCCGATAGGAGGCTAGAAGCCACCGAGACTGAGCGGGACGCGTCAGGTACATAAACAACTGGACCATCGTAATGAGGAGCAATCTTTACAGCAGTATGAACACGAGAGGTCGTAGCGCCACCAATCATTAACGGAATTTGTCTCTCACGAAAATAGTCATCACGTTGCATTTCTTGGGCAACGTAAGTCATCTCCTCAAGGGAAGGCGTAATTAAGCCAGAAAGGCCTACGATGTCAGCCTTCTCTTCCTTAGCACGCTTGAGAATTTCAGCACAGGGAACCATCACCCCCATATTAGCAACTTCAAAGTTATTACATTGCAACACTACAGTCACGATGTTCTTACCAATATCATGCACATCGCCCTTAACGGTGGCCATGACAATCTTGCCTTTGGCTTTCGCCTCACCGCCGCCAGCAATATGTAAGCGCTTTTCCTCCTCAATATAAGGAATGAGGATGGCCACAGCCTGTTTCATTACCCGCGCACTCTTTACTACTTGAGGCAAGAACATTTTGCCCTCACCAAACAAATCGCCAACCACATTCATGCCGTCCATGAGTGGGCCCTCGATCACCTCAATCGGTCTACCACCCCCACCCATAATTTGCGCACGAAGCTCTTCAGTGTCTTCTTCGATAAAAGTAGTAATACCATGTACTAGGGCATGCGTTAGGCGCTCACGAACTAACTCTTCACGCCAGACTAAGTTTTCAACTTGCTTGGCTCCACCACCCTTAAATTGGTCTGCAATATCCAATAAACGCTCTGTTGGCGTTTTTCCATCTTTTTCTTTAAAACGATTCAATACAACGTCTTCGACACGCTCACGAAGTTCTGAGTCCAGATCTGCATAGACTCCAAGCTGTCCCGCATTCACGATGCCCATATCCATGCCTGCCTTGATGGCGTGATATAGAAATACTGTATGAATCGCCTCGCGGACACGGTCGTTACCACGGAATGAAAAACTGACATTAGAAACGCCACCACTTACTTTGGCACCTGGAAGATTTTCCTTAATCCAACGAGTGGCATTAATAAAATCCACTGCATAGTTATCATGCTCCTCAATTCCTGTGGCAATAGCAAAAATATTTGGATCAAAAATAATATCTTCGGCTGGAAAACCGATTTCATTCACTAAGATTTCATAACAACGCTGACAAATTTCTGTTTTGCGCTTGAACGTATCAGCTTGCCCAACTTCATCAAAGGCCATGACTACTGAGGCGGCCCCATAGCGGCGAATAAGTCGCGCTTGTTTTCTAAAAGACTCTTCGCCTTCCTTTAAAGAAATCGAATTAACAATCGGCTTGCCCTGAATACACTTAAGGCCTGCTTCGATCACAGTCCATTTAGAAGAGTCAATCATGATTGGCACACGAGCAATATCCGGCTCTGAGGCAATCAAATTCAAAAAGCGCGTCATCGCTGCTTCTGAATCTAACATTGCCTCATCCATATTGATATCAATTACTTGAGCACCATTTTCAACCTGTTGACGGGCTACTACGAGCGCCTCATCAAATTGATTATTCAAAATCATGCGAGAAAATGCTTTAGATCCCGTAACGTTAGTGCGCTCGCCGATATTGACAAAACCCACTACTGGCGTGACATTAAATGATTCAAGTCCAGATAACTTCATTGCAGGTATCGGCCGTTGATTTTCTGATGTGCTCACGCTGCTGCTCCCGTATCTTCACGATAAAAGGCACGGGGTTTACGCTTGGAAACCGCATTTGCAATTGCACGAATGTGCTCGGGCGTGGTCCCGCAGCAGCCACCTACGAGATTAACCAAACCATCTTTAGCAAATCCATCTACTAAGCTCGAAGTAATATCTGGCGTCTCATCAAAGCCCGTATCGCTCATAGGATTAGGTAGGCCTGCATTGGGGTAGCAGGAAACTGCTGCATCACAAATACGTGCAAGTTCAGCAATATATGGGCGCATGAGTGCAGCACCTAAAGCGCAATTTAATCCAAAAGTAAGAGGCTTAATATGGCGTAAGCTATTCCAAAAGGCCTCAACCGTTTGACCAGACAGAATACGGCCTGATGCATCTGTTACTGTTCCAGAAATCATCACTGGTAAACGCTCGCCCGTCTCTTCAAAAAATTCATCTAAAGCAAACAGGGCGGCTTTAGCATTGAGCGTATCAAAGATCGTCTCTACTAAAAACAAATCTACGCCACCAGCAAATAGGCCCTCAATTTGCTCACGATAAGATGCTCGCAATGCATCGAAGGTAATGTTTCGTGCACCAGGATCATTAACATCGGGAGAAATACTTGCAGTCTTTGGTGTTGGTCCAATAGCACCGGCAGCAAAACGAGGCTTATCAGGCGTACTGTATTTGTCACATGCAGCCTTAGCGAGCCTAGCCGAAACCTCATTCATCTCGCGTGCTAAGCCAGGCATTTTGTAATCCTCTTGCGCTACGGAAGTAGCGCCAAAGGTATTGGTTTCAATAATGTCTGCACCAGCATCTAAGTATTGTTCATGAATCTTGCTAATAATTTCTGGGTGGGTCAGCACCAACAATTCGTTATTGCCTTTTAAGTCACCGGGATGATCTACAAAACGAGGATTTCCAGGAAGACCTCGGTAATCTTCTTCTGAAAACTTGTACTGCTGAATCATCGTTCCCATTGCTCCATCCAAAATGAGAATGCGCTGCTTCAGCAGCTCAGGAAGTGCCTGACCACGTGTATACGGCTGGGATAAACCATTAAATTGCATTGCTTAACCGGGAATAATCTCTAGAATCCCTTATTCTATTGGAAAAGCCACTTTTTATTTAACCTGGAGCCTGCTATGTTTGGAACTATTCCTGAATTTAATCAAAGCCTTGATATGTTCAAAACCATGTGGGGGCAAGGTGCGGCGGCGCAAGCAGGGCAATTTCCCTTTACTACAGATGCATCTAAGGCCGCCGGCGGCTTTACTTCCGCCTTTCCAGGGCTAGATGTAGAAGAATTAGAAAAACGCATCAAGGATCTCAAGAGCGTTGAAAACTGGCTAAATCTCAACCTCAATATTCTTAAATCCACTATTCAAGGCTTAGAAGTTCAGCATGCCACCATGATGGCTTTAAAGTCTTTTGGTGAGGCCGTTTCTGCTGCTGGTGCAGCAGCCTCTAATACCCCTGAAAAATCAGAGGCTAAAACCAGTGCTAAACCACGGAAAACCGCAGCACGCCGTCGTCGCAAAGCTGGCGATGCAACTTACCTCGACGAAGTAGGTAATTCAGATGGGCAATAGCCTCGCCCATGGCAAAAGTAAGCTGATGAATATCTAATTCGCGCTTAAACAAAACCGGCACTATCTCTCTAGCATGTGCCGGTTTTTTACACGCGCCCAAGGTATCTGCTAAACGTTCATCATGGTGTGTCTTGAGCTGAGCAATCCTTGGTTTCATGCCTTGAAAAGGCTTGCCGTGCGAGGGCAGCACTAAGGTATCGTCTGGCAGTGGTAAATATTCATCTAAAGAAGCTAGATATAGCCCCAAAGGATCTGCATCAGGGTCCGCGTCAAAGACACTGACGTTAGTAGAAATGCGCGGCAATAACATATCTCCAGAAATTAATACTTCAAGATCTTTGCAAAAAAGCGAGGCGTGCTCTGGTGCATGACCAAAGCCCATAATGACTTGCCACTCTCGGCCACCAATCAGAATCTTCTCGCCATTAATAATCCGCCGATATTGTCTTGGAACCCCGGGGACCATATTGCTATAGTAGTTAGAACGGCCCCGAATTTTTTCTAAATCCTCCGGCGTAGTTAGGCCATGTTTTTGAAAATGGTCTGCAGACCCGCCGCCGCCAGCCCGAGTGCCGACGGCTGCACCACCCTCTTTATGACTTAACCATTGAGCAGTTAAATAATCTGTCATCGAAATCCATAAGGGCGCCTTCCATTTTTCACATAACCATTGTGAAAGCCCCACATGATCTGGATGCATATGCGTCACAATGACTCGCAAGACTGGTAATCCATTGAGTTCATTTGTAAAAATTTTGTCCCATGCAGCCTTAGTTTCATCATTGGCTATACCGCAATCGACGATGGTCCAACCATCTACACCATCAATTTCATCGCGTAAGAGCCATAAATTAATATGGTCTAAAGCAAATGGCAGCTTCATTCTGAGCCAACGTACTCCTGGCGCCACTTCAATGCTACTTCCCAACTCTGGAAGCTGATCTCCAAGGGGGTAATGAAGAGCGCTTTCAGAAGCTAATGGAGGTTTATTGTTCATATATTTATTTAACCAATTATTGATTGACGTCGACGATTAAGCGCCCACGAACATTACCTGCCATCAGTTCTTGAGCATACTTTAAGGACTCCTCCAAATTAATTTCATGAGAAATCTCATCCAGAGTTTTTAAATCAATCAGCTTACTTAATTGCTCATAAGCAGCAATTCTTTTTGCACGTGCCACGGTAACACTATTGATGCCATATAAAGTGATGCCACGAAGAATAAATGGTGCCACACTAGAAGGAAAGTCCATGCCTTGCGCAAGGCCACAAGCAGCAACTGCGCCATCACTCTTCGTTTGGGCGCAGGCGTTTGCCAAGGTATGGCTTCCAACGCTATCAACTACAGCAGCCCAGCGCTCTTTTGCCAAGGGCTTTCCAGGAGCAGATAAAGCGGTGCGCTCAATGACCTCTGAGGCACCAAGCTGCTTTAAATAATTCTCTTCAGATAAACGCCCGGTACTAGCGACCACCGTAAATCCCAATTTACTTAAGAGTGCAACGGCAAAGCTACCGACGCCACCTGCAGCACCAGTAACTAAAACTTCACCATCACTTGGCTTAAGACCATGAGATTGGAGCGCCATCACACATAGCATGGCGGTATAACCTGCAGTGCCAATCGCCAAAGCCTGCTTGGCTGTAAAACCTTTAGGCAATGGAATGAGCCACTCGGCCTTGACCCGCGCCATTTGACTTAAGCCACCCCAGTGACCTTCTCCAACACCCCAACCATTTAGAAGGACCATATCGCCAGCCTTAAAGTCGGGGCTACTACTCTCTAATACTTCCCCCGCGAAATCGATCCCCGGCACCATCGGAAAGTTACGTATGACAGGGCCTTTACCTGTAATGGCTAGACCATCTTTGTAATTAAGGGTGGAGTAGAGCACCTTCACCTTTACATCGCCTTCGGGCAAGCTAGCCTCATCAAGCTCTGCCAGCTCAGCGCGATAGCCCTGATCATCCTTTTTTACCAAAATAGCCTTAAACATACATCTTCCTTTTAGATCGAAGCTTTTCCCCGCAACAAATGCGTAATAGGTTTATCCTAACGAGCATTGATGATTATGGGGGTTTTCATGAAAAAAATTCTGCTATTAACTGCGCTTTCTATCTTACTACTGGCTGGCTGCTCCTCAACCAAACTCGGCATGTCTATGGGCAATATGCGCCTGATTAATTCTAGCGCCCCCCCTCAAGAGGTAATGGACTTTGCTACAAACACTTGCCGGAACGACTTTTACCAAGGAGCAAGCTTTCTCTCCAAGGCTAACAATGAGTATCGCTTTAAATGCGTCAAAGCCGAAGAGAATGAAATCTTGATGCCTATTCCTGGAACCACTATTACTCCTGTAAGCAAGTAATTCATAGTCAATGGCCCCATTTACTTCCCAGGAGTTACGCAAAGGATTCGCCTCATTCGCAACAGGGGTTACCGTCATTACTTGCCTTGATGAACAGCAGCAGCATCATGGCATCACCATCAGCTCGTTTAATACGGTTTCCTTAGAGCCCCCACTGATTCTTTGGAGCCTAAAAAAACAGTCGCGCTTCATGCCTTGGATGGAGCTTGGGAAAAAACACTTAATTCATGTGCTTGAGCGTTCACAAGAAGATTTAGCCATGCACTTTGCAACGGTCAAGCATGATGAGTTTATAGGCGTACCTCATCAAATCGCCGATAATGGTCTTTGTCAGATTAATGATTGTGTTGCTTATTATGAATGTGAAACTGCTTACGTCCATACCGGTGGAGACCATAACATCATCGTTGCCAAGGTATTAAGCTTAAAAAATTATCCAGAAAAAGAACCGCTTATTTATGCTCGTAGTAAATTTGTTGGTCTTGATTTCGCCGAACTTAAAACAAATTAATTCAAGTAAATAGAAATGAAGGAAAAGCCATGATACGTTTATGGGGCCGTAAAAGTTCGATTAATGTACAAAAAGTTTTGTGGTGTCTGGCTGAACTTGGAATGCAAGAAGGTAAAGATTTCGAGCGAATTGATGCAGGACTGCACTTTGGAGTGAATCGCACTCCTGAGTTTCTCAAATTAAACCCTAATGGGCTGGTCCCAACCCTGGAGGATGGTGACATCGTACTTTGGGAATCGAATACCATCATGCGCTACCTAGCGCGCCAATACGATAAGCAAGGCCGCTTCCCAAGTGACATTGCTAGTCAATACGGTTCAGAAAAATGGCTTGATTGGCAAGTTGGTACTTTATGGCCAGCGTTACGTACATCATTTTTAGGCTTAACTCGCGTACCTGAAAACGAACGTAAGTACGATGCTATTAAAAAAGGGTATCAAGATACCAATAACTTGTTAGAACTACTAGATACTACTTTAGCAAATCAAGACTATTGCTCAGGCAAGCAATTTCATATTGGCGATATTGCTCTCGGGCTCTGCGTTGCTCGTTGGATATTGGTAGATGAAACCTTCCCAGAAAAAACTGGTGGTCGTATCAAGCTAAACAATATTGATGCATGGCTAAGGCGCTTGGAAACAGAAACCTTATTTAATGAAATTGTCGAGAAACAGCTCAACATCATCAAATAAGGAAAGCTTACGGTTGCTTAAATTTATTTTTATGGTGGTCAGCGCCTAGCAATAGATACATTGCTGGAACAACAAATAAGGTGAAGAGGGTGCCGATTGATAATCCAGTAAAGATCACGATACCCATTGACTGACGACCCGCAGCACCTGCTCCTGAGGCAATCACCAAAGGAACCACTCCCAGAACCATCGCGGCAGTAGTCATCAGGATGGGTCTTAAACGTACACTACTTGCCTCGACGATGGCGTCAAGCTTACTGCGTCCAGCCCCTTGTAATTCATTAGCAAATTCCACAATCAAGATTCCATGCTTACTAATTAAGCCCATGAGCGTCACTAAGCCCACCTGGGTATAAACGTTTAGCGTAGTAAATCCTAGGTTGATAAAGATGAGCGCGCCAAATAAGGCAAGGGGAACTGAGACCAAGATCACAATGGGATCGCGAAAGCTCTCAAATTGAGCGGCTAGCACCAAGAAAACGATCAAAATCGCAAAGAACATGGTTACCAAGAAACCACCAGATTCAGCCATGAACTGGCGTGAGGGGCCAGCGTAATCTATGTTGTATCCGTTTGGTGCAACCTCTTTCAAAGCCTGACGCATGAACTCCAACAAATCTGCTTGAGAAATAAATGGTGTATTCACTCCAGCAATCGTGGCTGAATTCAATTGCTGAAAGTGATTGATTGATTGGGGTACTACTCTTTTCTTAATACTTGCAATAGTGCGGGCTTGAACCATTGCACCGCTGGGAGTGCGAATGTAGTAATCCAAGATTTGATCGGGGTTTAATCTATCGACTTGCTTGACCTGAGGAATGACTTTATATGAGCGCCCAGAGACAGAAAAATAATTGACATAGCCACCGCCCAAGGCCGCAGATAAAGCTGCGCCAACCTGCTGTTGCGTCATTCCTAAGGCAGCTACTTTCTCGCGATCAATCACTAAAACATCTTGCGGTTTATCAATTTTTAAGTCTGAATCAACGTAGAAAAAGTTTCCGCTACGACGTGCCTTATCTAATACTGCTTGTGAAACTTCATTCAACTGATCATATGGCTCTGTTGTAGTAATGACTACTTGAACTGGAAATCCTTGAGCTCCAGGCAATGCAGGGAATTGGAATGCTGCAACCCGAACACCAGCAATTGAATTCCACTTCTTTTGCATATCCTCTTGGAACTTGGTGGCATTGCGGCTTCGTTGAGTCCAATCTTTTAGCAAGACGCCACCAAAACTACTAGTAGGACTGGTAATTTGGAACATTTGTTCATACTCGGGTTCCGCGCTAGATATCTGATAAATCTGATCAGCATAAGTTTGCATTTGATTTACGGTACTGTTAGGCGGTCCGGAAGCCTGCATTAATACAATGCCCTGATCTTCAGTAGGCGCTAATTCTGCCCGTGCAGTTGCATATAAATAAGCAACACCCCCCAATAGAATGGCGCCCATAACAATAATGACTTGCCATGTACTTAATAAATCTCGTAGGGTACTTTGATAGCTGTGGTGAACCTTATCAAAAATGCGATCAATCTTTTGTACAAATGGAGAAGCCTCTTGCTCTTCAGTAAAAATACGAGAGCACATCATTGGTGAAAGTGTTAATGCAATCAAGCCCGAGACAGCTACCGCACTAGCCAAAGTAAAGGCAAACTCAGTAAAGAGGGCGCCCGTTAAGCCTCCCTGAAAGCCAATGGGAATATATACCGCAATTAAAACGATCGTCATTGCCAAAATCGGACCACCTAATTCGCGGGCGGCAATTAAAGAGGCCTCTAATGGAGACTTGCCTTCTTTCATATGGCGATCAACGTTCTCCACCACAATAATGGCATCATCGACCACTAATCCAATTGCTAGTACTAAAGCCAAGAGTGTTAGCAAATTAATGGAGTAGCCCAGTACCTGCATCATGAAGAAGGTGCCAATTAATGAGAGTGGCATGGCAATTACTGGAACTGCCACAGCACGAAGACTACCCAAAAAGAGGTAGATGACCAAAGTCACAATTAATAAAGCTTCTATTAAGGTAGTAACTACTTCATCAATCGAGCTGGTAATAAACTTGGTTGAGTCGTACACCACCTTACCTGTCATGCCAATTGGTAATTGCTTTTGGATCTCAGGAACAACATCCCGGACACGTTGTGCGACATCTAATAAATTGGCCTGGGGGGCAACCTTAATAGCAATGAACACTGATCGCTTACCGCTAAAGGCAACGTTGGTGTTGTAGTCTTCAGAACCAAGGGTTACATTGGCGACTTGGTCTAAATAGACTAAATTCACGCCATCTTTTTTGATCACCAACTTACGAAATTCTTCAAGAGTATGTAAATCTGTTCCGGCAACCAGATCGACGGCCACCATATCCCCTTTAGTACTACCTACTGCTGATAAGTAATTATTCGCCGCCATGGCGTTATAAACATCATCAGCTCCAACGCCAAGACCAGCCATCTTTTCGCGATCTAGCCAAGCACGTAAAGCAAATTTTCTGCCACCAGTAATTTCTGCGTTTTGCACACCATCAACAGAATCTAGTTTTGGCTTTACTACTCGGAGTAAGTAATCAGTAATCGCATTATTCGGAATCTCATCACTGTAAAAACCCATATACATTGCGGCTGTCGATTGCCCAACCTGTACAGTCAATATCGGCTGTTGAGCCTGCGGTGGTAATTGGTTTCTCACAGCGCTAATCTGGGTTTGAATTTGGGTTAGCGCTGCATTGGAGTCGTAATTCAACTTTAAAGTAGCAATGATGGTAGATACGCCACTCACGCTTGCAGAGGACAAGTAATCGATGCCTTGCGCCTGTGCAATAGAAGCCTCTAAGGGTTGGGTAATAAACCCTGCGATTGTTTCAGGATCAGCGCCAAAGTAAGCAGTGCTAATAGTGACAATCGCATTTTGAGTTTGGGGGTACTGATTAACAGGCAGGCTACCTGCCGCCTTCAAACCAAATACCAAGACGAGCGCACTGACTACCAGTGAGAGCACTGGTCTTCGAATGAATATGTCAGTCCAATTCATCTGCTACTTATTCCTGAGGCTTTGGATTAGGTGAATTGGCTGGCTGTACCTTGTTATTAATAATCAAAGGGGTACCGTTCTTTAACTTCAGCTGCCCACTAGTGACAACTGTTGCGCCCTCTTCAACCCCTTTTAGAATTGCTACTTGATCACCGCGTGTTGCGCCCGTAGTAACAAAGACTTGTTGTGCCTCCAAAATATCTTTCCCTTGTTTATCTTTCTTGCCAGTAGACTTAGCTAGGAAGACTGTAGAGCCATATGGGTTATAGGTCACAGAAGTTTGTGGCAAAGTCAGCAACTTCACTTGATCGCCCAACTTAATATTGACATTAGCAAACATGCCGGGAAGAATTTTCTTGTCAGGATTCGCCAGTCGAGCTTCCACTTGAATGTTTCGAGTGTTGGTATCCACTTTGGGGCTCACAGCAGTAATCTTGCCGATAAAGCTAGCGTCCTTAAAGGCGTCCGTGGTGACCTCCACTTCCTGACCCACCTTAATTTGCTCAGCATTATTTTGTGGCAAATTAAA
>JBILYO010000157.1:0-5045 GCA_044377685.1 Polynucleobacter sp. | reverse complement strand
CCAAAGCGCGACTCAGAACGAGCACCGGAGCCATAACGACCGCCGCCACCGCCAGAGCGATTACCACCGCCACCACCGCCAGAGCGACCACCAGGACGACCGCCACCACCACCAAAGCTTGGTTTAGCTTGTGGCTCAAGACCAGCAATCACCGATGCAACGATATCTTGCTGCGTAAAGCGCTCGATATTACGGATCTTGGCGCGGTCACGATGTTCAACCAAAGTGATAGCAATACCATTGCGACCAGCACGACCGGTACGTCCGATGCGATGGGTATAGTCTTCTGGTTTCATTGGTAGGCCAAAGTTAATCACATGACTAATCCGTGGTACATCGATGCCACGAGCTGCTACATCAGTCGCCACCAAAATCTTGGTGTGACCTTTACGCAAGGATTCAAGGCGACGCATACGGACAGCTTGAGGCATAGCACCATGAAGGGCAGTTGCTTCGTAACCATTAGCACGTAAGGTATCAGCGATTTTTTCGCTTTCAACTTGGGTGCTCGCAAACACTACCGCTTGATCCAAAGTGGCATCTGCCAAAATATGCTCAAGCAATTTATGTTTATGTGACATGCTATCTGCCCAATGTAACTTCTGTTCGATGTTAGCGTGTTTTTCACCTGCGTGAGCAAGTTCAATCCGCTTGGCGTCTGTAGTTAAGGCATTGGCCAAAGACATAATCTTTGGTGCAAAAGTTGCAGAGAACATTAAAGTTTGCTTACGTCCTGCACAGCGTTTATCAATTGCCTCTAGATCATCTGCAAATCCCATGTCGAGCATACGATCAGCTTCATCGATAACGAGTTGTTTGATATCATCCAGACGAATTGCTTTGCTGTCACACAGATCGAGTAAACGACCTGGAGTGGCAACAACTAACAAAGCACCTTTCAGAGCCTGGATTTGCTTGCCATAAGGCATGCCACCCATGACAGTTGCAATGCGAATACCTTTCATGCCACGAACTAAGTTCACTGCATCAGCAGTAACCTGTTGAGCCAATTCACGAGTAGGGCAGAGCACTAACACTTTAGGTTGTGCGCGACCTGGTACAGGTGAGTTGTTTGGGTTGTCTTCAATGAGTTGATTAATTAAAGGCAATAAAAAGGCTGCAGTTTTACCGCTACCGGTTTGGCTGCTGACCAATAAGTCACCACCCGCTAAAGCAGCAGGAATAACCTGTGATTGAACAGGTGTGGCTTGGGTAAAACCCAGTTCAGCAACGTTTTTAAGAAGTGGCGCCGCAAGGGCGAAAGACTGGAAGGAACTTCCAGCGTGCTTTGAGTCTTGCGACTCGTTTTTAGTTTCTTTAGAAAAAGTCATGCTATTACACATCCCCTCAAAGGGATGTCTCCGTATGTTGCACCCATGGTTTTTAAAGGGTGCGATGGTCAAAGGCATCGACCATCAGACAGGCGGCAGCGCGTTTTTTTAATTCTGTGTTTATGACTTCTAAACGTTACGCTGAAATATAGCTGGGGGGCGATGAAACAAATTGCTTAAAAAAGCCTCCTATTATGACAGTTTGGGGATGTGATTACAAGGGTTTTCCCCAGTTAATTGCAATTACTTCAGAAAGCGCAATAAACGTTCAACTGTTTTTCCATATGGCGGACGTGCTAGCTTGCTCCCTTTCCATAGGTTTAAACCTAAAAAGCCTCTTACTTGCAAAACCGATTTGCGATGACTAAAGAGATCAAATCCTACTTTGCCATGATAAGCACCCATGCCACTTGCACCAGTACCGCCAAAAGGCAATGACTCTACTGTGATGTGTAATAAAGTTTCATTAATCGTGACTCCGCCGGATCTTGTTTCGCTTAAGACCTTTTGCATATTCTTTTTGTCTTTACCAAACCAATACAGCGCAAGAGGATGAGGTTTCTTATTGATCAATTCAATTGCAGCTTGAGTGTTTGTGATCGTCACAATCGGCAAAATAGGTCCAAAAATTTCTTCATGCAGGATACGGGCCTCTGCTGGAATATCAATCAGCACCACTGGCTCAAACTTTCTGGCGCTAGTAGCAGGAGTTTTTAGTAGAGAAATTGCTTTTGCACCACGATCAAGGGCATCAGCTACCAAGTGCTGCCAATGTTGTAGTTGTGCGTCATCAATTGGTCCTGTTAATTCATCAGGGTTGGAAAATTGCTCTTGTGCTGCAACTTTGAGTTCTTGGATAAACACATCTTGCTTGGATGGTTCAATGAGAACGTAATCTGGCGCTATGCAGGTTTGTCCACTATTGAGTAATTTGCCATAAATGATGCTTGCAGCTGCATCTTTTAGGTTGGCTGTGGAGTCAACTATTGCAGGGGATTTGCCTCCAAGCTCAAGGGTGATGGGCGTAAGATGTTCAGCGGCTGATCGCATCACCTTTTTACCAATACTTTCATTGCCAGTAAAAAAGAGGTAATCAAAAGGCAGCGCTGCAAATTGTTCAGCTACTTCTGCGCCCCCAGTGGTAACGCAAAATTCTGTAGGGTGAAAATATTCCTGAATCAGGTTGGATAAAAATCCCGAGGTGCGTAAACAACGTTCTGAGGGTTTAAGCCATACGCGATTGCCGGCAGCAAAGGCCGCAATCGCTGGAACGAGTGCTAACTGCACTGGATAATTCCAGGGACTCATTATTCCGACTACGCCAAGTGCTTGGTTTTGAATCCATGCTTCTGAGGATCCAAGCGTGATGGGCGTATCCACTTGCTCGGGGCGCATCCATTCTTTAAGATGCTGACGAGTAAATTGACAGGCTTGGTAAATCATCTGAAATTCAGCTAGGCGGGTTTCAATCGGATGACGCACGCCAAAATCAGCAGAAACTGCCCTACAAATTTTATCTTCATTGGCCTGAATCATTTTTTCAATTCGGGCAATGCGTTCAAGCCGAATATCTAGAGATGGATTAGGTTCTGCGGCGAAGGCAGCTTTGATTTCGTCTAGTTGGAGAGAGAAGCGATTCATAAGGGGATTAAGAGTTGGCAGATTTTGGAATAAGGCATTAGGATAAAGCCATGAATGAAAACTTAAATAAAACCCTAGAGAATTTAGAGCGTGCCACCCTGGGTGGCGGGTGCTTTTGGTGTCTTGAAGCTGTTTACCAGCAAATTCAGGGTGTTCACTCAGTTGTCTCTGGCTATGCCGGGGGCGCTCGTCCTAACCCTAGTTATGAAGAGATTTGCACTGGAGCAACTGGCCATGCTGAAATTGTGGATATCTTATTTGATCCCAAGATCGTTTCTTTTCGGGATTTGCTAGAGATTTTCTTTGTGATTCATGATCCTACGACCTTGAACTATCAGGGCAATGATCATGGCACTCAATATCGTTCGGTCATCTTTACTCATAGTGATACGCAAACCCAGATAGCTCATGAGGTGGTAAAGGAACTTGGGGATTCAAAAATTTATTCTGCGCCAGTGGTAACGCAGATTGATGCAGCCCCTATTATTTATCCAGCAGAAGAGTATCACCAGAATTATTTCCAGCAGCATCCAAATCAAGGTTACTGCATGGCAGTCGTAGCACCTAAACTCGCAAAATTTAGAGCCAAATTTAAAGCGCTCATTGCGCCTCGTTATGCTTAGGGTGCTAAGCGCTCGATCTTCCAGATTGCCCCATCAAGCTGGTAATGAATGCGGTCATGAAGTCTGGATGGTCGACCCTGCCAGAACTCAATTTCCATAGGCTGTAAGCGATACCCACCCCAATGGGCGGGGCGTGGTGGGGTATCACCAAATTCTGCTTGGTAACGCTTTTCAGCTTGCTCTAAAAATTCGCGGCTAGGAATCGCAGAGCTTTGGGGGGAGGCCCAGGCACCTATTCTGGAGGCGGCTGGACGGGAATGAAAGTATTCATCGCTTTCAGCTGCGCTAACCCGCTCCACGAGACCTTTAATGCGGACTTGACGCTCTAGCTCATGCCAGTGAAATAGGAGGGCAGCTTGGGGACGAATTGCTAAATCACGCCCTTTTTGACTCTCGTAATTGGTAAAGAAGGTAAAGCCGTTCTGATCAGCTCCTTTTAGTAAGACAATACGTGCTGATGGATTACCTGCTTGGTCCGCAGTCGCTAAGGTCATGGAATTGGGTTCAGGACATTGTGCTTTCACAGCTTGGTCAAACCAAAGCTGAAAAAGCACTAATGGATTGTGCGGCACCTCAGTTTCCGAAAGCTGACCAAAGGTATAGTTTTTGCGAAGTTGAGCGATGCTGTCCATTTGTTCAGTATAAAGAGAAGCTATGGCAGAAGACAAGATTGAAGACAGTTTAGATAGTCGGCGTTTCGGAGGGGTTTCCAGACTCTATGGGCCAGAGCTACGTGCGCGCTTTCAGCAAGCTACTGTAGTAGTTGCTGGCTTAGGTGGAGTTGGTTCCTGGGCAGCGGAAGCTTTGGCTCGGACAGGTATTGGGCACTTGGTTTTGGTTGATTTTGATCACATTGCTGAGAGCAATACCAATCGCCAATTGCATGCCTTAGAGGGTCAGTATGGCAAAGCCAAAGTTCAGGCCATGGGCGAACGCATGATGCAAATTAACCCAGACATTCAATTAACGATCTGTGATGAATTTTTAGAGCCAGGTAAGATTGACGCAGTAGTTCCTGAAAATGCATTGGTTTTAGACGCCACCGATTCAGTGCAGACAAAAATTGCATTAGTGATTTGGGCTACTCAACAAAACCGTTCTTTAGTGATGTGTGGTGCTGCCGGTGGTAAGACTGATCCCACCTCAGTGCGTTGCGATGATCTTTCGCGAACTGAGCAAGACGCATTGTTAGCAAAGGTTCGCCAAGGTTTACGACAAGATCATGGTTTCTCTAGAAATCTGAAAAAGAAAATAGGAGTGCGTGCGATTTACTCGCATGAACCAAGAGCTGGCTCTTCTAGCGGAGGATTAGCTTGTTCTGGCTATGGCTCTACTGTGATGGTTACTGCAGCGTGTGGCTTTGCAGCTGCGGCAGAGATTTTAAATCTGATCGCTATTCAGCCTTAAATCCTTAAGGGGAATCCCTGTAGGAAATTACGTATTCTTTTGC
>JBILYO010000156.1:0-5051 GCA_044377685.1 Polynucleobacter sp. | reverse complement strand
CGCCACTTGCCAAAAAAATGCCTAATTTAGCCCTGTAAATAATGCTTATTTGAAGAATGCGATAGCTTCGCTGATAAGCTCATCTGGTAATTCTTCTGGAATGTAGTGGCCGCAAGCTACGGTTTTTCCAGAAACATTCTTGGCAACTTTCTGCCAGTCCTCAAGCGGTTTAAAGCATTTATTTACCAAACCATGCTCTCCCCATAGGACCCTTAAGGGCATTTCTAAGCATTTTCCTGCCTGACGATCCTCTCGGTCATGAGCAAGATCAATGGTGGCCGCCGCACGATAGTCTTCACACATAGCATGCATACTTTGTGAATTACTAGCACCCGTCAAATACTCTGCCCAGTTTTCAGCAGAAAAAATACCCGTTCCAGCATGCCTACCCATATGATTTTTTAACCAAAAGTCAGGATTAGCCCCAATCAGAGTTTCTGGAATAGGTTCTGGCTGTATTAAGAAAAACCAGTGCCAATAGCCTTTAGCAAAATCCATGCTGGTGTTCTCATACATGGATAAGGTGGGGGAAATATCTAAGACCATCAAACGCAACACGCTATCGGGAAAATCTGCTGCCAGTCGATGTGATACGCGTCCGCCACGATCATGCCCTAATAAGAAAAAATGATGGTGCCCAAGAGCATGCATCAAAGCATGTTGATCTGCTGCCATAGATCTTTTGGAATAACTCGAATGATCACTTTTACCGTGCGGCTTGGATGATTCGCCATAGCCACGAAGATCTGCTGCAATCACTGTGTAGTGTTTTGCCAAAGCAGTTGCGGTTCGATGCCATATTGCCTTCGTTTGCGGAAAGCCATGTAATAACAGTAAAGCAGGGCCTTTACCGCCAACTAAATAGGCTATTTCTATAGGGCCATCTGCAGATGCAATGCTAATTTTCTTTTGTTCAAATCCAGGAAAGACAAGGGCCATAGTAATTCCAATAATATGATGCCCTACCTAGATGCAAGGGCCTCAATTTGGGCAACCGTAACATAGCCTTTATTGTCAGTATCGATATCGCTAAAATGATCAAAGACCCTTGGCATACATCCTTTTGCTTCTTGTTTGGTAAGCTTGCCATCACGGTTCTTATCGCAGCTTACAAAACGATCTGCGATTTCTTTATTGCGCACTGAATTATCTGCATACGCTGCTGTGCATACAGATAATCCGATAGCAATATAGACAAGATGTTTAGTTAGTAATGCCATAGACTCTATTTAGCCGAAGCTTCCAAGGCAGCACTTACTGCCTTTTTAGCCATAGCAATGAAAGAGTCTACAGAACCAGAGGATGTTCTAAAAGATTCTCCTTGAACCGTTACTAAGCCCATTCCAATCACTTCATTAGTTCTGCTGTCCGTAATTTTATTTTCAACTACCAATGCTGGGGTTTTAGCATTTATGCCTCCCGCAAATGCTGCAGCATTTGTAGCCAATCCAATTGGAGTAAAGTTCCACGGCTTCAAATAATCATTAGAAACTTCGGCGCCAGTAATTCCAACACTAACTCTAACAACCCCCGGTCCTGGCTGTGTGACAATCTTAAGATTGCCACGAGCATTTACAGCTTCAACCATAGAAGCTTGTAATGTCGATTTTGCTTTAGCAATAGATTCTGCGCTGACGTCTTTAGTAGCGGTTTGATTTAAATAAATAGGATCTAATATCACGGCGGTATAGGTTGCGGGATTAATACCATCCTTGCGATAACGCCAAATTCTAGTATCAGATGCAGTGGTATATGTTGGCACAAGTAGTGAATAGTTGGGTAGAAAACCAGATCTTGGCATCGACTCTGAAGCCAATTTCGGCGTATTACTACAAGCAGCAACTAAACAAACAGAGCTAATGACTGCTGCATATAGACTAATTTTTTTCATTTTTAAATTCCAGTTAAAGTACCAAGGGTATATACAGCGACACTATGCTATTCATCATAAAGCCGAATGATGAATAGCGGTAATTATTCTGCCGGGGATCGCAAGGATCCGCTAGTCTTTTGATGGATTTTTGGCTTTACTACTCAGAAAGATAAGAAATAGCTTGCACCATTCTAGGGATCTATTCAGTAAGAAGTAAATTGACGCAGGAATGAGTCAATTTACTTAAAGGGGCATTACAAATCAAAAGAGCTTTTTGATAGGGCATCACAGACACAAAGCTCCAACGCCCCAGTAAGCGCTGAGGCGAAGACCCTAAACCATTGGCTGTAATCCGATGAAATATTAAAGGCGCTTACCAGTAATTGCGGTGTCGTTGTAAGACCTACTTTTATAAAGGCCCTTGATCTCATTGTTATTGACAGCCATTCTTACAAAATGTGAACTTTTATCGCGATCAAGGTATGTAAAGCTTAAAGTTGAGCCGTCTAATTTAGGATTGAGAATGGGTTGCGAGTCATTACCAATTTGAAGAGTGCCACCTATTTTTTGATAATGTTGAGACAGTTTTAAAGTCGTCCTAGCCGGCTCCATTCCAGTAATTACCCACTCCCCCGCCACTTGAGCAGGTACAACCCAATAGTAGGCTTTAGCAGGTGTATCAATTTCAATATCCGCCTCCCAATCGCCCATACTAAATGCATGCGATGTGACTCTCGTACCAGGTTTCATCTTTAATATGGTGGGACGTAAGGCAATATTCAGATCTGGTAGTAAGTACATAGTTATCACAGTTGCCTTACTGAAATCTTCTTTAAAGATATCGCCATTAATAATCTTCACGCGATCACTAACACCAGAGCGGTCGGCATTACGTTGGGCTAGTTTCGCCATTTCTGGGTTAAATTCAATTCCAACAGCACGTGCTCCAAAATCTTTCGCAGCTGCAATCGCAATTCTGCCGTCTCCAGAGCCAAGGTCATAGACTAAATCGTTGGAAGTCACTTTCGCAGTTTTCAACATGTTAGCAAGTAATTCATTGCCAGTAGGCACCCAAACAACGTCTTTACCTTCTTGACCAATGCGAGGATTATATTTATCGTCGCCGCCGTCAACATAATTTTGGGCCAATGTATTTAGAGCAAAAAAGGTACTAAAAATAGTAAACCAAACTTTAAAATGCTTCATAGAATTTCCATAAAAAAAGGTAATGGGATAAATTTTTTATTCATTACTGGACTTAGAAAAGAACATAATAAGATAAATTTCGCCAATCTGTCCAGCACGATTCGAAAGTGCGATCTACGACCGAGAAGAAATCGTTATTACTTTAATATTCAATGATTTCAATTACTTGCAGCAAAATATAGAACCGTACGATAAGCCGTGCAAAACATAATCATTACCTTAAGTAATGCCCAAAAGAAAAAACCCTCACCAGTGCTGATGAGAGCCTGAGAGCTCTCGTGTGGCCTAATATGAAATCAAATGGGGCCAACGATGTGTGATGCTTAAATTAAGGCTTTAGCTGACCCCTAATTTCGCCCCCCTTATTTGCAGCGCTATGGACATTGATATAAAGATTCCCACTCTTCAAGCTTTGTAGTTGAGCAGCAGTTAATTTAGCACCAGCTGGAACAGACCATACATTGTCTGCCGTTTTTGCGAATGGAACAACTACAGGGCCATTCTGACCCATGGGGGCTTCATGAATATGTGCCATAGTCGCATCAACACCTGAAGTAGTAACGCTACCTGAAACAGATCCATCAGGGCCAACCATAATCGAACCCTTACCAGTAGCTGATGTGGTAACAGGGGGAACTTCCTGAGATCCAGCGAGAGTTACATTCATTGACTGTGCAAAGACAGTTAAAGAAGCTATGCCAAAGCAAAGGCCTATTACAGTTTTTGTGATTATTTGATACATTTTCATCTTTATCTCCTATTAAGTTAAATACTATTTTTAGACTATCATCATTTTGCCAATATGGTATTTGAGCAGAAACGTTTAATTTAGGCTTATAACGGTAATATCTAAAGTAACTAACTATGTCTATTTTAAAAAATATCACTAACGAATTTATTCTAATTTCTCAAAAAAATATTGGTCATTATGATCAAAATGCCATTTCTTATGACGAAGGTACGCAAGATCATGATGTCAGTCAAAATATCAATGCCTTCCTAAGAGCGATAAAGGCTGAACCGCCATTTCATCTGCTCGATTTTGGATGCGGCCCGGGAAGAGACCTACAAACCTTAGCTAAACTTGGTCATATCGCCATTGGTCTTGAAGGAAGTCCGAAAGCTGCTCA
This sequence comes from Polynucleobacter sp., assembly GCA_044377685.1. Classification (GTDB taxonomy): domain Bacteria; phylum Pseudomonadota; class Gammaproteobacteria; order Burkholderiales; family Burkholderiaceae; genus Polynucleobacter. The sequence goes on along the minus strand of JBILYO010000156.1, from coordinate 842 downwards.
AATAGCCAGAATGAAAAGTGCTTGCAAAATCTTAGTACAGGATTTTTTTAACTTAGATCTACCAGAGAATACTTTTGATGGTATTTTTGCCAACGCTTCGCTATTTCATGTCCCCAATAAGTTATTGCCAAAAGTGCTGGGGCATTTATGGGCCAGCTTAAAACCAAATGGCATTCTATTTAGCTCAAATCCACGTGGCAATAATGAGGAAAGCTGGTACGGAGATCGTTTTGGCTCATATCATGATCTGGAAGGCTGGCGATCTTTTATGACCAATGCACAGTTTACAGAAATTGAACACTACTATAGGCCAAGCGGACTCCCATTTGAACAACAGCCGTGGCTAGCAAGTGTTTGGAAAAAAGAAATATTTGCCTGAATTGCTTATTTCTAAATCAATTGAACTCAAGAAGAAACTTTCTTTATACCTGCAGTGTTTACTTTGTATGTTGGGCAGAACAATTGCGCGCACAAGGAATGTACATGGATTTCGCTAACCCTAATATGATGCGTGATTGTTGGATTATTAATGATAGCGTGATGGGCGGCGTGTCTCAATCGGGTCTTCGCCAAGATGTCCATGGTTTGTTTTTTGAGGGTGTGGTTTCGCTTGAAAATAACGGTGGCTTTGCATCCATGCGCTCATCCGTAAAATTTCCCCAAGGAACTCAAGTGCTTGAGCTTCTAGCGAAAGGTGATGGCAAGCGTTATAAGTTAGTCTTACGAACTGAGCTAGCGCCACGTGTGTCATATGCAGCAGATTTTATCGCTGAACCGACTTGGCAAACTTATCGATTTAATTTAAGTCAATTTAAATCGACTGTACGAGGACAGGCTGTTAA